>NZ_JADGHT010000246.1 GCF_019683755.1 Thermogemmatispora sp. | reverse complement strand
CTATCTGGTACTGCGACTGGGCGGCAGCGTCGACGGATTGCTCTGGATGCAAGCTTTGGTCTCTCTCGCCAGCGCCGCGGCTTTTTTGATCTGGCAGGCTCCCCTTTTACTCCAACGCGGAGCGAGCTACCATCAGCCGCTGCAACCAGTGATCCGCCTGGGTCTTTCAGCCTGGCTGACGAACCTCGTGTCTGGAGCCTTGCTCAAGCAAACGGTCATTATCATGCTGGGGAGCTTCGCCGTGCCGCTGGCAGAAATCGGCTATTTCAACCTCTCTTATCAGCTTGGTCATACTGCCAGCCTGCTCATGGTGACTGGTTTTGGCGGCGTTGCTGGCTCGGCGCTGGCGGCGGCCTTCGTTGGCCAGAACTACTCTCGTCTCGCGCGTTCCTGGCAGGCTCTTATCAAGATTGAGACACTCCTCGCCGCCCCCGTACTGGTCTTCAGCTTCTTCAACGCCGCCCTCATCGCCCATCTGCTCTACCAGGGCTATGAACCTGTTGGGCCACTCCTGGCTCTCTTCCTGATCTTTCAAATTCTGATTCGAACCCTTGGTACCAGCGTTCATCAGTCGACGCTCTATGTGGTAGGGAGAGCCTGGCAAGTGGTACTTGGCCAGTGGGTGAGCTTGCTCTCGCTCATCATCCTGGGTATCATCCTTATCCCGCGCTGGGGGCCAGCAGGCGCCCTGATCGCTGACGGGCTCGCTCAGGTCATTGGTGGCGCTCTCTTGCTCAGCTTCCTCCGGCGGCTGCTGCCAGAACGTTACCCACTAGGCTATACCTTGCGTCTGCTGCTAGGGCTGGCCCTGGCAGCTACCCCCTCGTTGCTGTTGCGTCCGCACAATTTCCCGACGCTTATTCTCACAGGTTTAGTCTATCTGGCCGCTGCAGCCCTATTGCTAGCTATGATCCGTCCTCTTAGTCAGGAGGATCTGGCCATGTTACACACGCTGCATCCACGGCTTGCCGACTACTTGCGTCCCTTTGCGCGCGGACAGCAGGCAACTAACGATAACGGGTCATGATGCGCTGCAGCTCGTCCAAAGGCAAAGCATAAGCTGTATGGCCCTGCCAGCCGCTGAGCGTTTCAGCCGCGGTGAGCGCGTTGAGAATGGCCTCTTCGACGGCCTCAACAGCAGCTTCGAAGAGGAGATCAAGTCGATCATGAGGCAGCATTGTCAGCGCGTAGGGTTGCTGTTGTCCTGCAGGCAGATGGTTGCCGGTGGCAAAAGCGAGAAAGAGATCCCCACTGCCGTTGCTGGCAATGCCACCTACGCGTGCCAGTCCAAGCGCAGCGCGGCGAGCCAGGCGCTTGCACTGCAAGGGCAAGAGCGGCGCATCAGTGGCAACAATGCCGATGATAGAGCCGGCCTCTGCGTGCCCGGAAGCAGGTGGCGGGGAGGTCCAGGGACTGGGCACCAGCTCATAGCCGAGTTCGCGACCCACCGGCACCCCGTCAATGCGTAGTAGATGGCGCGTACCATAGTTGGCCTGGACCAGGGCCCCCAGCACATAGCGTGCTTCTCCTAACTCGACCAGGCGTGAGGCGGTCCCAATTCCCCCTTTCAGCTCATGGCAGATCATTCCTGTACCACCACCTACGTTCCCCTCGGGGACAGCTCCCCCCCGGGCCGCAGCCAGGGCCTGAAAAACATGCTCCTTGCGCACATGAAAGGCAGCAATATCGTTCAGCCAGCCATCCCAGGTCTCCCCCACCACGGGCAAGGCCCCGGTCCAGGAGGACGAGGCCGCCGCCAGAGCTGTTGCTCCCCGCTGCTCTGCGGGGAAGGCGCAGAGAGCATCGCGCACTACTCCCACGGCATTTGTATTGGTGATGGCAATGGGTGTATGGAGCAAGCCGGCCTCTTCAATCCAGGCCGTACCGGTCATCTCGCCACAGCCATTGAGACTAAAATAGCCGGCAAAGGCCTGATCAGTCCAGATCTCTCCCTCACGCGGCACAATCACCGTGACCCCCGTGCGCGCCACCCGCGGCTCATCATAGATCAGGGTACAATGGCCCACCAGCACCCCCGGTACATCGGTAATGGCATTGAAAGGACCTGGGGGTAAATGCCCTATTGCGATGCCCAGGTCCCGTAGACGTGCGCGCGTCATAGCTCGCCTCTCCTCCCTATAGCCTCGTTCGTTATATGCGTACCTACCTCGCGCCAGCCATAGCCAGACTGTGCTCGAGAGAGGCTTGTCCTGATCCTCTAGACAGGGCAATCACGGCCCAAGGATGACAGGCCGTTCACTCTCTCCTATTGCGCTAGCAGGCAGCGCGTATCACTGAGCAGCTCAGCGTAGACAGTCATCACCTGAGTAGCAATCTGCTGCCAATTGAAACGCATCACTGAGGGACGCGCAGCTCGGCGCATTTGAGCTAGCAAGAGAGGATGATGCAACATAAAATCCAGGCGCTCGGCGAAGAAGCTCGGGCAACGCGGCACTAAATAGCCAGTTTCTCCGTGGCGGACAATGGCAGCCAATCCCCCGACGCGCGTTGCAACCACGGGTGTTCCGCAAGCCAGCGACTCGACGGCCGCCAGACCAAAACTTTCGTTACAGGATGGCACAACCGTCACATCGACGGCGCTATAGATAAAAGGCATTTCACAAGGCGGCAACGCTCCAAGAAAATGCACCCGCGAGGTCAACCCGAGAGAAGCAGCGAGCCGGCGCAAGCGCTGAAGTTCCCGATCGCCCCGGAGCTTGCCCCCGACAATGACGGCCTCAACTTTCTCTTCCATGAGAGCCAAGGCCTGGAGGAGCAGGTCCGGCCCCTTAAAAGGGTCCAGGCGTCCGGCAAAGAGGATTAGCGGACGATCAAGGGGCAAATGGTACCGCTGACGGGCCTGGAAACGATCCTGGGGGACAAAATGGCGCAGATCAACGCCACAGGGAATGACACTAATGCGCCTGGGCGAAGCTGCATAGAGATTGAGCAAATGCCAGCGTTCCTCAGCAGTCGCGGCCACAATGCGATCGACCGCGGAGACAATACGCGTTTCCATCTGCGCGCGGAGCGGAGGCTCCTGACTGCACGGATCACTCAGCAATTTCACACGAGCCAGGGTATGAAACATCGTCACGTGAGGGACACTCCAACGTCGTGCCAGCTCCAGCCCAGCGCATGCAGAGAGCCAATAGTGGCTATGCACAAGATCGTAGGTCAGACCCTCACCCAGACGGAAAGCCTCAACAGCGGCACAAAACTGAGGGAGGTAGGGATAGAGATCCTGCTTTGGCAGACGCGCTACCGGGCCGGCTTCAACATGGATCACCCGTGTACGCGCTCCAAGCGGAACAATGGGAGGAAGATGCTCATCAGTGCGGCGGGTAAAGATATCAACAGCAATCTGGCGCTGACCAAGCTCGCGGGCCAGCGAACGAATATAGACATTCATGCCGCCAGCGTCCGGCGTCTGTCCCGGCATATCCAGCGGAGACGTGTGGACGCAGAGCATGGCAATAGCATGCCTCATAACACGCAGACTCCTTCTCCTCATTCAGAATTAGAAGATCCCCTTATGAGTTGCAGATGCGGGGCCAGCGTCCTTCAGTTGCTAGCAAGAGCAGATGCGCGGACACAGGCATCCCTCCTTTCCCCTCCTGAAAGGCAGGTGGAAGACGACAAGGTACCATGAAGGCTACAGCGCCATGCTGTAGCCATTACATAGAACACGCGGACAAAGCGCAGATATTTCCCACTGGAGCCGGACCGGACCGCCCATTGCAGGCCGAGGCCCTTCAGGAGCGCTGCTGGCGCTCCTGCCGACGCACCCTCTCAATGGCATCGAACATTTCGTTCATATCGATCCCACGACCCTGAGAGATTTCCTGAAGGCAAGCCACACGGCGCTTAAAGGCGGCCCGGAATTCCTGAGAGGATAGGCCGGCGATCGTAGCCAGCTCATCAATAACGCAGGCATCAGCATGCTCAAAGCTATCGTGCTCAGGGTCCCAGATGGAAAGAGGCAGCTTGACGATCTCGTCAGGCCGATCAGGTGGGGCGGTAGGATGCAGATAATGGGTAGTGAACCAGCGACGGCGAGGTGGATAGATACGGCCAACCAGGCCCATATTGATCACCAGGCCCAGACGGCGCACATCTTCCGCCTCCAGACGTAGATCGCGACGATACATGCGAATGACATCGTCGATGGTATCAGCGTGGACACTAGTCGCGATATGGAAGCCCTGAGCGGGCAGCCGCAGATAGCGGCGGGCCACTCGTCCCCACATATAGATCGGCAAGTGATCGCTGACCTCATTACAGAGAGCATAAGTGCGAGCAGGATCGACCTCCGGCAAGCGCGTGAAAGAGAAATCCTCATACATGCCGGACATATAGGCCAGCGCCGTCCCCTCGGGGAGAAATTGGAGCAAAGCATTCAGCGTCGTTGTCTTACCAACGCCAGGTTGAGGGTCGGTCGGGCCAGCCACGGTGAGAGAAGCGCCATGCTCTAGCATTAACCAGATCAGAGCGACTGTCTCCGCATCAGTTGAGCCTAGGGCAATGATCTGCGCAATCGAGAGCGGACGGCGTGACTCATAATGCCACCAGTAACGCTCGTAGGGATCTCGCGGATCAAACATGCTGCTTCTTTCCTTCCAGCTCTCTCTCAGCATACACGACAGCCAGACAGCGCGCTAAGCCTCTCCTTCTATTGTACCTTTTTCCCCAGACTGGCCGCCACCACCGGATGAGGTCGCCGTAGATGAGGAGCATGAGGCTGCTGGCGTTGGAGCTACCGGCGCCCGCAGCCAGCCCGGACGTGGAGTCCAGCCAACCGCTACCAGACGAGGAGGGAACTCACCCTCCAACTCCACAATACTCACCGAGGCATTGTCGATCATCAGCAGCGGTGCCCGGCCAGCAGGTAGGCCACTATAGTGAGCCAGAAGCAGCTTGATCACATCAGCATGAGCCACAAAGAGTGGCCAGGCTCCCACCTCGGGACGCTGACGCCAGCGCTCTACTGCGGCGACGGCACGCTGCTGTACCTGGGGAAAGGTCTCAATATCAGGGGTTGGGGCCACTGTCGGATCATGCACAAAGGCTTTCCAGGCAGGATCTTGTTTCAATAGCTCATCGTAGCGCTCACCAGCCCAGTGCCCTACATCTGTATCCATCAGATCAGGCTCCAGCCAGACCTCCAGACCCCGTCCCTGGGCAAGAATTTCTGCCGTCTCGCGTGCCCGCTCCAGAGGGCTGCTGATAATTGCACTAATTGGTAAGACACTCAAGGCCTCAGCCAGACGTGCCACTTGCTGCCTTCCTTGATCCGTCAGAGGGATGCCAGGCAAACGTCCAGGCAGGCGATGTTCGACGTTCCAGGAAGTCTGACCATGACGCACGAAGAGCAAGGTTTGTTTATTTCTCATCGAGCTTGCAGTAGCTGCATTCCCCACAGATTCAGATGGCCGCCACCAGAGCAGGAGCCGACGTCGCCATAGAAATAGGCGGTATCTTGTCAGGCCAAAGAGCACCAGCACCTGGAAACAAGCGGCAAGCCGCTCCCAGGCCAGACGCCAGCGCGCACAGTCCAGGTAGCGAGTAAACCAACTCTGAGTCACGGCCACATTTCACCGGCAGGCAGGACAGGATGAACAGCTAAGGCGGCACATCAGCCAGCAGGTATAAGGGAGTGCCGCTCAGTCAGCAAGGCCCTACAGCCAGGCTTGTCCCGCAGCCATGTGATTTTCATTGTACCAGGGAGGAGGGAGCGCTGCAACCCAGCCCCTGCCTCTGCGAAGTAGCCCAGGAGTGGGATCAGAGATCAGGGAGAGCGGCCAAGTCTAGTCACAGTCAAGCCAAAGAGAAAGAAAAAGAAAGGTCCTGGCCATGAGTGATAGCCAGGACCTTTCTCGGCGTGCCTGAGAGGGTTCGAACCTCTGACCTTTGGCTCCGCAGGCCAACGCTCTATCCACTGAGCTACAGGCACATTGGCTACTTAGCGTTTCCGCCTTGTAGGATACAAAAAATTTCGAGTCTTGTCAAGGGGGGGATTGACAAGTTCGGCAAGTTTGGGGGCGTTCTCTGCAAAGAGAAGGCCTTATCCCGGCTTTGCTTTGCAGCGGATACCAAGCGGCCTCTCCTGCAGTGGAAGCCCCCACGCGAGGCAGGTAGCGCAGCAGGTCTGGCAGCTTGACAGTCCGAGCCTGGACTCGAACCCCAGCCGTCGCTGCAGTAGAGACTCAGCAGCTCTTCTCAGAGAACACGGCCCCTGCGCACGCCAGGGCGCTTTCCTGCTGACCAGCCCGAGGCAAGTGAGTTTCTTGCCTGTCCCCTTCACCCCTTGGCACTCTGAGGAAAAGGGACAAGGTCAGCGACGCATTCCCAAGGATGGCCGCGCGCAGAGGAGGATCACCTCCTCAGTTAGGAGCTAACGAGGGCCGCAGATGCCAGTGTCAGTAAAGAGCCACTCACGCTAGAAAGAGCCTCCAGACTCTTCCATCTCAGCCGCCAGCCTCACAGCCTCAGCCAGATAGGCACTAGAGCAACCTGACCCAGGGGATGCGGCCAGGCTAAGAGACAATGCCGCTGATCACATCGCGCGCCCGGTTGAGGGCCTCGCGACGCACGTAATAGTAAGCCCAGAGGCCTTTCTTACGGCAATCTACCAGCCCCGCATCTCGCAAAATACGGAGATGATGCGAGATAGTCGGCTGCTCCAAAGTGAAGCTCTCCACGATCTCAAAAACACACACCTCCCCTTCATAACGACTTAACAGGCTCAGGATGCGCAGGCGCGTGGGGTCAGCCAGTGCCTTGAGCAAGCGAGCCTGACCGATGGCCTCATCTTCGCTTAGAGCCGGCACGAACTTGGGTCCAACCCCAACCGATGAATGGTGAGATGAACCTGACTGCCGACTCAAGACACTCAGTGATCCTGTTGAACCTGACTGTGTATTGCTGCGAGTTGTGTTTCCCTGATTCGTTGTGGCCATTGTCTTCTTCTCCTTCCATCCTCCCATCCGGGTGATTTGAAACTTTCTCTAGATCTGGGGGGATC
>NZ_JADGHT010000015.1 GCF_019683755.1 Thermogemmatispora sp. | reverse complement strand
CAAATGGGCTTGTTACCATCGTGAGAACGCTCCTGGTTTTTGCAGTTCGCTTGCTATCAAGCAGGCGGATAGCCTGGGATAGTGATTATATAAATAATGTAATATCTATAGAATTGCCTCCTCTGATATAGCAAAAGATGAGCATGGGGATAGGAGTTGAAATTGCTCCATTGGGCGTGAATGATCTGGTCAACCTGCAGAAATAGATCAGCTCTCCCTGTCGACTCTGTGCGCGCGTGTTATAGGTCTGACTGGCAGGGCCAACATCAGCACCCTGCCAGCCAACTTTCTTCGTGAGGCCTAGTAGTGCTTACATGTGGGTGAAGCTGTTCACTTACGAAGGGAGAAAGTTCTTGCTGCTATACCGCTCCTGTTATGGCGAGAGTGCCAGAGCCACAGCCCACCAATCATGAGCAACAGCCCGACAGCCTCAAGTAAGACTGGCAATGTGCCCTGAGGCAAGGCAGGCAACCAGTCTGGCAGGCGAGCAAAGGGGATCTGGGTCAACTGCTGCACTGAGGTACCGAAAGGAACACCCTGCATCAATCCGGGCTGGGGAGTAACCTGCAAATCGTAGGTGACCTGTGGAGCCGGCGCAACTAAACTCAGATAGGTGAGCCAGCTCTTTGGCCAGACCCACCCCATATGGCGATCGGTCACCAGGTCATGATACAGGCCCTCGTTCACTGGTTCCTGAAAGAGGACCTGTAAGCCTGGGGCTCCGGGCACCTCTTTCCCTACGGGGGACAGTCCCAGATGATAGGCCCAATCGCTGGTGTAGAGCGGCTGATCGGTCAACAAGTACAGATCGGCATTAACCGTATCGGTCCCGATGGCCAGCACCTCCAGAGGCACCCAGAGCCGAGGTAAGCGCATCGTAATCAGCAGTGGCGTGCCATCTCCTTGGGTCAAACCGCGCTTATGGGCCTGGGTGGCATCAAACTGGACGGCCATAAAAAAAGGGCTTGCCTGTCCGTAGACCAGCAGATGGGCTCGTGTCTCTTCGTCGAGCAGAAAGCCATGCTGCGTTGCCCAGTCGAGAACAGCCGCACCACTCCCTTTGACCACAGTGATATTGAGAGTTGCAATCTCTACCTGCTGCACTACCTGGACGCCAACCGCGCTGAACTGCACGCCTGTTGATTCCCCGTGCGTAAGTAGACGCTGCTGCACCTCCAGGCCCAGGCGTTGTAGGGTCCAGGCGCCTCCCTCCTGGATACTCAGCGGAGCCGTTGGCAAGGGTACGATCCAACCCAGGCGACTGGCATCTCCCTGATACGTAAAGCTGGTGAGATAATACTCCAAGCCATCATGCCAGGCGACCAAGGTAGTGGCGCGCTGCAGGCGTACACTGCCATTGGGAGCCACCAGTCCACCGCAAGCCAGGGCCGGCTGAGCCTGTAGCAAGGTGAGCAGCAGCAACAGCCCGGCGGCACAGGACCACTTCCAGAGGCGAGAGAGAGGAAGCAGAGACATAGGCGGGGCACCTCCTTCGCACATGATATGGTCGGTGATCATCCGAAGCAAAGGACGGCGCCCGCGCCCAAAAAGTTCCCCTCCTTACCCCGGTCGCTCGCTGCTCCGCTCCGGCTGGCTGACCTAGTAGCGGACAGACTTGAGGTATCTCCTCGCTGAGGTCTGACGAGCTACTTGCCGCTGTGTCCCAGGATATAAATATTGATGAAAAAGTACAGGGTCATAGCCACACCGACCAAAGTAACGAAGAGGCGTACCCAGCGCTGATCGATTTTGCGGGCGTAGTAGGCGCCCCCATAGCCGCCAATGACGGCCCCGACCACCATCAGCAAGGCTTGAGGCCAGAAGACCGCTCCGGCCAGTGCGAAAGTCACCACTGCCACCCCATTAATCAAGCCGGCCAGCAAGGTCTTGAGGCCATTCATCTCGTGGATATTTTCCATGCCCATCATGCCTAGCGTGGCCAGCATCAAGATACCGATGCCGCCGCCAAAATAGCCCCCGTAAGTAGCAATGAGAAGCTGGAAAAAAGAAACCGTAACCAGCTTCGAAGGAGAAAGCTTCTCCATCCTCATGGCCAGCGTACTGGTAGCTGGCAGCTCGGCGGAGAGAGTCCTCGCCTGAGCTTGAGCTAGATCGGAGGTCGCTACAGGGGTCGCCGGTAGAGCTGCCGCACGTCGCTGGCGCAAGAGGGCGGTCAGCCGGGGGCTGGCGGCGAAAAGCACGGTGGCGATCAGCAGCAGGGGCGGAATCAGCAAAGTAAAGGTCTGCTGCGGAGTACGGAGCAGTAATAGCGCGCCCAGTACTCCCCCGATAAGGCTCGTGCCGCCCAGCACCAGGATCAAAGCCCGCGGCTGGCGCGCCAGCTCCCTGCGGTAGGCTCCAGCACTGGCCACGACGCCGGGCCAGAGCGCCACTGTATTGGTCGCGTTAGCATTGATAGAAGGTACGCCTGTGAAAATCAGGGCCGGAAAGCCGATGAAGCTGCCGCCGCCGGCAACTGAATTCAGCATGCCGCCGAGCACCGCAGCCAGGAAGAGCAAAACGGCCTGTGGAAGGGTCATAGACGTATTCCAACTTTCCTTTACGAAGATGATCCTGCTCTAATCATAGCAGCAAAAAAGCTGGAAAAGAGAGGTCTCGACTCTCAGCGAGACTTCCCCCTGTCTAGCAGTGCCATAGAGAGGAGTCAAGACCTGGGCTGAGAGCGATGGCGAGGCCTAGTGACCTGACTCGGCCAGATGGACCCCCTGTCCTCGCCGCTCCTCCTTGCCGCGCACCAGCGATGTCCCTACGCCAATGGCGGCGATCAGAGCGCAGACCAACAAAGCGCTCTGGAAGGCGTGGCTGAAGGTTTGCTCAAGTGCAGCGGCCTGCGCAGCAGAGAGCGTACCGTGAGCGCGTAGCATCACTAGCTGCAGGCCGGCGTTAGCCCCCCCAAGACTGGTAAAGACCGCACCGGCGAGCGCTACGCTGATGCTCTGTCCCATAGTACGACCCGTTGCCAGGAAGCCTGAAGCACTGCCTTGTTGCTCGCGAGGAGCATCGCCCATCAGAGCGCTGCTATTGGGCGACTGGAAAATGGCCTGTCCCATACCGGTCACCACCAGGCGCCAAATGATATCCCAGAGCGAGCTGTGGGCATTGAGCTGGCTCAGCAAAATCAAGCCTAGACAGGAAATCGCCAGTCCACTGGCCGCCAGCCAGCGCGAACCAATCCGGTCCGCCAGACTCCCACTGATCGGCGCAACGCAGGCGAGCGTGATGGGCAGCGGCGTGAGCAAGAGACCGGCCACCTCTGTTGGAAAGCCGTGCAATTGCTCCAGGTAGAACGGCATCAGAAAGCTCACTGCGAAAAGCGACATGAAGCAAAGGATCAGGCTGATATTGGCTGAAAGAAAGACTCGCCGCCGTAGCAGTGAAAAGTCAATGACAGGATACGCAACGCGCTGCTCAATGAAGTAGAGCGCGACCAGCGCGGCCAAACCAACGAGCAGGCTGCCGAGGACCAACGGTGAGAGCCAGCCCAGTTCCTGCCCGAAAGAGAGCGCCAGCGTGATACCAGCCAGGCCCACGCCCAAGGTCAGCGCTCCCAACGGATCAAAGCGTCCCTGACGCTGGGCATGACGCTCCTTCAAGAGGAACCAGGTTGCAAGGAGGCCAATGATTCCGACTGGGACATTCACATAGAAGATCCAGCGCCACGATAGATATGTGGTAATCAGGCCGCCGACGGTCGGGCCAACACTGACCCCCAGGGCGACATTGATAGCGTTGAGGCCCAAGGCGCGCCCCCGCTCAGAGGGAGGAAAGGCGCTGGTCAGCATGGCCGGCGAGATGGCCATCATCAGAGCGCCACCAAGGCCCTGGAAGCCGCGAGCGATCACGAGAAAGAGCAGCGAAGGCGCCGCACCGCAGATGGCCGATCCCAAGGTGAAAATGATCAGCCCCAGCAGCCAGACAGGCTTTTGCCCTACCATATCGGCCAGCCGTCCGGCTGTCAGCAGCATGGAGGCCGTCGCTACAAGGTAGGCGATCGTCACCCACTCAACTGCCCCATTGAGGGGTACGCGAAAATAACTGGCAATGGCCGGCAGACCAATATTCACGATGGAACCATCAAGGGTGGCCATGAAGACGCCAATAGCTAAAATGACGAAGACCAGCCATTTGTTGGTCTCTATAACTGTTGCTTTCTCGCTGCGGCTCCCCTCGCTCTGGACGGCGGCAGTCGCCGACCGTGGTTCCACCGTAGGAAGCGCAATGGTCTGCCTCGCTTGCCTCCTCCGTTCGTCACTATGACCGTTGTGCCCAAGCTGTCCACCGGACTGAGCCGTCTGTCTCTCTTGGGATATGCGTAGTTCTGGCAATTGGAGATCTTGATGCTGCATTATCCTTCCTGTCCCACTATCTCCCAGTATATACAAAATTGTAAATTCTTGTATCAGCAAAGAAGAAAAGCAGGCACTATCCTGAGCTGTGTATCCAGGCCTGGCGTGGATAGCCTGCGAGAAAAGGGTATGTGGTAGGGCACTCGCATCCACAGAAGATAGCTCTTTGACTGTTCCTTACACTGTAGGGCGCTGTGGTAGCGAGACACTCTCTTCACTTTCTATCTAGATAGAACAACTTCGAAAGAAGGAGCATTCCTCATAACGACATATCGCCATAGCTGAGAGCGGAAAACTGTCCTTTTGGACAGGTTGTCATAGTTAATTCCTTGCCTGAGTTCCCTGGCCTCGTCCATGATGCATCGTCATCGCTCGACTTTTTCTGGTGACGCGAACGTGCTATCATGAATCAGGGCTTCAGAAGCCATGAAAAACTCTGCTTTAAGTTCCGTTCTCTGCGCCGCCTTAGAGGAGGCAAAGCTGCTCTTATTCCTTTGTCATGCTATAAAAGAGAAAAATGGATAGATGAGCGATGCAGAACAATCCGTCAGAATTTCAGCATGAGCGATCTGCTGAGGGAGAGATCCAGGAAACAGAGAATGTTTCCTACCGCATCAGCGACTACGACTACGAGCTGCCACAGGAACTAATCGCTCAACAGCCAATTGAGCCCCGCGACGCTTCGCGTCTACTCGTGGTGCATCGGGCTACGGGAGCCTTAGAGCATCGCCACTTTCGCGATATCGGCGACTATCTGCGGGAGGGCGATCTCCTGATCGCTAACCAGAGCCGCGTTATTCCTGCTCGCCTGCTTGGCAAGCGCGAAGGCACCGGTGGAGCAGTTGAAGTATTATTGCTGGCTCAGCGGGCCGACCTTGGCCCTGATACCTGGGAAGCATTGGTCCGCCCTGGACGGCGTCTACGCGAAGGGGCGCGCATCCTCTTCGGCGATGATCAGGCAGCGGGTTTGCCGCCGCGCCTGCAAGGCGAGATTCTGAGACGTACTGAAGCCGGAGGACGCCTCATTCGCTTTACCCTGACGCCAGAATATCTAACTCTCCTGGCCCAACGCCACGCTACGCCGCCAGCGGTCGCCCAGGTTATCGAAGAGATTGGGCGCATGCCCTTGCCGCCGTATATTCATGAGCCATTGGCCAATCCTGAGCGCTATCAGACGGTCTACGCGCGCATCGCTGGCTCAGCGGCGGCTCCCACGGCTGGCCTGCACTTTACGCCGGAGCTACTTGATCGTCTGCGCGCTCAGGGAGTGCGGATCGGCTTTGTGACCCTTCATGTTGGCCTGGATACCTTCCGTCCCGTCGATGTAGAAGATGTGCGTGATCACAAGATGCATAGCGAGGAAATCGATATTGACGAGGCCACAGCGGAACTGATCAACGAGACGCGGCGCGCGGGGAGACGTGTCGTGGCGGTGGGCACCACCTCGGTGCGCGTGCTCGAGAGTGTGGCCAGCCTCTTCAATGGCCAGGTGCGCGCCTATCATGGCCACACCAACCTCTTTATTACCCCTGGTTATCGCTTCAAGGTTGTGGATGCCCTGATCACCAATTTCCACTTGCCGCGCTCGACGCTGATCCTTCTGGTCAGTGCCTTTGCTGGCAAGGCTCTGATTGAGAAAGCCTATCAAGAGGCTATCCGTCAGCGTTACCGCTTCTACAGCTTTGGCGACGCGATGCTACTGCTTTAGGCTCTGGCCGGGCTTGTTGCTCAAGCGCACCTGTTTCAGGCTTCAAGCAAGGCGCTAGCGTAGTGGGCATAAAAGGCGGGATGAGCCCAGCGCAGCGGAGAGAGCAACGGTAGGGGCAGCCCACGGATAAGGGCTTCGTGCAAGGCCTGATGAGCATCGGCCTCGCATCCGACTGTGGCCCAGATAACGGCCTGCCAGAAGGGGGCATCCCAATGCTCATCGGGGCCGACACAGGCTTGGGCCCGGCTGAGAGCTGCTTGCGCCGCCGCCTGCTCTCCCCGTATCCAGGCGCTGACTGCCCAACAAAGCAGGGCCACGTACTGCTCTGGTGCATTGCGCGCCAGGGCCTCCAGACGTTCAGCCATAGCGGCGTCTGGGCGCTCTTCGCAAAGAGCGACCCAACAGGCCAGCCAGCCATGATCAATGTGCATCGGATTAAGCGTGATAGCCCGCTGGCAGTCCTGGCGTGCTCGCCTGAGATCGTGCAAATAGAGAGAGGCCAGGGCGCGATAGTGATAAGCACAAGCGAAGTTGGGGCGTGCCTCCAGCACGCTGTTCAAATCGGCAATGGCCTGACGCGGCTCCCGCAGATGCAGGTAGAGTAAGGCGCGTTGAAAAATGAGGGAGGCCTCCTGCGGATGATACTCCAGAGCACGACAGTAGTCATGCAGCGCTGCATGAGGCTTTTTAAGCCGCTGATAGAGAGAGGCCCGCTCCGGGTAGATAGCGGCGGCCAGCCGTGGCTCAAGCTCCAGTGCACGTGTATAGCTTGCAAGCGCCTGGTGATAGGCGGCCAGACGCGCGCAGACGCGTCCACGTAGATAATGCGCCTCGGCCAGCATGGGCAAAAGATGCAAAGCTCGCTCGCAGTCACTCAAGGCCTGCTGGTATTGCCCGGCCTGATAACAGGCTTCCCCACGACCTAGATAAAGGCCTGCCTCATCGTCAGCAAGGGCGAGCGCACGGTTATAAAGCTCAATAGCCCGCTGGGGTTGGCCACGGTGGAGATAAACGGTCGCGCGGCGCGCCAGAGCAGTTGCCTGCGCCTTGTGGCCCTGCCTCTCCTGGTGCAGGCTCTTGGGATACAGCAGTAGGTCAGGCCCCTCCCCTTGGATGAAAGGCGCGATGTGCAGAAAGCGATAGACAAAGTGATAAACCGGTATAATGCTGGCAAATGTTGTAAATATACTTAAGGCCGTAAACATGCTGGTTGGGTTCATGCAGGCCGCTCCCGATCAGCAGTGGCTCTCTGTTGTCTTTCATATATTATTGTAGGCGACAGGACAACAGAGGACGGGGAGGAGGAAGACTGATCTGAGAAATCAACGTTCACGGCGAGAGAGAGCGAAAGGGAGCGAGGGCCTGCAGAACATCCTCAACCGAGAAGGGTTTTGGCATCAGGCCATCGGCCTGCAAGGAAGAGGCTTCGGCCAGGCGATCCATAGCCGACATCAGAATGATGCGGTGGCGACGGCGCAGCTCTGGCTGCGTGGCCAGTCGCTGGCAAAGCGTACTGCCATCCATGACCGGCATCAGCAGGTCAAGAAAGACCACGTAGCGCCCCTCACCCTGCAATACCTGCAGGGCCTCCTGTCCATTGCGAGCCGTGCGCAGGCGATAGCCCTCAAATTCAAGAATATCGATCATCATCTCACGGATGAGCGGATCGTCGTCGACAATCAGCACATCAGGCAGACTCTTCATGATTGCTGGCTGGTTCTTCCTCCTCCTGCTCGCGGGCTTCGGGTGGTGGACTAGTACGCGGTAGATAAAAGCTAAAGATCGAGCCTTCGCCGGGGACACTGCGCTCCAGCCAGAGCTTGCCCCCCATTGCCTCAATAAAGCGGCGGCAGATATAGAGGCCCAGCCCGGAGCCACGCACGGGCGTAGTCAGGGTCCGTGAGGCGCGGACAAACTTCTCAAAGATCTTATGTTGCTCTTCGGGTAAGATGCCCTCGCCCTGATCGCAGACGCTCACCACGGCCACCGGCAGATCGGCCCCTTTCTCGATCAAGGCCTCGTGATCAACCTGTTCCTCAGGGAGCGGCACCTCACCAAGCGTCATCTCCCGTACGCGAATCTCAATCTGGCTATCCGGTGGCGAGTATTTGGCGGCGTTGTCAAGCAAGTTGGTCAGGACCTGGCGCAGCAGTTGCGGATCGCAGTAGAGCCAGATGCCCTCGGGGACGTTAACCTCGATCTGCTGCTCAATGTTGATGCTCAAGATACTGACTGCCATCTGCACAGCGGTGCGCAACTCGACGGGACTGGGATGCAGCTCCAGCTTGCGCCCCAGGGCATCCATATTCGCGGCCTCGGTCATATTGGCTACCAGCGCACTCAACTGCTGGGCCGAGGCGGCGATTTTACTGGCGAAGCGCAGAATCTGCTGCGGGGTGGCGCGCGCGCTCTGGCGCTTGAGCAAGGAGGCATAGCCGCTGATGGCGCTCAGCGGCGTGCGCAGCTCGTGGGAGGCGGTGACAATGAACTCATCCTTGAGGGTGTTCATGCGTTGTAGCTCGGCGTTGGCCTCCTGAATCTGCTCGAAGAGCTGCGCATTGCGAATGGCACTGGCGGCCTGGCTGCAGATGGCCAGCAGCATGCCAATTTCCTCCGGCTGAAAGACGCGATCCTGACGCGGCGTATGAAGGGCTAGAATGCCCATGAGCTCGGTTTGGTACTGAACCGGAATCATAATCATGCGCTGAATCTGGGTCTCGCGCAGGAAGATCGCTCCTCCCTCGCTGGCTGTCTGCGCCAGCTCCTCGGCCAGGGCAGCATCAAGGTAGAAAAAAGCTCCCTCGCTCGCCATGCGCTCCAACAGCGACCCCTTGAAGGGCAGGCGAATCATCTCGATCAGCTCGCGCTCCTTTTCGCTGTCGGCGCGCATAAAGGAGAGTGCTTCATTACTGGCTCCTTTATTGCTGCGGGCATAGATAGCCTGGGCGACCAGCTCCTCTTTGTCCGCTGAGAGCTGGAAGAAGACGCTGACCTCAGCTTCAACCAGGTTGGCAACAGCGCGGACAAAGTTGTCCAGCATCTCGCGTACATTCAGTACGAGACTGATGGACTGCAGGGCACTATTCATGGCAGCTAGCGATTCTTCGCGCTGCCGGGCCTTGCGCAGCAGGCGTCGCGAGCGCTCATACAATCGAGCGTTCTCAATGCCAACCGTGATGATCTGGACCATTGTCTCCAGGACCTGGATATCTTCGTGCCGGTAGGCGTTGGGCCGCTGACTGGCTAGGCTAACTGAGCCGATGACGCGGTTGAACATTTTCATCGGCAGCAAGAGGAACGACTCGGCCTGGCGCTGGTCTCCCCACACCCCTTGCAGGAGCTCGTCATATTCATGCTGACGCAGGTGGGCCGGGCTGAGTAGCAAGGTGCGTTTCTCCTCTTGAGTCACACGCCACCACTGGCGACGTGTGCGTGGCTCGACTGACTCGGTAGGCAGGCCCTCAACCGGCTTGCCATCTCGGACGGCGTAGACGTCGTAAATCATGCGGGTGTCCCGATCGTAAAGGGTGACCAGCATGGCCGAGACATCGACGATGCGCCGTGTGAACTGATAGACTTGCTCTAGCAGATAGGCCAGGTTGACGGTCGATGGAAAAATAGCGCTGAGCTGCTGCAGGGATTGGAGGTGCTCACTGGTGCGCCGCTGAATTTGACGCAGGCGATGGTTTTCCAGATAGAGGGCCATGCGCTCCGTGAAGGCGTGGACCTCCTGGCGCTGCTTGAGGTCGAAGCCAGGCGCTGGCACCAGCTTGTAAAGCACAACCACCCCTAGGACTGGCGGCTGGGGCGCTACACGCTGGCCGCTCTCTTCGTGGGCAAGCAGTGGCTCCTGGATGGGGGCCGCAAAATACCAGTGGGGTCTGAGTTCAAGAGGGAACGGCATCTTGCGCTGCCCGTGAAAGGCATAGATGTAGCTCTCATGCTCCATAATGCAGGAGCGGTTCTCGCGCCAGACATAGCCGATAAGATCCTGACCGGGCGCGTAGCGGCTGCCTACCGGGAAGAGGCTTCCTGGCTGGGGTGGTACGTCTTCCAGCTCATCTTGAGGGGCAGGGGTACGTTTCAGACGCCCGATGGCCGAAGAAGATGGGTCTTGCAGATTGATAGTGGTTCGCCTGCCGACACGATGGACACCCTCCACGCCGCTCTGACCTGCGCTCAGGCTTGAACTGGGCTGCCCCCCTGCGCCCCCGTTGCGCAGACGCACATGGAGCCTGATCACCATCTGTCCTAGCAGGGCATCGTACAGCGCCAGACATGCCCCTTGAGCCGCGAAATGCACCATCATCTGGTGAAGCAGCTGTTTCAGGGTTGCTAGCGGATAAGCCTCATTGCCTTCTGGCTCCGGCTCCCCCCAGATTGCTGTCGGCATGGGTCTGTTCTCCTGTCTTCCTTTGCAAAGGCGCATAGGCGGCGCGGGCGTGCAGGCCGACGAACCACCCGCCCGCTTGCCGCCGCTGGTAGCGTCTGCTATGCTCGCGCTCGTCCTGTCGCGAGACAGGATATCACAAGCTGTGCTCCTTGTCACCAGGCTGAGGCCTCTCTGTTAAGGGAGGGAGGCCTGACCATTGCAGGCCAATAAGGGGGCTGGCGCAGTGGGCCGGCCTGGATCGGGTCTTTCCCCACCCGCGCAGAGCTAGATGCTGCTGGCAACCGCCGCCTGATGACGCAGGCTCCAGGCGGCCAGTCCGAAGAAGACCAGGGTGGTTCCGGTGATGACCGTCAGGTCAGTCAGCATGGCTGCAACAGCAGTCTGGCCGGTCAGCGCCTTGTAAAGGCCCTCGGCCAGGTAGTAGACGGGGATTGCCTTCACGATGATCATGAAAGATTGACCCTCAACAAGTTGTCCCAGTGGGCCGACAAAAAGCGCCGGCACGATGAAGGCAAAGATGAGAATGCCTGTGGCAGCCCCCGAGGCTGAGGTGGTGTTGAACAAGCAGCCGATCAGCAGACCAATAGCGTTGGTCAGACAGGCGCCGATGAAGATAAAGAGTAGTAACCAGGGTAAGTTACCGATGAAGCCCTGCATGGTAAGAAAAACGATGGTCAGCAGCAGCATCTGATAGGCCAGGCTGACAAGCAGCTTGCCGGCAATGATGTCACTAAAGGTAATGGGCGAGGCCAGCAGCATCCGCAAGGTCTTCTTTTCTTTCTCCTCAATGATCAGGCCGGGCACGATACTGGCAGAGTTCATGATGGCCATGATAAGCACATACATGACGAAGAAGGCTTTGCTGTTCTGGCCAAAGGCACTCGGCTGCGGCGGGTTGATAGTGCTGGTAACGACGGCTAGCGGTGGTTCAGGATTGACTACCTGCCGCCCATAGTCGGTCAGGGCCTGAGTAAGCAAAGCGCGCTGGGCTGTGTCAATACTGTCGCCATTCAGAAAGAGCTGCACTTGCGGATGACGGCCCGCGCGCAGATCGCTCTCAAAGGTGGGGGGCACGATCAGCCCAAGGGCGTAAGAAGACTGCTTGTGAGCGCCGTCGGGCCCGAAGGCGGCCTCGACTTCGACGGGACTCGTCGCATGACTGATGGCTGGCGCAGAGAAGGCGGAACTGACGATACGCTCAACCGGTGAGTGACCCGGATTATAGATGAGCAGGCGTGTTGGTGTCCCGCTGATGAGGCTATTGATGAAACTGAAAAGTACAGCCATGAAGATCGGAAGCAGCAATCCCACAAGCGTGGCTTTGTTCTGCACGAGGTCAATGATATCTTTACGGGCAATGGCCAGAATGCCGCGCAGGTGCATGATCTCATCCTTTCTGAAGCTTGGCTGATCGGGTCGGCTATCGCCTCTGACGTGAGCCAGGGCGTGCATGGCCTGAGAATTTACGATAACGGCACGCCAGCAACATGAAAGAAGACCTCTTCAAGGCTGGCTTCTTGCGTGTGCAGAGCGCGGACCTTTCCTTCGCTGAGCCAGCGCGCCAGCCGCTGCTGATCGCTAACATCATCGAGCTTGAGCGTGATGTCACAGAGACGCCGGGCGTGGTCCTGCTGTTCTTCCAGTGTAACCTGCAGCAGGCGCTTGCCATGTTGGAGCTTGAGATGGCGCGGGGTGTCGTTGGCGACGAGCCTCCCGTTCACGATGAAAGCAACGCGCTGACAGAGCTGGTCGGCCTCTTCCATCAGATGAGTGGTGAGCAGGATGGTGGTCCCTTCCTCGCTCAGGCGTCGGATCACCTGACGCACGGTATGGGCCGAAATGGGATCGAGACCGCGGCCTGGTTCATCAAGGAAAAGCACGGCGGGTTTGTGGAGCAGGGCCCGTGCAATGAGCAGGCGCTGCTTGAGACCCTGCGAAAACTTCCCTACCGGCTCACGAGCGCGATCGCGCAGGTCGACTAAGGTCAGCACCTCGTCAATGCGCTTCTCGGGCAGACCATAGAGCCAACAAGTAAAGCGGAGATTCATGCGGGCGGTGAGCCGCTCATAGAGGTTTTGCTCCTCAAAAACAATACCAATCTGCTGCTTCAGGCGCAGTGGCTCGTGAACTACATCGCAGCCGGCCACACGTGCCCAGCCGCTATCAGGAATGATTTGACCGCTGAGAAGACGGATCGTGGTGGTCTTACCCGCTCCATTGGGACCGAGCAGACCGAAGATTTCGCCACGCCGAACGCTGAGACTGAGATCAGCAACAGCCTGGCGTTGACCAAAGGTCCGCCGGAGCTGATGGGCTTCAATCATCAGCTCCGGCCCAGTCTGATGCTCCATGTTTGCCTCTCCTTTCTTGGCTGTCAAGGTTGGTCGGGGATATGGCCAGCCTGCTTCCCTCCCCTGGCCACTGACTCTGAGCTGACTGTACCATCTGCGGCTGCGGTGCGCCACAAAAAAAGGCCGACTGGCGCATCTGAGAGGTTAAAAGGCTTTCCTGCCAGGTTGAACGGTGATCGACTAGCGCTGAGTGGAGTAAAAGCCCAGATGAAAGATGCCTTCGTGACCAGCGCACAGGGCCGGCTGCAGGACAGAGTTCTGCTCTTTCTGGTCACGTTGGCTCTCCTGTATAATAATCGGCGATCGGTCACCTGGTCCGACTCAGGCTCAACCGCTGCATCGCGGAAGGAGGAAGCATCATGCTGTTGGAGGTCTGCCGTCTGGAGAAAACCTGTGGGGGGCGAACCGTGCTATCGATCGCTCACTTGCAAGTCCAGGGAGGGGAAATAGTGGCCGTCGTTGGCCCTTCGGGCTGTGGCAAGACCCTCCTGCTGCATCTGCTAGCTGGTCAGCTCAAACCTAGTGGAGGAAGCATCACTCTGGACGGGTGCGACCTCTCTCGTGATCGCCAGGCGCTGGCGCGCGTCGCTTTGCTCTTTGCGGAGGACCTGCTCTACGAGCGGCTGACCCCTCGGCAGTTTCTGGCTTTCTATTGCACGCTTTATGGCCTCCCCTCACAAGGCCTTGATGAGGTATTGGCTGCCGTCGGCCTGAGCGACCAGGCCCGTCGACCAATCTGCAAGCTCTCGCCCTCGGCTAAACGGCGCCTTTCCTTCGCTCAGTTGCAACTGCGCCAGCCGGCTCTGGCGCTGCTCGATGAACCGGTGGAACGCGTCGATTGGGACACCGCCCAGCTCTTTGCCCGCCTCATCCAGGATCTGGCCGCCCAGGGCAGCGCTGTAGTGCTCAGCGCCAAAGATCTTGCCTGGGCTGGGAAATTCTGCTCGCGCGTCATCGAGCTAGAGGCCGGGCGTCTCAGTGGCGACTATAGCTATGCGGCTCGCCAGGCCGGAGACGTGCCCAAAGAAGAACAGAGCCTGACCACGGTTGCACCAACGCGCTATGTTCCCTACAAAGTCACGGCACGCCGTGAAGATCGCATCATGCTCTATGATCCCTCCGAGGTTCTCTACGCCACCAGCCGCGATGGTCGCACTATTCTGCGCACTATTAACGGCGAGGAGGCCACCACACAGCTCACGCTGCAGGAGCTGGAGCAGCGCCTGAGCGGACGTGGTTTCTTCAAGGCTCATCGCGCTTACTTGGTCAATCTGCAACATATCAAGGCTGTCATTCAATTCACGCGCAATAGCTATACGCTCCAGCTTGACGATCCCCAGGAAACCATGATCCCCCTGAGTAAGCAGTCGGAGAAAGAGCTGCAGAGCCTGCTTGACTACTGAAGGAAGGTGAAAACGGTGGGTGCAAGGCAAGAGTCTGCTCGTCAGAGGCGTCTGGCAGGGCAGATAGCCGCTGGAAGAGGGGGGCAGGCGATTCGACGCGGTTGGCAAAATCTGTTATAGTGGAAGCGTCAAGCGTGCCGACACACCAAGCCAAGCCTCGAACCTTGCCAAGGAGTCAACGATGACAAGAGAGCATGCCGCAGCAGCTCCTCTAAAACGCACTCCCCTCTACGAGCAGCATCAGGCCCTTGGGGCGCGGATGGTGGAATTCGGGGGGTGGGAGATGCCGCTCCAGTACAGCAGCATCCTTGAAGAACACCGGGCCGTGCGCATGCAGGCTGGCCTCTTTGACGTCAGCCACATGGGTGAATTCCAGATCGAGGGTCCAGAGGCGCTGCCATTTCTTCAGTACCTCGTTCCCAATGATGTGGGGCGACTTGCCATCAATCAAGCGCTCTATACGACGCTCTGCTTGCCCACGGGGGGCGTCATTGATGACCTGCTAGTCTACCGTCTGGAGGCCGAGCGCTACATGGTTGTCGTCAACGCCGCGAACATTGCCAAAGATCTGGCCTGGTTTCAGGAACAGGCCCGACGCTTCAGCGCCGTCCAGATCATCGATCGCTCGCAAGAGACGGCCCTGCTGGCGTTGCAAGGACCTGCCGCGCAGGCTATCCTCCAACCCTTGACGCCCGTTGATCTGGCGGCGATTCGCTATTATCGCTGCCTGCCAGGCGAGGTAGCGGGTCTGGCCTGCCTGATCTCGCGTACGGGCTACACAGGCGAGGACGGCTTTGAACTCTACTGTGAGGCGCCAAAAGCTCCTCTGCTCTGGGAGCACTTGCTTGCGGCAGGGAAAGAACATGGCCTGGTTCCCGCAGGGCTGGGAGCGCGCGATACACTGCGTCTGGAGGCTGGTTATTGTCTCTACGGGCACGAGCTGACAGAGCAGACTAATCCTCTGGAAGCGGGCCTGGCCTGGACGATAAAATTTGAAAAAGGTGACTTCATTGGCCGCGAGGCCTTACTGCGGGTGCGCGAGCAGGGTGTAGCGCGCAAGCTCATAGGCCTGGAGATGCTCGAACGTCGCGTCCCCCGCGGTGGCTATACTATCTATGATAGCGACCATGACGGCGCCAGCGGAAGCACTGGGGATAACCAGCGTGCTATCGGCGTAGTAACCAGTGGGGCCCCCAGTCCGACGCTCAACAAGAGCATAGGCATGGGCTATGTCGAGGCATCTCGAGCTGTGCCCGAGCAGCTCGTACAGGTCGAGATCGGTAATCGGCGCCTGGCCGCTCGCCTCGTGGCTCTGCCCTTTTACAAGCGCCGCAAATAAGGAGTTGAGCAAGCAGGTTGCACGCCGCCAGTAGCGAAGCAGGCAGCAAACGCTGCGCTGGCCTGCGAGCAAAAGCAGAACAGAGTAAAAAGGAGATAAGAGGATATGGCGAGCCTGAATCATCCGGCTGATCTCAAATACAGCAAAACCGATGAGTGGGTCCGCGTCGAAGGCGACCAGGCAACCATTGGCATTACAGACTATGCTCAGGACCAGCTCGGCGATGTCGTCTATGTTGAAATTCCCCTGGCGCCTGGTCAACAGTTGAGCCGCGAGCAAAAGTTTGGCGACATCGAGTCCGTCAAAGCCACCTCGGAACTGGTAGCGCCGGTCAGCGGCGAGATTGTGCAGATCAATGAGCGACTCAAGGATCACCCTGAGCTGGTCAACGAGCAGCCTTACGGAGAAGGCTGGATGTTGGTCGTAAAGCTGAGCAATCCTGCGGAACTGGATGATCTTATGACCGCTGATCAGTATATTGCCTATCTCGAAGGGCGTTGATCCTGGCGCGTTTGCCCGGTGTGGCCCGCTCCGCTTATGTCGCTACTCTGCAGCTTCTCACTTGCCCATCTGCTTTCTCAGCAGCCCTTTGGCCTGCCAGACCACTGCCAGGAGAGGGAAGAGAGAGCGCGCTCGGCCTCGCCCCTGCCGGCGGGCCACGCTTAGCGAAACTGGTCAGATGTCTGGATGTCCTGTGTCTTCCCCCTGAGCGCCATCGACCGCCGGCTATCCTGACGAGCGGACCAGTGATCATCTGCGGCATCTGTGATCTGACCGACCCTGATTCCAGTTCACCGTTCAGGAGATGAAGCTACGATGGGATACATACCGAACACGCCCCAGGAGCAGCAAGCCATGCTTGAGCACCTGGGCTTACGCTCGATGGAAGACTTATTAGAGCCGGTACCCGAGGAGGTACGCCTGCGCCGTCCTCTCAACCTGCCGCCGGCCCTGGCCGAACCGGAGCTAAAGCGCCTCATGATGAGTATGGCGGCCAAAAACAGAAGCCTTGATCAGGTCATCTCTTTCCTGGGTGCCGGCACCTACGAGCATGCTATTCCCAGCGTTGTACCGCATCTACAGCGTCGCTCCGAGTTTGTCACCTCCTACACGCCCTATCAGCCGGAAGTCAGCCAGGGCATGCTCCAGGCCATCTACGAATTCCAAACAATGGTCTGCCAGCTAACCGGGCTAGACATCGCCAATGCCTCGCTCTACGATGGCGCCACGGCGCTCGTCGAGGCCGTTTTCATGGCCCTTGGACCCGGTGGTCAGGGAGAGGTAGTCGTCTCAACCGGCATTGATCCCCAGTATCGACGGGTTCTAGGTACCTATGCCCATGCGCGAGGCTTCCGCGTCCGCGAAATCGCGACAGAGAACGGGGTCACCTCGCTGGCTGCTCTGGAAGCTGCCATCGGACCCGAGACCGTGGCCGTCGCCATCCAACAGCCGAATTTCTTCGGTTGTATCGAGGATGTCAAAGCTATCGAACCAGTGGTTCACCGTCACAGTCGCACGGTCTTCATCAGTGTCACTAGCGAGCCAGCTTCCTTCGGTCTGCTGGCCTCGCCGGCGGAGTATAATGCCGATATCGCTGTGGGTGAGCTAATGAGCTTTGGGAACCCCATGAGCTTCGGCGGGCCAGCTCTAGGCTTTCTGGCCGCACGTGAGCGCTTTTTACGCCTGATGCCCGGGCGCCTGGTGGGACAGACCGTCGAAGAGGGAGGCGCCAAGCAGACTGGCTATGTTCTGACGCTGCAGGCCCGCGAGCAGCATATTCGCCGCGAGCGCGCCACCTCTAATATCTGTACTAACCAATCGCTGTTGGCCGTTGGTGCCACGATCTACATGGCGGCCCTGGGTAAGGAGGGTCTGCGCGAACTGGCCACGCTCTGCCTGCATAAGGCTCACTACGCCCAGCGCCAGATTAGCAATTTGCCCGGTTTCGCACCCGCTTTCAGTAGCCCCTTCTTCGATGAATTTGTGATCCGCTTGCCGGTCTCACCCAGTCGCCTGCAAGAGCATCTGCTGCAGTACGACATCATCGGCGGCTATGACTTGGGCCGCGACTATCCCGAGCTGGCCAATCATATGCTCTTTTGCGTGACCGAGACGCGCACTCGTGCTGATATCGACCGCCTGGTGGCGGCCTTGAAGGAGGTGGCGGCATGAGCGTTGAGCCGCTGATTTTCGAAAAAGGTGCCCCTGGACGACGAGCGGCAACCTTGCCCGCCCTGGATGTGCCTGCCGAGCCTCTGGAGAACCTGGTACCACCACACCTGCTGCGTCAGGAGCCGGCCCCGCTGCCCGAGGTCAGCGAGATCGAAATCGTGCGCCACTATACCCATTTGTCGCAGCGCAACTTTGGAGTTGATACCGGCTTTTATCCGCTCGGCTCGTGTACGATGAAGTATAATCCTAAGCTCAATGAGGATATGGCGGCGCTGCCAGGCTTTGCCGCGCTCCATCCTCTCCAGCCGGAGAGCACCGTGCAGGGGGCGATTCAGTTACAATATGAGTTAGAACAGTATTTGGCTGAAATTGCTGGTATGGCGCGCGTGACCCTGCAGCCCTCAGCGGGGGCGCATGGCGAACTCACGGGCCTGATGCTTATCAAAGCCTACCATGAGCATCGCGGCGAGGGGCATCGCAATCTCGTGCTGATCCCTGACAATGCCCACGGCACTAATCCCGCCAGTGCCACGCTGGCTGGTTACCGCGCCGTCGAGATCAAGACCGATCCAGCAACTGGCGGCCTCGATATGGATCGCTTGCGCTCGCTGCTCGAGAGCCAGGGGAAGCAGGTTGCGGCTATCATGTTGACCAACCCCAATACGCTGGGTATCTTTGACCGCAATGCTGTGGAAATTGCGCGTCTGGTGCACGAGGCGGGGGGACAGCTCTACTACGATGGGGCCAATGCTAACGCTGTCCTGGGGATCACGCGCCCGGGTGACATGGGTTTCGATGTTGTGCATTTCAATTTACACAAGACTTGTAGCACTCCGCACGGCGGTGG
This sequence comes from Thermogemmatispora sp., assembly GCF_019683755.1. Classification (GTDB taxonomy): domain Bacteria; phylum Chloroflexota; class Ktedonobacteria; order Ktedonobacterales; family Ktedonobacteraceae; genus Thermogemmatispora. The sequence continues at coordinate 10,442 of NZ_JADGHT010000015.1, read as the reverse complement.
TGGGCCTGGCGCGGGTCCTATTGGCGTCAAAGAGCACCTTGTCCCTTTTCTGCCTGGCCCGCTGCCGGCCAAAGACGAGCAGGGCAACTACTATTGGGCTGATCCGGGGCCGCTCTCGATCGGCAAAGTACGCGCCAACACTGGCAACTTTGGGGTACTCGTGCGTGCCTACGCCTATATTCGCACCTATGGGCCGGATGGTCTGCTGCGTGTGGCTCAGAGCGCCATTCTCAATGCCAACTATCTGCGGCACGAGCTGGCCTCTGACTATGAAATCGCCTTCCCTCAGGTGCGCCTCTGCCAGCATGAGTTCGTTGCCACGGCTCAGCGCCAAAAGCAAGAAAGCGGCGTCACGGCCAACGACATTGCCAAGCGCCTGCTTGACTTCGGCATGTATGCCCCGACCATCTACTTTCCCCTCATCGTGCATGAGGCGCTGATGATTGAGCCGACGGAGACCGAGACACGCGAAACGCTTGACTACTTTGTCAAAGTGATGCGTCAGATTGCCCACGAAGCGCGCACCAATCCAGAGATCGTCAAGACGGCCCCGCACACTACGCCGGTAGGGAGGCTTGATCAGGCGCTGGCGGCGCGCCGTCCCAATCTGCGCTGGAGGCCAGGGCAGGAGCGGACTCATGGCCTTGGGCAGCCGTAGGCGCTATACGGCAGGCTCCTGAGAGCGAGGCTGAGAGAATGTGCGGACACAGCGACGAGCCTCTCTGACCTTGCTGGCTGTCTGTGTCCGCACGTGGTGGCCTGTCAAGGCGTGATACAATCACGTGGTGGCCTGTCAAGGCGTGATACAATAGAGGGAGGATCTGGCCGCCCATTTGCTCGGTGCTAGAATGGATTGCGCAACGTGAAAGGAAAGCATGCTCTATCGAACCATTCGTGAGCTGGCGGACGACATCCGCTCTGGGATGACAACCCCGGGAGAACTCGTCAGCGAGGCTCTAGAACGTATTGAGGCCCTCGATGGCGAGCTACGGGCCTTTGTTACCGTGATGCGTGACGCGGCTCTCCAGGCTGCCGAAGAGGCCGAGCGTGAGCAGCGTCGCGGTTTCTTCCGTGGTCCCCTACATGGTATTCCCATAGCCGTCAAGGACCTGATTGCCGTGCGCGGCGTGCGCCTGACCGCTGGCTCGCAGGTTCTGGCTGACCATGTGGCCTCAGAGGATGCCAGCGTTGTTGAGCATCTGCGACGGCATGGGGCAATTATCATCGGTAAGACCAACACCCATGAGTTTGGCTTAGGCGTCTTTACGCCGCCGACGCGCAATCCCTGGAGGCGGGAGCATGTCCCTGGCGGCTCAAGCGGTGGCTCTGCTGTAGCGGTGGCTGCTGGCATGTGCGCCGGAGCTATCGGCACCGACACAGGCGGCTCGATTCGCATCCCTGCAGCCTGTTGTGGCGTCACCGGCCTCAAACCGACCCATGGGCGCGTCAGTTGTCACGGTGTCATACCGCTCTCCCGTTCACTTGACCACGTAGGGCCGCTGGCCCGTAGCGCTGAGGACTGTGCCCTCATTTTCGATGCCATCGCTGGTTATGATCCGCGTGATCCCGAAAGCGTCTCTGGTCCGCCCTCGCGTTCATCGGCCCTGCTCATTGAAGGACCGGAGGGGCGCGGGCCGCTCTCGTTACAGGGCCTGCGGCTTGGCCTGCCCCCTGAGAGCTTCGTGGCGCCGCTCGATCCCGAGGTGCGTGCCGCCTGGCGTGCTGCTGTCCTCATCTTCCAGGAGGCCGGTGCCCAGATCAGTGAGGTGCCCCTCAGCCGACCTTCGCTCGCTACTTTCCGTACCATCCAGCTCCCAGAGGCCGCCTTTGCTCATCGTGAACGCGGCTGGCTTAGTGAGCGGGCTGCGTTGTATGGTCCTCTGACATTGCGTCGCCTGCAGGAGGGAGAGCGCATCAGCGCCATCGACTATCTTCGCGCTCAGCAAGAGCGGCGGCTCTTCTCCTCGCAACTGCGCTCGGTGCTGCAGCGGGTTGATGCCCTCGTGCTCCCTGCTCAACCGATGCCGGCCATACCTATCGATCAGATCGATCAGGAGATTACTATCGAAGGCCAGCGGGAGGAGGCCACGGCTGCCGCCTTGCGCCTCACTCTACCGTTCAACCTGGCTGGCCTCCCCGCGGTGGCGTTTCCCTGTGGCTTCAGCCGCGCTGGTCTTCCGCTTGGCCTCCAGGTGGTAGGCAATGCCTTCGACGAAGCGACTGTTTTGAGAATTGCCCACGCTTACCAGCAACTGACCGATTGGCATCGGCGAGACATTCCCTGAGCACGTCAGCAGCAGGAAGAATGGAAAGGAGGGCCTTATGGAGGCAGGTCCAGCCCCTGACCCTGATCCCGATCTGCCCCGCCAGAACGGCGCGCACCACCGCCAAGCGCACTTAGCGGCGCTGCAACAATCGCTTGTCGACCAGTTGAAAGCGCGTGGCTTCCTGCGCACGGCCCGGATCGAAGCGGCCTTTCGATCTGTGCCCCGTCACCTCTTCCTGCCGGGGGTACCGCCTGAGGAGGTCTATCGTGACCAGGTCATTCCCCTCAAGGTTGTCGACGGCGTCTGTGTCAGCTCCTCCTCGCAGCCGGCCATCATGGCCATTATGCTGGAGCAGCTTGAGCTGGAGCCGGGTCAGCATGTGCTGGAGATCGGGGCTGCCAGTGGCTACAACGCCGCGCTGATGGCCCACATTGTGGGTGAAAGCGGCAGCGTGGTCACTATCGACATCGATGAGGATCTGGTGGAGGGGGCGCGCGCGCATCTGGCTGCTGCTGGTTACGGACATGTGCAGGTCATCTGTGGGGATGGGGCCCTTGGCTATCCACCAGCAGCCCCCTATGATCGCATCATTCTTACAGTGGCCTCGGGCGATATTGCAACGCCCTGGTACGAACAGCTCAAGCCGGATGGGCGACTGTTGCTTCCTTTAGCCTTGCGCGATGCCCAATTCTCAGTCGCTTTCGAGCGGCACGGTGATCACCTTGAGAGCGTCTCTGTCCGCTGTTGCGCTTTTATGCTGCTCCGAGGGTCGTTCACGGAGGCCGGTGGCATCTTTGCCCTTGGGCCAGGATCGGAATCGGATGTTAGCTCTGCTCTTCAATTGCGTCTGAACAATTATCAGGCGGTAGATGTGGCCGCGCTCTATCGCGATCTAACTGGCCCCTGGTATGACCTGCCCAGCGGCGTCCTCGCCAGTCTGCATGAGATTCATTACGGCTTTAACTCCTGGCTCTCGCAGCGCGAACCGGCGGCCTGCAGTCTTGTAGCTCAGCGCGAGCATGCCGCGCTGGCCGAGCTACCCTGGCTCTTCAAGGTGGCTGGCCTGGAGACTCGTGCCACTATTGGCCTTGTGGCCGACAATCACATTGCCTTACTGGCTTTGCCTCCGGCCCGGAGGCTGCCGGCCAGTAGCAATGGAGAGAGCAAGCAGACTGCCTATGAAATCATGGTACGCTGCTTTGGCGGAGCCGGCTACCTGGCTCGGCATCTGCTTGCTCTTCTGCGGGCCTGGGATGCGGCGGGCCGGCCTGCTGGCTGGTATCTTTTCCCGGGCGACGAGCGCCTTCGCCTGCGGGTCTATCCGCTACATGTGCCCTGTCCAGAAGAACCGGCACCCGGGCGCCTCATCTTTACCCGGCGCTGGTCTCGTCTGGTGATTGAGCGCCAGGCTTGATTGACTCGAACTGGCGCTGCAGCTTGAGCATCTTGCGCTGCCAGGTCGCGGCATCCTGATTGGCGGCCAGGTGCTCCCACGGGCTGGTCTGCCAGTCATCGATCACCTTCGCAGGAGCCCAGGCAGGCAGCGGCATCTCCAGATGCCGTGCCAGGCTCTGAACATATGGTTCATAGAGCCGTCGCAGCTCAGCAAGGCGTCGCTCGCGCTCTGGCGAGACGGCCAGTCCCAGCTCTTCTAATGTCGCCAGCAGACGAGCGCGCTCGTCGCCGGCCAGACGCTCCTCAGCGCTGGGTCGAGGCTTCACATCGAAGATCTGAGCCAGGTCGACAGCCGCATGGCGCGCGATGGCGAAAGTGAACCAGGCAGTTTGTGCGGGCAGGTCATCCAGATAGGCGATAATCAAGGCGCAGGCGTCGAGAAGCGTTGTCAGGGCAGCCAGCCATGACTGACGTTCATGCTGCGAGCGATAATAGATCAGCACAGGGTAGGAGAGATGACTCTCAAGCAGCTCGGCGGCCCAACGCTCCCACTCGCGCAGCAGACGCACCAGCTCGGGGAATTGCTCACCACGTCCGTGACGACGCAGCAGCTCCAGAGCACTGGGAGGCGAACCGGCGTGTGCATCGAGCTGGGCAATGCTGGCCTCGCGCCGCGAGAAAGCCTGATAGATCACCGGCAGATAGCTTAGAACCAGCGCCAGAAAGCCAAAGCCTGTACCGGCCTCCACCACCGTCACCAAGCGCGCCGGCCCAGTCTGGGGAACCACGTCACCCAGGCCAAGCGTAAAGAAGGTCGTGCCACTCAGATAAAAGAGGGTCCCTAGGGTTACGTCTCCTTCAGGCGCGCGCACTGCCATCCCCAAGCTCCATTGGAGCAGAGCAAAGCCACTGACTAAGCCTCCGGCCCAGACCACCAGCAGGAATAAGAGCGAGAGAGGCCCATACAGGCTCAAAAAATACTCTCTCCTGGCCCCGTTGCGAATAAGATGGGCGGGATGTCGCCATAGCCACCAGCTTACCCGGAAAATCTGGCGTGCTAGACGAAAACGGTGAGTGACACGTCGCGGTAAAACCACGGTCTCAAAAGCATCTTGTAGGAGAACAACGATGAGAACAACGCTCCCAAGGCCAACGAACCAGGACATAGTAGGTACTCCTCCCGTGAGAGAGCTGAAGCCAAGCCAGGAAAGACCGCCTAGGCTCAACGCCAACCGTCAATAAGGTGATACTGTTTCAGGCTAGCCTATCAGCAAGAAGACGTCAATGCCAGCCCTCTGCTCTCCCTGATCCGAAAACAGGCAAGCTGTAAACAGCAAAGCGAGCCAGGAGTGGGCTGGCTCCGTTGAATGCCTGGTCAGCCGCCCGCCTCCGGGTCGGCTTACTGGCGGTTGTGAAGTGCATTGACAAAGTGCCCGTCTCTCCTGTAATCTGTCTGGAGAGACAAAAAAGGCCTCTCTTCTCTGGCTTGTGCCTTGGGACGGGGGATAAAGGTAGGCTGTTGGGGCTTCGCCTCGGCCCTTGTCCTTGGGTGATCCCATTGCCAGGTCAGAAATCAGCGAGCTTCTCTGTCTCCCTCGCCCCATGCTGTCAGCTACCATTGCTGGGGTAGAGGTTCTATTCTGACGACGGAAGATGAGGGCGCTGAACACTTGAGGGTGCTGAAGCAAAGAAAGCCAGCAAGGACACGATGGAACTGCTGACCGGTATAGTGCTTAGCGGAGCACACGGCATTTACGAGGTCTATACCGATCAGGGCAAGCTGCGTTGTACGCTCCGTGGCAAGCTCAAAAAGGCTTTGGCTGAGGCGGCTCGGGGTCGCACCGCGCGCGGAAAGGTCACCGGTCCATTAGCGCGTCAACAGCGCGCAGAGGCGGAACTAACGGCGCTACCATCGCGGCTGAGCGTTGGTGATCGCGTCAAGGTGCGACGCCTGGATGCGGAGACAGGCCTGATTGAGGAGGTGCTGCCGCGTCAGAGCGAGCTGGCACGGCGTGATGTTGGCTCGCGCGAGAGCAATCCTCGGGCGCAGACGCTGCTTGCAAATCTGGACCAGGTGGTGATTGTTTTCGCCACCACCCAACCGGAGCCTCATTTTGGCATGCTTGACCGCTATCTTGCCATTTGCGAGCATGCCGAGTTGCGCCCGATCATCTGTATCAACAAGGTCGATTTACCCCATGACAAGAGCGTCGAGGAAGCTGCTGCCCTCTACCAGCAGCTTGGCTACACTGTACTCTGGACGAGCTGCGAGACCGGCCAGGGGATCGAGCAACTGCGCGAGCTGCTCAAGGATCATATCACGCTCTTTACTGGGCCTTCAGGGGTGGGCAAATCCTCATTAGTCAATGCCCTCGAACCAGGCATGGCGGTGCGCACTGGCATGGTCAGCGCCGCTACGGGCAAAGGACGCCATACCACGACTGGCTCTCAGCTCTACCCTCTCTCTAGCGGGGGCTGGCTCGCCGACTCCGCGGGTATCCGAGCTCTTGCTGCCTGGAATATCCCCAAGGAGGAGTTGGCCAGTTGCTTTGTTGAGTTCCGCCCCTATCTGGGCGAATGCTTCTATTCCGACTGCCTGCATGTTGATGAGGAAAATTGTGCCATTCGCCAGGCCGTCAAGGATGGCCTGATCCACGAACGGCGCTATCAGAGCTACGTCCGCATGCTGAGAGAGGAAGAGCGCTAGCGGGAGCCAATGGCATGCCTGAAGAACGCAAGCTGGTCACCGTCCTCTTCGCCGATGTGACCGGTTCAACGGCGCTCAGCGCAGAGTTAGATCCCGAAGACCGGCGCACCTGGTGGGCCGCTACTACGAGCACGCCCGTCAGGTAATCATGACCCACGGCTGTACGCTGGAGAAATTCATTGGCGAGGCGGTGATGGCTATCTTCGGGCTGCCGCGCGCCTACGGAGATGATGCCGAACAGGCCCTGGCTGCAACGCTGGCCCTGCGCCAGGTTGTGGAAAACGTCCCTCTCCTTCCCCCGGCTTTCCGCCTGCGGATCGGCGTCAACAGTGGCGAAGTAATAAACCACAGGCGACACCAGTCGGGGCGATTGTTTAGTGACGGGCGACGCTGTCAACATTGCCGCCCGCCTGCAGCAGAGCGCCGCACCCGGTGAAATCCTAGTGAGCGAGCGCACCAGGCAGGCAAGCCGGTTGGCCTTCCTCTTTGGCCCGGCGCGCGAGGTAACCGTCAAAGGCAAGGTGCAGCCGCTGTGCGTCTTCCCCCTGGAGGCCGCCCGCTCAGGGCGCCTGCGGGAGCTGCCTCCCTTTGTGGGCCGCCAGCGCGATCTCGAGCAGCTTCAGCTCTTGCTTGAATGCACCTGCGAGGACCAGCGACCATGCTATCACTCCCTCATCGGCCCGACGGACAGCGGCAAGACGCGCCTGCTGTCGGCTTTTAAGGCCCTAGAGCGCTGGCACTCCCTGGCGCTGGAACAGCGCGATCCCCTCAGCGGGGCGCGTCTGCTGCGCAAGCTGCTCATCGGCAGCACGCGCTTCGCCATGCTCCACCCGCTCACGCTCATAGAGGTCGTCCGTCTGGGTCAAGAGGCCCTCACCCTCGCTGAGCAGGCTGGTGACAAAGACGAGATCTGGCGCCTGCGCGTCGCTCTCAGTTTCGGCTTGCTTATCAATCAGGACTCAGGTCTCTTCGAGGCTCAGGCGCTTCAAGAGATCACCAGCCTCTTATTCACAAATACACTCATGAAGCCCGTTTCTGGCACAGCAGAAGAGTGTACCTATCTAGAAGCCGTGCGCAACCTGATAGTTCAGGCCGTAGACTATTTCGAGCAGCGCGGCGGCCAGGTTGCCCTGAGTGAGGCCCTCGATGCCCTGGGGGGACTTGACCTCTTGCTGGGGAACAGAAAGAGCCTTAGCAGTCCTGCCATGCGCCGCCTGAGCCTGCCTGCTCTGCCCACTGAGGAGTACATCGATGCCATCAACGCGGCTGCCTACACCAACCTCTTGCTCGGCCAGTTGCAGCAAGTGATCGATCTTGACAAGACGGCCTGCAGTCGTGCTCGTACGGAGCTACCTCAGCCATACCTGAGCAGAACGCTCTCCGCTCTCGCCATCGCGGCCTTTCTCTCCGGCCAGTGGGAAGAGATCGACGCGCTGCTGCCCCTACTGCAAGCCACCCATGAGCAGATCAGTTCGGATGTAGAGCGTAGCGCCCATCTGGGCGACACCTACGCCTGCACGCTCTTCGTGTCGCAAGCGCGTGAAGCAACGGCGAAGTGGGAGCACCTGGCAACCTTGCTACACTCCCTGTTGCCAGAGACCTCGCGTTTCGTGACCGACCTCAGCATACTGGAAGCCATGCAGCAGGATGATCCGCAGCTCATGCCAGTCGAAGGTTTCCGGCGCGATTATTTACACCCGCTCTATCTCCTAGGCTTCTATAGCGAGCATGGCCTAAGCGCCCCGCCAGCCCTGCTGACTGAAGCCGAGCAGATTCAGAGCGAGGCAGACAGTCCCTTGCTGGCTCTCTACCTGGCGATTGCCCAGGCCCTGGCCACCAACGACCTGGTAGCGCTTGCCCGGGCCATCGACGAAGCCGAAGCTGCGGGACATCTCCCGCACGCCGCCCGTATGCGCCTCATCCTTGCTCAGCGTAGTGGCGACCGCCAGCAGCTAGAGCGTGCCCGTCCTCTCTTAGAGCGTCTGGGAGACCGCCGCGCCCTGCGGCGCCTGGCTGAGATCGAAGCCCACCTTCACGGCGCCCTCTCCGCACAAGATGCCAACTAGTCGCCCCAGGCTAGACACACTCATTCAGCGCGCAAGCAAGCCAGCAGCCCCCGCAGCAGCTCCTCATCTTGCTCCTCCAGGACAGTGCGCGGATCAAGCAGCAATGCATCGCGCAAAATGCGTCCCACAATCGGCACTGGGCGAGCGCGCAAACGACGAGCCAGCTCCTCCAACGAGCAAGGTACCTTTCCCTCCTCCAGAGCCAGCAACGCCGTCGGCAGCGTCTCCCCTGGCAACGATCCGCCGCCGATCGTTGACTCACCAGCACGCACGTTGGCCACAAACCCCTGCTCCTGCAGCGTCCTGGCCCAGCGCTCGGCCCGCTCCTGCAAGCGGGCAAGCGGCAGCGCAATCATCCGCCAGACCGGGATCATCTCCTCAGCCTCACCTCGCTGATAATGGCGCAGAGTGGCCTCCAGAGCCGCCAGCGTCAGCTTATCCACTCGCAGCGCTCGCATCAAAGGATGACGAGCGATGCGCTCCAGCAGTGTCGCGCGCCCCAAAATAATCCCGGCCTGAGGGCCGCCCAACAGCTTATCGCCAGAAAAGCAAACCACATCCACCCCTGCCGCCAAGCTCTCCTGCGGCATCGGCTCATGCGCCAGACCATAGCGCTCGCTTGGGAGCAAGCAGCCGCTGCCTAAATCCTCCATGACCAGTAGCCCGTGATCATGAGCCAACCTCGCTAAATCACTGATGGGAGTTGACTCCACAAAGCCACTGAGGCGGAAATTGCTCGGATGGACGGCCAGTAGCAGAGCAGTCCGCTCCGAGATAGCAGCCGCATAATCGCTCAAGCGCGTACGGTTAGTTGTTCCCACTTCCACCAGCAGGCAGCCACTCTGGCGCATCACATCGGGCACGCGGAAGCCACCGCCGATCTCCACCAACTGCCCGCGCGAGATAATCACCTCACGACCAGCCGCCAGAGTTGAAAGAGCCAACAGAACCGCTGCGGCATTATTATTCACCACCAGCGCCGCCTCGGCGCCAGTCAGCTCACGCAAGAGAGCGGAGGGATGCACATGGCGAGAACCGCGCCCGCCAGCCTCCAGGTCGTATTCCAAGTTCGCATAGCCCTGGGCCACAGTCTGCATAGCCTGCAGAGCAGCCTGGCTCAGAGGAGCGCGCCCCAGGTTGGTATTAATAATCACCCCGGTAGCATTAATCACCGGGCGCAGCGAGGGCTGAAGCATAGACGAGAGCCAGCGACGAGCAGCAGAGAGCAGCTCAGAGGGTGAAGGACTGGGAGCGCCCTGGCGGAGAGCAGAGCGGGCCTCTGCCACCACCTGACGCAGAGCGCGCGTCACCAAAGGGCGCCCAAACTCAGCGCTCAACTGCAGGCCTTCAGGTGACTGCAACAGAGCGCTAATAGAAGGAAGAAGACGCAACATCACAGCATCCTCAATAGCCATAGAGTCAGCCAGGGCGGGCCATGACCCACAGCAGCATGCTACAGTAGCATGCAGTGACGGAGCCAGGCACGGAATCTGGCCCAGAACAGGAGCAATGCGATTGGACGAGCGAACAAGCCGGCCAGTCAGCCAGTAACTAGGCAACCAAAAAAATCGCTCGGCCAGATGGTTGCGTCCCCCTCATCAATGCAAGGAATAGTACATCGTAATGCCCAGGCTATTGGCGATCTTCCCCATGATCGCATAGAGATCGGCATCATGGAGCCGACAAATCGCATACTGGTCGGCGAGCAACGTTCGGAGGACGGGATAGAGAAGCTCCGTCTTCACCAGGCTATCGGTATCCAGGAGAGGATAATCGCGCTTTAAGAGCAGATGGTGATAGGGACGGAGCTTGCCCCGATAGGACGTCAGCGCGACCACATTGACAGCGCCGGCGTGGCGGCAGAAAGGTTCAGCAGAGACCACCAGGGCCGGATGCCAGTCCAGAATGCGCTTCTCCTCGATGCCGGGGGGAAGGGCGGGATAGCCAAAATTCACCCAGTATACCATGCCGAACTGCACAGGCGTATGATACGTCAATGCTTCAGGC
>NZ_JADGHT010000245.1 GCF_019683755.1 Thermogemmatispora sp. | reverse complement strand
ATTGCGGCCAGCCTCTATGCGATGGCTCGCCTGCGCGTACCCATCATTGCGGCGGTAATTGGTGAGGGAGGAAGCGGCGGCGCTCTAGCCATCAGTGTGGCTGACCGCCTGCTGATGCTGGAATATAGTATTTATACAGTGGCCGCTCCGGAGGCCGCCGCCTCGATTATCTGGCGCGATAAGGTCTATGCTCCTCAGGCGGCGGAGGCCATGCGGATCAGCGCGCGCGAGCTGTACGCTTTGGGATTGATCGATGAGCTGGTGCCCGAGCCACTGGGTGGCGCTCATCATAATCATCGTCTGGCGGCAGAGAATCTGAAGGCTGCTCTGATCCGTCATCTGCAAGAGTTAAAGCAGATACCGGTCGATCGCCTGGTACAGATGCGTTACGAGAAGTATCGCGCTGTGGGACCGTTCGGTTTCGCTGCTTGAGATCCAGGAGATAATCGTGCGCGCGTTGCCGCTTGCTCCAACAGGGCTTGACGTCAGCCGCAGACTTTTGTATACTGAAAGCTGCCAGTCCGGAGGGAGGGCGAAAAGCGCTCTCCGGTCTGGCGGTTCCCCTGAGTGGAAAGGGATCTCAGGTTTGAAAAGAGCCGGTGTGGCGGAACGGTATACGCGCCTGTCTCAAAAACAGGTCCCGCAAGGGTTGTGAGTTCGAGTCTCACCACCGGCACCTCCATACCATAGAGGATGAGAGCGGGATGGTACTGCTCTAAGAGCAGAGTCGCCATCCCGCTCTCTTCTTGTTCTCCCCCGCTGTTGATGAGAGGTGTCGCGCTCGGTTCCTCCATGCCCTCGCATGGGCCGCTTGCTGGGCCTTGCTGTTCTGAACAGGTGGCTAGCTGTGGAAGGCAAAGACCCCGAAGATAAGGAAGGCCAGTAAGAGAGCAAGGGCGGTATTGAAAAGCGTGGCCAGGCCGTAGACGAGCACGGGGCGCAGGCCAGCCTCCTTGAAGCCCTCCAGTCGGAAGCCCAGGCCAATGCTCACAAAGGCCAGAGTAAAGAACCAGGTACGCAGCGCGTTGAGATCGTTGAGAATTGCCTGACTCCCCTGGAGCCAATGGAGATTTAAGAGGACGGTCATCGTCAGTGAGGCCAGGATGAAACCAATGACAAACTTGGGAAAGCGGGTGAAAATCTCGCTCCAACGCGGTCGCTCGCGTCCGCTGTCTCGTTCAACGCGCGTAATCCAGTAGAGGGTGAGCAGAAAGGCAATCAGGCCGATCAGGGCGTTTTGTGAGAGTTTCACAACGGTAGCGTACTGCAAGGCAACCTGTCCAGCAATGGCCCCGCTGGCGGTGACGGCGGCAGTGGTATCGATGTTACCGCCGATCCAGGCACCAGCGACGGCCTGGCTGAGCTGCAGCCAGTGGGCGATCAGCGGCTGCAGGAAGATCAGTGGCAGAGAGAAGACGATCACAAGGCTGGCCACGTACCCCAGTTGTTCACGCTTGGCCTGTACCGCTGCCGCAGCGGCAATGGCCGCGCTGACACCACAAATCGAGACGGAGGCGGCAATGAGAGCCCGCAAATGGCGCTCTAGCTTGAAGGCTCCTCCTAGAAACCAGGCTGTGAAAAAGACCGAGCTGATAAGAATCACGGCCTGAATGATACCGCCGAGGCCGATCTTGAGCAGGTCAAAGAGATTAAGTCCAGCTCCTAGCAGGATCACCCCCGTTTTGAGAAACAGCTCAGTGCGAAAGGCGGCGGCCAGGCGCTCACGCCAGCCCAGCAGTGTCAAGAGGCCGTTGGCCAGCAGGCCTAGAGCGATGGCGTAGACGGGAAATTCGATGCTATTGAGTGTCCGCCGCAGGGTGCCACTGAAAAAGGTTGGAAAGACCTTGGTCAGCCACCATACGGCGACGCTCAGAACAAAGACGATAAATAGAGAGGCAAGGAGAGTAGGCCATTGTGTGCCTTGCTTGCCCGTTACAGGTGCTGAAATAGCAGATGGGCTTGTGCTCACGGTGTGCTCCTCCTTAACTGGTAGTGGAATGCCGACCTCTGCCAGGGTTAGAGGTGCGGGATTACTAGGACAACCTGACAAATACTTGTCCGACTAAGGAATCGAGTGGAGAACACGAGCGATGATCAGCACAACCAGGGTCAGACCCAGAATGAGAGCCCACCAATCTTCATTGAGCCACTGGTACCAGGGACGGGCGGCGACAATGTTGCTGGGGCTCGCCAGCGGGCCGGAGCTGGTCCCACTGTGAGACGAGGCCGTAGAGGAAGTGGGAGACTGACCTGTTTCAGTCGCTTGCTCGCTCTCGCTAGCGGTCAGGGGCAGATTTTCCTCTGTCGCCATGTGGTTCCTCCTTCTCGCTTACTTGCTTGATAGCCAGTTGCCTCTGTGGGGCTGCGCTGCTCGCCCCTATTGTTGATATTGTTGATTTATTTAGTAGAGAAAAGTTTGCCATAGAAACGGGTCTATTGTCAAGGCCAGCGCAAGCCAGCGAGATAATCGCTCAAAGCCTGGAGATCGAAGAGGTGGAAGTCCTGTCTTTGAGTCCCCGCTATACTAGGGGAAGAGAACGAGTGAGCCTGGTGCGTGATCCCATGAGAAGCAAGGGAGCTTCACAGCGCTATCCATGCGTTGTGGGGGGCAGTCGAGCTGACTGCTCCCTTCAGGGGGCAGGTGACCAAGTGCGTAACCAGGGTGGAAGAGAGACTGCAGTTTATGCGAGCTGAAGGGGCGAGGGAGGTCTTGAAGAGGGGGCATAACAGGAAAGACCCGTCCTTCGCAAAAGGGGGACAGTCTCCAGCCTCATAGCCTGTCTGACTGCCCCCTGGTGCTAGGCCTGGCTCGTTGGGCCTGCACGCCTGCGCTATGGTCCCGTCTATACTTCTCAGGCTTCTGCAGTTGGAGGGCCTGCGGGTGGAGCGAGCAGCAACACTGACGGGATGCGCTCAGGAGTCGCCAGGCGCAGAAGTGCCAATCCGATGCCGGCCAACCCTGTCATCAAGCCGGGGGTTTCGACCCCGAAAGGTACACCACAAACCCAGCCTTGGCGCTCCATGTTCTCCAGCAAGGCCGCAGCGATACGTGGGATATGCTCGGCGAAGCTCTCACCAGGCAGCAAACGAGCGGCAGTAATCAGAATATCGAGGTTGCCAAAATCGCCGTGGCACAGGGAATGATTCAGTCCAAACCCCTGCGTGAGAGTTGTACGCAATCCGGCTCTGATCTCCTCCAGCAATTGGGCATCAGGGAGTAGAGAACGCAGGATCAAGCGAGACAGAGCGATGCCTGGGGCGCCATGGCACCAGGCCACCATATATTTTTCTCCTGACGATGGCTGCCCATTGGCGGAAGGTGGGCGCTGGCGTAGATCCAGCCAGTTCTGACGAGTCGGCGAAAAAAGGGTTCGTTCGTAGGCCAATGCTGCACGTGCCCTCTCGGCGAAGCGTGTCTCGCCACTTACCTGAGCCAGTTGCGTCAGGTAGAGAGCGATGCCTGCGTTGCCATGTGCAAAACCGGACAGCGCCACTGGCTGACGTGGCGTGGGCCAGCCACAGCCGCCCTGTGCTTGCGGCTGGGAGTGGGTCAGCAGATGCTCACCGCAACGGACCGCCGCCATCAGAGTGTTGGGCGAGGGGGCGACGGTGTGCAGACAGAGCAAGGTCGCAATAGCGCCAGCCGCTCCACCGATGACATCATAGACCTGATCCTGCTCGATCTTCTCCACGAGCAGAGGGACCAGCTCCTCCGCCTGGCGGTAGAAGGCAGGCTCGCGCCAGAGAGTGCCTAGATGGCAAAAGAGATAGATCAGCGAGCCGAGGCCATTGAAAGCGCCGATCCCATAGGCGCGAGGAAAATACTTGCGGCGCATAATCACCTGCTGGATCGTCTGCACTGCCCTGCGAGCCAGCTCAGTATGGCGCTCTTCTCCCGTCAGATAACCCAGGTAGGCCAGAAAGAGCGTGATCCCTGCCAATCCATTATAGAGATCTCCATCGGCGGGCAATAGATGCCACTCACGATCATTCACGGGAGTCACGCCCAGCCAGCCTACGTAGTCGCCCTGATAGAGGGCAAACTGGCGCAAGCGATTGCCGATAGCTGAGGCTGCTGCTAGTAACCGCTCCAGCGTTGGGGCAGTGCGAGCAGGATGCAACTCCAGGCGTGTATAGCTTTGAGGGGTAGAGGCATCGATCATACTCGTGAAAGCAGCGCGGATAATCCAGAGCTGCTTCTCTAAGTCCTGCTCGCTCAACTCAGTCAGGCGTCGGCGTACCACTTCCAGGCCAGGCTCCGAGAAGAAAGCGGGAAGGCGCTCGCCATCTGAGGTAAAGAGATCAGTCGAAGCGGCGGTAGTGGTAAACACCGGGATATCGCCGCGCCAGAGATCGCGTCGCTCAGCGGGAATCAGGGGTACCAAGTAGGGAAGGCGCTCAGTTGTCGCCCACAGCCGGTCAAAGAGGCGATCGCGGTCCAGAGCGTCGCGCAACACATTAGGATGGAGGCTATCGAGCAAGAGCTGAGTATAAATGCGAGTGGGGCGAAGCACGCAGCGAACTTCGGCATCGGCGAAGCGTGGCAGATAGGTTTCTAGAAGCTCCGAGCGTTGGGCCATGAGGAGGCGGTAAGCACGCGTAAAGCCCTCGATGACGTACTGGCTATAATCCAGGACATTAATATCCTGATCATTGAGACGAGGGCGATTTTCCTTAACCGGCAGCTCAACGCGCTCATGAATCAGGCGCATGTCATCGGTGCCGGCATTCTTCCAGGTTGGCACAGGGCGTGGCGAGAGCTGGCCGGGCTGACCACCGAGGCCGCTCATATCGATCCCCTCGCCCTCTTGGTTGGACCAAAGGCGTTGTGGCAACAAACCCACGCGCAGCACCGAGTGACCGATCGCCTCCAAGCCAGGGGCCCCTTGAGCCTGGAGCACCTGGGGATTAATCTGAGGCAAAAAGAGGGTCTCCAAATCGATCAACACGGGATGCTCACCGGCGGCGATAATATTCTCCGCATGAAAATCCGAAGCTTCCAGGGCATAGAGCAGAGCTAGATAGGCGCCCTGGCGTAGATAGAAGCGCTCAATCTCCTCACGCGAAGAGCATTGGCGAGCCTGAACAAACTCGACCCAGCCGTAGCGGCCCCGATCAAGCACCGTCAGCGTGCGCAAGGGAGGGGTGAAACCCCGCTCATTCATCCACGAAAGCAGCTCCTGGAAATGGCGATCAACGGCCAGAGGACGTGGCTTATAAACCAGACGGAAACCGGAGTCCCAACGCAGCAAGATCACACTCTGCCCGTTGCGATGCAGATCGCCGGCCCCCTGATGGATCTCACACAGAGAACCGGCTTCGCCACTTGGGAGGAAGGTAGAGCGAATCAGGGGCCAGTCCTGAGAGAGGCGCTCTAGCAGTTCCAGAGAGCGGCAAACCCAACGTTCAAGCGTCTCTGTTGCCAGGCGAGCCAGCACCACATACTCCTGCAAGAAATCCAGAGTTGCTTCGCGCTCGCTCAATTGCTCCAAAAAATACTGAAAGCGCTCCTCCGAAGTATTTCCCCGTAAGCGGCCCTGAACGCGTGCAACGTGAAGCTCCAGGACAATGGCCCGCGCGATCAGAGGGAGCAGCAGTCCGGGAATATTGCGTGCCAGCAGATCGAGAACCTGCTCCCTATCAAACGAGAAGGTAGGCGAAGACTGAGCCAGCTTCTGCAAGCCGGCGGCCAGGTTCTGTCTGGCGTGCCTGATCAGCGGTAAGAAGGGATGCAAGAACGAGCGTGTGTGGCTGCCCCCGCCCAGATCTGGCAAAGGAGAAGCGTCAGAGGCATCCCCGTCGCTCGCGGCCCTGGCAGCGGCGGTCTCAGGGCAAGCAAAGGCCTGCTTGAGAGTCTGCAGCCAGGGGAGAGGAGTCGTAGATCGTGCGCGCAAAGCCTCGGCAGATTCGCCCAACAAGAGTAGTAGCTCCTCCTCGCGCAAACCATCCAGCGCGAGGCGAGTGGCAAAGCGACCCGCATCCTCATTCAGAGCTGGCAGCTCTTTCCACCGCTTCAAGCGCTGCTGGGCACGAGCCTGGGCCTCTGCATCAAGCGCGTCCAGAGTCGGCAGAAAAGGGCTAGAGCGCAGTTGAGCCAGGCGCTCACTCAGCGTTAAAGCGCGATACCAGCCGGCGTCTTGCCAGCGATCCTGCGAATAGGGAAGAGAAGCAGCAGTTGTCTCACTGATCGTCTCGCTCATGGAATCACACAATCAGATGCGGCTCAGCGCAAGCGTAAGGGGTCCCACCGCATTAGCTAGAGACACTGGCTGGCTAGAGACGCTTGACGTGGGTCGCATCTTCCTTCTTTCTTGGTCATTGCTCGCTCATCACTGATGGATTGCTAGGCAGCTTGACTGTTGATGGAAGGCCTGTTATCAGGTGCCTCCTGTCGCTATGGAAGCACGGAGGTGAGCACCTATCAACCAACAGCAACCGCAGGCAGGCAAAGCATGCGGTAGTAGTAGTTCATCTCACATGGCTTTCGGGGAATAGGGCCGAGCCGGGCACCAGTGGACGATAGATCTGATCACCTCGTCCCGTGTTCCCGGAGATGCGATGTAATTCGCAACTCGGCCAACTCAGTGCAACCGATCGTAACACGAGCAGGGGCAGGGCTGTCTTTCTCGTAAGAGTGACCGCTCATAAACGTAAGCACCTGCCCGTGGGCTATCGACCTCGTGGGAAGCGAGCGCCAGGAGGCTGAGCCATCGCTCACCAGGGCACTGGCAAAGACCTCGACTGGCGCGAACAGAGGGTCGGGACGGAGTCAGACATCCCAACCCTCTGTATATCCTGATCAGGCCATACCGAGACCCCTGGCGTGGGGTAGCGACCGCTAGAGACAGCCGCCGGCGGCGTTGGTATTGCAGAGGCCGAGGAGCACAGCCAGGGACTGCAGACAGAGCACGGCAACCGTGTTGTTACACTCGTCAGTGTTACCGTGACCGCCCTGGACAGCCTCCAGATCTGCATCAGTCAGCTCGACCTCACCGATGGGGCTCTCAGGCAGCAGGCTGAGCTCCTCCTCGCTGAGGCTCTGGCGATAGGCTTCATCT
>NZ_JADGHT010000244.1 GCF_019683755.1 Thermogemmatispora sp. | reverse complement strand
CTCCTCTGCACCAGTGGAATATGTCACCCGAGCAGGCCATTGCTTTGCAGAAAGAGCTGGCCAGTCGTGTGATTCGTGAGGATCGCCTACCATCCCAGGTGCAGCATATCGCCGGCGTTGATCTAGCGATCAATGAGAGCAATGGCCTGGCGCGCGCCGCCGTTGTCCTTCTTGCCTACCCCTCGCTGCAGCTTGAGGAGCAACACGTTTACGAAGAGCCTGTACGCATGGAGTATATTCCGGGCCTGCTTTCATTTCGCGAGCTGCCCTGTGTGTTGGGGGCCCTGAATCTGCTGCGGCAGGAGCCGGATTTGATTATGGTGGATGGCCAGGGAATCGCTCATCCACGGCGTCTGGGCATTGCGTCACACCTAGGTCTCTGGCTGGACCTGCCCACTATTGGCTGCGCAAAGTCAGTGCTGCGTGGTCACTATAACGAGCAGGAGCTAGGCGAAGCGGTTGGCTCCTGGGTTCCTTTACGCGACCAGGGCGAGGTCATTGGCGCCGCTCTCCGTACACGTGAACACACCAAGCCAATGATCATTTCCATTGGTCACCGGGTGAGCCTGGACACCAGCATCCGCTATGTGCTCTCTTGTTGTCGCGGCTACCGCCTGCCAGAGCCAACCCGCTTGGCCGATCGACTCTCAAAGAACAATGCCTATCGAGAACCGACCAGCGGCAGTCGGAGAGGAGAGAACAGCCCCAACGAAGCTATTCAAGATTCGCTCTGGCAGTAAGGCCAGGTGCGGAAGGTTCATCGTTGGCTCCTATACCTCTCCTCTGCCTGACTCTGTACTGACTTCCAGTCCAGGCAGGCACGGCTCCGGTCTCTTTTCCTGCTCCCTAGTTGGGATCATCGCCCCTGCTCTGTTCTGCTACCACCGACTCACGATAGAGGGGAAGAGTGAAAAAGAAGGTAGTACCACGGTTGGGAACCGTCTCAAACCAGATCTTGCCCCCATGCTGCTCAACAATGAGGCGGGCAATAGTCAATCCCAGTCCATAGCCTCCCATCCTGGACTGCATACTATGGGTGGCCTGATAGAAGCGTTCAAACACGTGGGGCTGGTCCTCGGGCGCGATCCCAAAGCCAGTGTCCTTGACAGAAAGAAGCACCATCTGAGGATCATCGGGATCGGGGCGAGCGCGCAAGATCACGGTCCCGCCCGGAGGTGTGAATTTAATAGCGTTTCCCAGCAGGTTTGAGAGCACCTGTTTCATTCGCTGGGGATCAGCATGCACGAGGGGAGTAGGCAACTCAAAGTCCTTGCTCATGACGATCTCAGCTTTGCGCGCCAGCGGTAGCATACTCTCTAGCACCTGCTGCGCGAGAGTCTCAATATTGACTTGCTGCCGCCGTAATTCAAAGTGTCCAGCATCGGAACGCGCCATAAAGAGGACGTCCTCAGCCAGTGAGAGCAGTTGCTGCAACGCCTCACTGGCATAGCCTAGGTACTCACGTTGGGTCTCGTTCAACGGCCCCATTTGACCACGCAACAGGAGTTCAATAAAGCCATGAACAGAGTTGAGTGGTGTGCGTAGTTCATGTGAGACCATTGATACAAAATGCTCTCGCATGCGATTGGCCATCTTGAGAGCAGAGACATCGCGTGCCAAAAAGAAGACATAGCGATCTTCGGGGGTCAGGACAGGGGTGACACTCACCGAGGCTTCCCAGTCCTGGGCCGCTTCGGCCCCAAGGATGATCTCTTCGTTGGCCAGTGGCTGCCCCCCTTGCAGAACACGCACCAGCGGACAGCCCGCGGTCCCGCAGAGCGGCAGATGGTCAAGGTTACGACACCTGAGTACATGGGCGCAGCCTTGCCCAATAGCCGTACTCGCCTCCCACTTCAAGACCGCTGCGGCTGCCGGATTGAAAGCCCGGAGGCGAAAGCGACTGTCCAGCAGGAAGGCCACATCAGTAGTCGCTGCCAGCGCCTTACGGGCACAGTCCGCCAGTAATTCCTCTTCCGACCGCCCACCCTGATCGGGAGGATAACGCTCCCGTATCACCTTTCTCTTGCTCTTCGCTTCCTCACTAGCATACAGGCGCTTCTCCTCAGACGAGGCAGTCTGCCAACTCATACTAGTTTCTTCACTTTTTACTGATCTATTTGACATAGTAGTGATATTACGCTCTTTGAGGCGAGACTTGCGAGAATCCGATTTCACTGCCTTACCCCTCTTCTTTATTTGCTGACAAACTTATACCCGATACGACGCACAGAAATAATATGCCGGGGATGAGCAGCATCCGGCTCTAACTTTTTCCGCAAACGGCCAATGTAGACATCCACAATATTGCTATTATTCTCATTATCGTTCCAGACAGAGGAGAGGAGCTGATCACGGCTGACTACCTGATCGGGGCAGCTCATCAGAACGCGCAAGACTTGCATTTCAGTGCGGGTTAATGGTACCTTGACGCGATCGTTAATGACTACTTGCAGCTCAGCCGGGAAGAGTTCGATAGGGCCAACGCGGATACTTTGGCCCTCGCTACGTTTGCTGCGCTTGATACGGCGTAGCACCGCATGGACGCGAGCGACCAGTTCTTGGTGATCGAAAGGCTTACAAATATAGTCATCAGCCCCAATGTGAAAGCCCTTAAGTTTAGACTCCATGCTATCCTGGGCGGTCATGAAAATCAGAGGAATATCGTACCCCTCAGCTCGTAGCCTAGCTGTAAACTCGAAGCCGCTCTGGTAGGGCATGGCAATGTCGAGGATCAACAGGTCAGGCTCGCGCTTCTGGATCATCTGCATGGCCCCACGAGGGTTGTCCGTGACTTCAACTTCATAGCCTTCCTGTTTCAGCGCGAACTGCACCAGTGCAGTTGTAAACTGGCTATCATCAACCACAAGGATATACACAGTTCTTCCCCTCTTCAGCACATAGTGCTCAGCTGCCGGGAACGGGGAAGGCGCGCAGTCCAGGGTTGGGCTGCGCACGGCCTCGCGGCCCGGCAGGATGGGCATGCTGTTCGGACGCATCGCAATAGAAGCAAAGGAGCGTAAGAAGTATCCTAAGCGGTAGCCGCATGCCATGCCTCCTTGCATCCCTCTCCAGGCCAGGAAGATTATCGGTCCTCTCCTCCTTATCTACATCTACTCACCACGGTCCATCAACAATGCACCAGGGGTTCATCACGGCCTTCCTCCTTCTGTGCTCTACCATCGCTTCTTGCTCGCTTGACTGACCGGGGGCAATACTCTGGCTCTTCCGGCTCTCTGGCTATGAAGCAGCCTTCGCCGCTGCGCGTAGCTTCTCCACATAGACCATGAGAATAGCGATATCTGCCGGCGTGACTCCTTCAATGCGCGAGGCTTGTCCTACTGTGCGCGGACGTAAGCGGGCCAGCTTTTGTCGAGCTTCTGTCCGCAAATGAGGAATACTTTGATAATCGATATTTTCAGGAATCAGCAGCCCCTCAAGGCGCTGGGCCTGCCGCACCAGTTGCTGCTGCTTTTGCACATAGTATTCATATTTAACCTGCAGCTCGACCTCTTGAGCAACCTCGGTGGAGAGTACAGGCAGAGGTGGCTCCGCCTCTGCGGCCTCTTCGTTTTGGTGGACTAGGCGCGCCAATTCGGCAACTTGAGCATAGTGCACCTCAGGACGCCGCAGCAAATCGCGAGCCGACATTAACTGACCAGGGGGCGTGATCCCCACTGCGCGTGCGGCAGCTTCCACAGTGCGCGAGGCCGTAAACATGACCTTGCTCAGGCGTTCCCGAGTCTGTTCTATCTGCTCACGCTTGCGTAGGACCCTGGCATAGCGTTGCTCATCAATGAGTCCAAAGCGATAGGCGTAGTCGCTCAAGCGCAGATCAGCGCTATCGGCCCGCAGGAGCAGGCGGTATTCGGCTTGGGAAGTATGCAGGCGATAGGGTTCACTCAAGGGGCGAGTCACCAGATCATCGATCAAGACGCCAATGTAGGCCTCGTGACGGCCCAGGACAAAGCCGGGTTCACCACGCGCATAGAGGGCAGCATTAATGCCGGCCATAATGCCCTGAGCGGCCGCCTCTTCGTAACCGGATGTGCCGTTAATCTGACCAGCGAGAAAGAGGCCAGCTATAGCCCGCGTCTGCAAGGTCGGCATCAACTGATAGGGGGGCACATAGTCATATTCGACAGCGTAACCGAAGCGAACAATCTCCACATGCTCCAGGGCCGGGATAGAGCGCAGCATTGCGAGCTGTACATCCTCGGGAAGACTGGTATTCATCCCCTGGACATAGACCTCGCTAGTGCGCCAGCCCTCTGGCTCCAAGAAGACCTGGTGAGAGGCCTTGTCAGCGAAGCGCACTACCTTATCTTCAATGGAGGGACAATAGCGGGGACCAATGCCCTCGATAAGCCCATTGAAGAGAGGAGAGCGATGGAGGTTAGCCCGAATGACCTCATGGGTACGCTCATTGGTGCGCACCAGATAACAAGGCAACTGTGGACGCCACCCAGAGAGATCCTCATCGGTGACTGGGTAGACCGGGTTAGGGCGCCCGCCCGGCAGCTGTACATCGGCTCGTGCCGTTTCGTCCCAGGAAAAATAGAGGGGGACACGACTGCCTGGCTGCGGTTCCGTCTTGCTAAAGTCGATGGTGCGCGCATCGATGCGGGGCGGTGTCCCGGTCTTGAAGCGACGCACCTCCAAGCCAAAGGCTCGTAGTGAGTCGGCCACACCTAGCGAGGGTCCTTCACCGGCCCGCCCGCCCGGCTGTGTCTTCTCCCCCACGACGAGGCGCCCATTTAGGAAGGTACCCGTTGTCAGGACGACTGCTTTGGCCTCGTATTGCCAACCAGTGCTTGTGACAACACCACGAATGATCGGGCGTCCATCCTCGCCTTGCTCATAGAGAAAGTGCGTGATCGTCGCCTGCTTCAGGTCAAGATTCGGCTGTGCCTCCAGCGCAAATTTCATTGCCAGCCGATAGGCTTGCTTGTCGCACTGAGCTCGCAAAGCCTGTACTGCTGGCCCCTTGCCTGTGTTGAGCAAACGGATCTGGATGAAGGTGCGATCCGTGTTGCGACCAACTTCACCGCCCAGGGCATCGATTTCTTTGATCAGGTGCCCTTTGGCTGGTCCGCCCATTGAAGGATTGCAGGGCATCAGGGCCACGCTATCGAGGTTCATAGTCAGCAAGAGCGTCTTACGGCCCATGCGCGCGCTGGCTAATGCAGCTTCGCAGCCAGCATGACCGGCTCCGACCACGATCACCTCATATGTGCCTCGCTTTTGCCCTTCCCCAGAAAGATTGTGAGTGCCTGCTTCGTTTGTCATTTGTTGCGTTCCGCCCACTTACATGTCATCTACATGTATAACGATCACTCTGGTATTATGCCGCAGATAAAAAGGCACGTCAATACAGCCACCGCCGTCTTTGACAAATTGCTCCTCAAGCCGCCTGCTAGAGGGAAATTGGCCAAGCCTCCACTTGTCCTCTTCTCTAAGATCTGCTAGAATTGCACTGGGATCTGAGGCATTGCAGAGCTTGACCTTAGCCACTAGGAGAATTGGTCTGGTTCGCTAGTGCCAGTCTGGTAGGCCAGGCCAGCAGGTAGAAGTAAAGCCGTAGGGATGCATGGGCCCAGGCCTCTAAAGGCCAAGCTGATATAAACGGTGTGTACTGGGGCGATGGCGGAATGGTAGACGCAGGGGACTTAAAATCCCCTGGGGTGAGACCCCCGTGTGGGTTCGAGTCCCACTCGCCCCACCTGTTCCTTCTTCCCGCTCCACACAGCTCCACAAGCCCACTCAGCCCTTTCCCCAACCAACTCACCCCAGGGCACCTTTCCCCTTCAGATCGACCTTTTTGACCCTGATCCCCTGGGCTAGACAGCCCTGCCACAACCCAAAGCTAACACACTCCCCTGAGCCAGCTAACACCTCTTTTCCCCTCCGGTTACACTATCCCCTAGGCCAGCTAACACCTCCACCACTACACCACCTTTCTACCTCCCCTCTTCCTCCGCAAAACCCCCTTAATCCGCCCTATAGGAGAAAACTTCTCATGCTCTTTCCTAGCTTGTGAAGATCTATAACCCTCCAAGTACCTCTGAGTCACCTGCACAGTACTATGACCCATCTCCCTAGCCAGGTTGAATAGCTCTCCACCACTCTCCAGATACATCTTTGCATACGTATGTCTAAGCACATGCGGAGAAACACGACTTTCCACACCAGCCAACCGCCTTACCCTCCTAACTACCTCATATATCCCCGATGGCCTCAACGGCCTTTTCCCCCGACCTAGAAAAATATTCTCTTCACGACCAGCTCCCTTACGATACAAATGGATATACTTCCACAATAACCTCAAAACCTCCGAATGCAAACCTACCTCACGCTGCTTTCTTCCCTTCCCCCATACAATCAAATGCCTCTCTCCTACATCACACAACCTCAAACCAGCCAATTCCGATAAACGAATACCAGTATCCAAAAACAACAATAAAATGACAAAATCCCTAAATCCCCTTTCCGTCTTTGTATCACAAACCCCCAACATCTTCACAAGACAGCCCTCATCCAACGCATCCACAATAGGCTTAGGAACCTTCGGCTGAACCAAACGAGCAGCAGGGTCCTTCTCAAGCAGCTCTTCCCTAACAGCCCAAGCAAAGAAAACCTTCACTGCCCTCACATACCCTTGCACAGTCTGACCAGAAAGCAATTTCCCCTCTGTCGGCCTCTTAGGATGCCTCTCACAAGCAAAAGACCGCAAAAGCATCTGAACAACCTCACGCAAATGCACCACAGTAACCCTCTCCAAATCAGATACCCCTTTCTCCTCCAACATTCTGAACACCAACTCCAACCGTACTCGATACCATCTAATCGTCTCAGCAGAAAGAGCACGAGTCTCACAATCCAACAAAAACAAGGACAAAGCATCAGACAATTCCATACAAACACCCTCCCTCTTCTTCCTCAACCCGCCAACGCTCCCAGACCCACAATACCCGCCTGGATAGCCGCAGCTCCCCTCGCCGGAACCGCTCTATCTGCCTGCGCAACCGCTCTCGCAACAGCACCCCATAGCCCACCGGCCTCACAAGCGCCCTCCCAGGTACCTGCTCCCACAACAGCCATCGACCCCCAGACCGCTGACCCTCCTGCTCTCCTTCCCGCTCCTGCTC
>NZ_JADGHT010000243.1 GCF_019683755.1 Thermogemmatispora sp. | reverse complement strand
GAGTATTTGCATGTTCCAATTTAGCTCATGCTATCATATCCGTGTTCCCGCGACGGTCAACAGCTCTCCACAGGGGTGTCTTTGCACCTTGCGGGGACGCTAGAGCTTTCGGCGGGTCGTCGACTGAGCTGATTGGCTTTAGCTAGTGGCCTTTCCTGACAGGCAGACAAGAGGCTGAGCTGATCGCTGTGGTCGCCAAGGCTATCTGGCTCGCTGGAAGCCGCTGTTTGGGGAGACTTGTAGGTTTAGTCAGAAGGGGTTACATGCAGTTGCTACATACGGACATTCGTAAGTGCGGACAGCAGAACAAAGGAGGTCGTCTCTTCACGAAATTTGCCGCCAGCCTCATGCTGGCCCTAGCGCTGGCGGGCGCCCTGCTCACTTTGAGCAGCCAGGGGGCCCATGCCCAGGCCGCCAGTGGCTGCTACACCGTTGTCTCGGGCGATACCTTGAGCGGGATCGCCGTGCGCTATGGCACAAGCTGGCAGACGCTGGCTTCCTATAACCACATTGCCAACCCGGACCTGATCTTCCCGGGGCAGCGAGTTTGCATTCCTGGTCAAGGGAGCAATAGCGCAACCTCGGTGAGCGTCCAGAGTCAGAGCCAGACGGCACAGAGCAGCGCGGTTTCGACCACCTCGTCTCAGAGCGTTGGCGGTTCGATTCCGCAGATGATCTATCAGGTTTTCGGCTCCTATGGAGCGCAGGCGCTGAGCGTTGCCCAGTGTGAGTCGGGGCTGAATCCGTATGCGACCAATAGCTCCTCTGGAGCGGCGGGTCTCTTCCAGTTCCTGCCTAGCACCTGGGCCACCACCTCACAGGCAGCTTACTCGCCTTACAACGCGGCGGCTAATATTCGTGCTGCTTATGAGGTCTTCGCGCGTGATGGGTTCTCTTGGCGTGAATGGTCCTGCCAGCCCTAGCCGAGGCCCAGGCCGGTAGGCAGCACAAGCACAAGAGAGGACCGTACTGGCCTCTAGCCCGCTGGTGATTAGCCGCGCTAGCGCGTCAAGTGGCCTGAGCGCCTGGACGCGTGCGGGTAGAAGAAAAGTCGAGGCCAGTTTGAAAGGAGTAAGAATCAGGATTCGTCCGTCTCCCAAACAGAGCGCTCACAACAAGCAAAGGCAATATCTTCTCAAGGAGTGGCTTGCCAGCAGGGTGGCCTGACCCGTGCCGCGGAAGAGCAAACTTAGTCAGCCACGAGCAGGCAAGCTACGCTCCTCCCTCAATAGGGAGGTAAGCGGCGGAGGCAGCACCGGCAGCTTCTGGTTTAGCCGGCGCCAGCTCCGCCGCTCTTTATTAGTCCGATGATGGCCCTGCTTCCGCCCGCCGTTTCTGAGACTGTTGGTCTCTTTCCCGATCGGTCATCTCATGGGAACGCCCTGTGAGCTTGCAGCCGCGAGTTGAGCCAGGGAGAGATCAGTCGCCGCTATGGTAAGCGGTTGGCTAGACCGCGACATTGGTCGAACGGCTATAGGGCTTGTCGGGATCGATTAGTACATTGATGCACGCGGGCAGACCTGAAGCGAAAGCACGTTCCAGGGCTGGGCGGATCTCCTCAGGACGTTCCACTAGCTCGCCATAGCCGCCTAGGGCCTCCACCATCTTATCGTAGCGGATACCCGGTGCCAGTTCTGCTGCCGTAGCATGGCCAATCAGAGCTTTCTGGGGATGCTTAATCTGGCCCCAGGCGCCATCGTTGCCAATCACCGAGACCACAGGTAGCTTATGGCGCACCATGCTTTCAAACTCCATACCGTTCAGCCCGAAGGCGCCGTCTCCATGCAAGATCAGCACGCGCTTGCCTGGGCGCGCCAGTTGGGCGGCCATGGCAAAACCGGTCCCCGTTCCCAGCGTTCCCATTGGACCAGCATCCAGCCAGTAGCCGGGACGGTAGACGTTGATCACGCGTCCGCCATAGCTGACGATGTCCCCCCCATCTCCGATCACCGTGGTCTCTTCATCGATAAAATCACGGATCTCCTTACAGAGACGCATCGGATGGATGGGTACGGCGTCGGAGTTGAGAGCTGCCGCATCGCGCTCCCAGGCTTTGGCCTCTGCTTCACGAATAAAGCGCAGCCAGGCGCGCTCACCGCTATAGGGCTTGCAGGCCGCAGCAACTTGGCGCATAGCCAGACCCACATCACCCACCAGTCCTACATCGGCCCCACGATTGACTCCAATATCCTCGCCCGCAAGATCGAACCAAATGAGGCGGGCCTCAGCAGGGATGAGCGGCGGCCGCCCATGATTGAGACGAAAGTCCATGCGCGTTCCAATGGCCAGGATCGTATCGGCACCTTCCAGGGCTTTGCGCCGCGAGGCGCTGAAGAAGAGGGGATGGGTGGGAGGCAGGCAACCCCGCCCGGCTCCGTTGAGATAGACCGGGGCCTGAATACGCTCGGCTAGCTCGCGCAAGGCTTCGGAGGCATCGCACCACCAGACAGCGCTGCCGGCCATAATGACTGGACGCTCAGCTTGCTCCAGCAGAGCTGCAGCCCTCTCTACCTGGTCAGGTGTCGGCTGCACTGGACCCGCCGGGCGATAGCTTCGCGGCTCGCCCGGGTCAGTCACATTGTCGGTGTCGGCCAGGTTATTGAGGATGTCCATCGGGATCTCTAGAAAAACGGGGCCGGGCTTCCCATTAAGCATCTGGCGGAAGGCAGCAGCGACATACTCAGGAATACGTCCAGTTTCGTGTACTGTGCGCGCCCATTTGGTGATGGGACGTAAGAGATCGATTTGATTCATTTCTTGCAAGGCGCCGCGGTCCCACAGGCTCAACGGGGCCGCGCCGCCGATGACCAGGACAGGACTACCGGCCAGATAGGCATTGGCCACGCCCGTCACTCCATCGGTAACCCCCGGACCGGCTGTCAGTAAGGCTACGCCTGGCCGGCGTGTGCACTTGGCCCAGCCTTCGGCTGCATGTACCGCCGCCTGCTCGTGTCGAGTGTCAATGACACGAATGCCTTCACGGACACAGCCGTCGTAGATGGCTGCAATATGCCCTCCGCTGAGCGTGAAGACGACTTCAACGCCCTCACGCTTGAGAATCTTGGCAACCAGCCAGCCACCATGCGTGATACTCACGTTTCGCCTCCTTTGTCTTGAGCAGCTCTGCTCAGTTGCTTCTCTCTCTGTCAGCCCAAGGCCGCCAGCCGACGGGGCGATCCAGCCTTCCTGCTCTGCAGTGAGCCAAGGCCCTATCTCAGCGAGCAGAGAGGATGCCTTCCCCCGCCGACAGAATTAAGCACTCGCTGCTGACAGAAGGACCGGCTGATACAACTGATAGTCTCGGACGCGACTTCGCTCACCTGCGCAGCTATGATGAATGATAGCGCCTGCT
The DNA here is from genome assembly GCF_019683755.1 of Thermogemmatispora sp. Classification (GTDB taxonomy): domain Bacteria; phylum Chloroflexota; class Ktedonobacteria; order Ktedonobacterales; family Ktedonobacteraceae; genus Thermogemmatispora. The sequence goes on along the minus strand of NZ_JADGHT010000243.1, from coordinate 3,815 downwards.
TCCCTACCTGACAATGTAGCACGCTAACAGCTCTGCCGACCCTGATAGCCCGCTTCGCCCGCCTGCCCAGCCCATGACGATAAGCTGAGAAGCCTCCGCCAGAGCGAGCAGGATCTCAGAGGCGAGCACAATCCTGATAAAAAAAGAAGAGCGGCCAGAGGGGAAGGAAGCCAATCTCTGGGGAACGTCGGCGCTAGCAGCGAGCAGATCAGACGACGCCTACCCACCCACCAACTAACTAAACCAGCCAGTTAAACCCACCAGGCCAGCCCCACTGGCGTCAGCTAAAAGTAAAGTAAAGAAAGAGGGAAAGAGAGAAAGGAAGGAGGAGCAGAACAGAGAGGAATGGGCGACAAGGGACTCGAACCCCTGACCTACTGCGTGTAAAGCAGCCGCTCTACCCAACTGAGCTAGTCGCCCACAGACAGGGCTCGCTTCACGAGCCAGGAAAGTGGAAGAGGCGGCGACCTGCGCGGGTCCGCCTCTTGCCACCATACGAGCGGTGCCCTCGAGTGGACTCGAACCACCACGCCCTTACGGGCACAGGCCCTCAACCTGCTGCGTATACCATTCCGCCACGAGGGCATCGTGAGCACATGCGTTTTCGCTAGTAGAACAAGAGAAAGGAAGAGGAGAGAAGAAGGCTCTGCATCGCTGGCGAGCGAGCCTTTTTACTCTCATGCCGCTCGCCAGGCGGATGCAAGCTTGCTAGAAGAGGTGCCCTCGAGTGGACTCGAACCACCACGCCCTTACGGGCACAGGCCCTCAACCTGCTGCGTATACCATTCCGCCACGAGGGCATCTCTCATAGATTCCGCATTGTATTGTATACTGACCCTTGAGATTTGTCAACGGTTAACCTTGCTTTTTAGCACGCACAATCAGTGTTCCCTGTGCCGTAAAGATGAGCTGATTGTTGGCGTCGCGTCCCTCGGTCTCCAAAATGACAAAGGTCATGGGGCCGGAGCGTCCAGTACGCTCACGCACATCTGCCACCCGAGCCACGCAGGTCACCTGTTCCCCGATGCGCAGGCGTCGCCGATAGCTATAGCTCTGCTCGCCATGCAGTAGCTGCATCTGCGCAGGATCAATCTGCAACTCTGGGGGACGAACACGGAACGTGGTTGGAAAAGTCGGAGGTGCGTAGACAAGCGGGGCCTGGCGCTCCAGCGCGGGATCGCCTGTCGCCTCCATAAAGCGCCGCACTGCCTCCTCCGTGACTTCAAAGGTCTGGGGGTCCGAAGTTTTGCCAATCACGCTCTGATCGATCGCCATAAATGAGGCGCTCCTTTCTGCCTAATCTGCGGCTTCAAGGCCTGTCACTCATCAAGAAGCCAGTCGTTAAAGGCTGTTCCGCACCATTCGGCACCATTCGGCGCGACCTGGCAAACAGCCAAAGCCAGGCTGACGCAGCAGGCCGTGCCGCACCCTGCTGGCTCTTTTATGTATTATATCCTCGTGATGGGGGCAGTAAGCGCTCACTTCTATCTCTGTGCTCGCGTCCTGAGTGTGGCCCCGACGGTCTTCCCTGTTCCTCCTGACCTGGGGCTAGCGGTAGAGTAAAGCGAATGCAGGTTCCTTTGCCAGGGGTGCTCTCTGCGGCCACTGTACCGCCATGCGCCGTCACGATCGCCTTGACGATCGTCAAGCCCAAGCCGCTGCCGCCACGTCCCCCGCTGCGCGCCCGATCAGCGCGGTAGAAGCGTTCAAAAATGTGGGGGAGATCGATCGGATCGATGCCCACGCCCGTATCGCGTATCCAGACCTCTAGCATGCGGCCCAGGCGCCGAGCCCCTACGCTGATCGTGCCCCCGGCGGGCGTATGGCGACGCGCATTATCAATCAGATTGAGCAGGACCTGCGTAATGCGATCGCTGTCGGCCAAGACCGGGGGGGTGCGCGGGTCAATGGTATTGTGTAGAGTAATACCGGCCTGGGTGCATTCAGGCTCGATGACGGCCAGCGTCTCATCGACCAGGACCGCCAGGTCGAGCGGCGCCAGGTCAAGTCGGGCCCGGCCCGACTCCAGCAGGGTCATATGCTGAATATCGGCGACCAGCCGGCGCAAACGCTGGACCTCGCGCGCGATGAGCTGCGCCGTTTCCTTGCGCGCGGCTGGCTCCTGGATGACTTCATCGGCCAGGGCCTCGCTAAAGCCCTGAATGGCCGTAAGGGGAGTCGCCAGATCATGAGCGATATTGGCGATCATATCGCGCCGGATCTGGTCCTGTCGGCGCAGCTCCGCCACATCGGCCTCAATGCGGTCAGCCATCGCATTGAAGGTCTGAGCCAGGCGCCCCAGTTCGTCCTGAGAGGGAGGCGGATCAACCCGCTGCGAATAGTCGCCCTCTTTCATGCGCTCAACGGCGGCGGTTAAGGACTCCAGTGGACGGGTCAGGCTGCGCGCCAGCAGCAGGCTAAAGATGATCACCGCTACCCCAATGAGCAGTCCAGCGAGTAGGATGGCCTGGGTCACATTGCTAAGGAAGCGCTGCGGCGACGCTTCAGGTTCGGCGATGAGTAAGGCGCCGATGAGCTGGCGATTGCTGCTACTTTGATCATAGAGTGGGACGCTGACGTAGAGTCCTTTGAACCCTCCGCTTTCTAGATGACCGTCGACCTCATTGCCCTGGAGAGCCTGCGCCGCCGTTTGGGCGATGGCCGTGTCAGCACAGAAGTGGCTATCAAAGCCACTGGGCGGATTGCAAAGGAGCTGATGGCCATTCTGGTCGACAATCACCAGCAGCGCCGGCACGGGAAAGCGCAGCGAAAATGGACCCCAGTGCCCACCAAGCTGGTAGCTGTAGAAGTCCTCGACGCCACGGGCATAGGTCTGGGCAGCATCCTGTAGCTGCCGAATCTGGGCCGTGTAGTAGTAGTTGTAGACGGCAGCTATAACGGCGATGGCGAGCACAATAATCGCTCCCAGGGCCACCGCCAGATAGCTGAGCACCAGTTTGCTGCGTAGGCTCAAGGCAGGAAGCCCAGTAGCTGCCTGCTCCGGTAGGGGAGGAGGAGATACTTGGGAGGAACTGGTCGCCGGTTCACTCATGCAGACGCCTCTGGCTCAAATTTGTAGCCAACCCCCCAGACAGTCTTGATGTTGCGCGGCGCGCCGGGCACTGCCTCGATCTTTTTGCGCAGCGTGCCAATATGGACATCGACTGTGCGCCCATCACCCAGGTAGTCATAGCCCCAGACTTTATTGAGCAGGACTTCGCGTGTAAAGACACGCTCCGGCGAGGAGGCCAGCACGACTAATAGATCAAACTCTTTGACTGTGAGGGCAACACGCTGTCCGTTGACCTCGACGCGCCGCGCTGGAATATTAATGACCAGGCCCGGGAAGCGCAGTTCTTCTCGCTCGCGCTCTCCTCCCTGCCGGCTCTGCTCACCGGTACTCCCCTCGCTTCCATTCCCCCCTGCGCTGCCAGCTCGATGGACTCCAGCCAGGGCGGTGCGCCGTAAGATGGCCCGTACGCGACTGACAACCTCTCGTGGGCTGAAAGGTTTGACTAGATAATCATCGGCTCCCAGCTCTAGCCCGGCAATGCGGTCCTCTTCGCCCTGTCGCGCTGTCAACATCAGAATAGGGGTGTCCGCCCAGGCGCGAATCCGGCGACAGACTTCCATCCCATCCAGGGCCGGTAGCATCAGATCCAGAATGACCAGGTCCGGCTTTTCCCTTGCGTGCAGCTCCAGTCCAGCCGCCCCATCTCCAGCGATGATTACTTCATACCCAGCCTGCTCCAGATAGAGCCGGATCAGTTGTGCAATGTTATTTTCATCTTCTATAATTAGGATCTTCATAACCC
>NZ_JADGHT010000014.1 GCF_019683755.1 Thermogemmatispora sp. | reverse complement strand
TTCTTGTATAATATTCATGTCTATATTGCTAATAAAAACAAAGAAATATATAATGACATTGTGCCAAGAAATCACCGCGGGTGAGGAACGTTGGACAGGGTCAGATCATCTTCTGGCCTCCTAGAAAAGGAGTAGCACATATAGCGATAGAAAAAATTAACACATCAGCACAGAAAAGATAATAGACCATGCTCAAATTATCAATCAGCAACTTTCCATCAAAAAACCGAGTAAGTTTTTACTTCTTGGTTGCTATTGGCGAGACAGATCTGTTGAGAAGCGAGCAGAGGAGCATGCAGCGCGCAGACCGAGGATGGGGAAGAGCCGGCGCCTTGTGACTTAGCCGAGCGGCTCATTGGGAGACCCAGGAGAGTGAAATCAGAGGGGTAGCGCAGGCACGGACCAGGCTGAGAGCGCTTCCCACCCTCGGGGCAAAAAAAACACAGCGTCGTGTTCTCTGCACAAGGTTGCTGGGAAAGGAAGCACGTGTTCAGCGAGCCGGGGCAGAGCGAGCTGAGCTGCATGCACCATAAGGTTCTGTCGGAGGAAGGTGTGTTATGCAAGGGTTAATCGTTGTGACGTGGGAGCGGTATCTCTCTGAGCGCTTCGGCAAAAGATTCTTAGAGGTCTACCGCAGAACGATTCAGAGCCACCATGTCGCTTTGGCGAGTCGTGTTTACACAGATGAGCAGTGGCTTGTCGGCGTTGAGGCCGCCAGCAAACTGACAAAGCTGAGTCCAGACACATTGCTTCGCGAGTACGGACGTTACTTCCTGCTCAATGGCCTCACAGGGCACTTCTGTGCCTATCTGCTGAGCCAAGTACGTAGTGGGCGTGCGCTCCTCTTGGCTATGCGCGATGCTCATGCCCAGATGCGCCGGGCATCGCCGCAGATCATTCCTCCGATCTTCCGCTACGAGAGCATTTCTAGCAACCCGAATGAGCTGCTGCTCATCTATGATAGCCCCCGCCATCTCTGTTCCCTGCTCTGGGGCGCTATTGAGGGGGCCGCCGAACGCTATGGCGAGGCTGTCCGTATTGTGGAGGTGGCCTGTATGAAGCACGGCGCCCCCGAATGCCGACTGGAAGTGCAGTTTTCTCCCGGCAAGGGACAGCCGGCAGAAACTCCGGCCCAGGCTCATCAGCGGCTTGCTCGCCTGCGTCTGGCTCACTTGGTGCTGCTCTCTCTCCCCGAACAAGAAGGGATCACACTCGCTGAGCTGGCTGAGCGGCTGCGTCAGCGCCAGGTCGAGACTGAGCAATTGCGCCCTCGACTTTTGCTGGAGGCATTGGAGCACCTGCAGTTCGCCGGGCTAGTGAGAAGTAATGCAAGTCAGGAAAGAGGTGGGCTATTCCACCGCCGCTACTGGCGCGCCCCTACTTCAGGCAAGTGACCCCTGTCAGGCCCCTAGGCTCTGCAGCTCATGGCTGGCTGGCTGCTAGGTCAGCTCATTCTCAGCCCTGGCCCCTAAGCCAGCCACCTGCTGTGGCTACATTCCTCCGCGGCACTTGCAGCCTATAGAGAGGCTAACTCGCCCAGGAGCCAGTCAGCAGAGGGAATGGTAACATATGTTACCATTTACCAGTTCCAGTCTTGCCAGCAGACCTCGATTAGCGTCGCTCAGCCGGCGAACAGGCGAGAGCAATGGGTTTGCCCCAGCCGGCAGATGCCGGCTGGGATGACTAAGGCTGGAAGGGAGATCAGGGATCTCAGCCTGGCTTGAGACGCTCCCGCTCCAGTTTCTAGATTCGACCCTGGCAACCGTATGCCCTGTATTCACTTTGGCTGCTCCAGCCCTTCGTCAGAGGGAATGCCCTGCCCGAAAGAGGACCTGATCACGGTCAGACTGCAGGAAGCTGAGCCTTGATTGACAAATGCTGGCCAATCCGTCCGCGCTATGTCTGTCAAATCATGCCTGGAAAACAGCCGCCCACAGCAGTGGGTAGTCTGATCGGCTGCTTAGATCAGCCCTGGAGGGCTCCAGCCGGCTGTTTCTCAATGGTATATAGCCCTGGCCCCAGCCTTCCCCAGACGCTCTATCGAGATATCACCGCTATGCTTAGCTATTGAGACCTTTGTACATGCAAAAGTCTAGCCGTTGACGTGCTCCAAGTGGGGTATGATCAGCCCAGGCTGTTGACTCACCTTGAGTCCGCGCCTTCATCGGGTGGACATGCGTCCCTCCCAGCTCTTATTGTGCTTGACTTTCTCCCCTTTCTTCGAGTAAGATACCTGATGCTAGTAACATATGTTACTGGCATTTCCTCCGGGGGGATAGCCTATGTCTGAGCGCAATGGTATGCGCTGGTTGCAACTGACGTATAAAGTTCCAAGTGAGCCTTCGCAGAAGCGGGTCTGGGTCTGGCGTCGCCTGCAACATCTCGGAGCCTACCCACTTCAGCACTCGGTCTACGTCCTGCCGTTTACCGAGGAGGTTGAAAAGCACTTCCGCCAGCTTGCCCAAGAAATACGCGAGATGGGGGGAGAGGCTTGCCTTTTCGCTCTTGTCGCCCTGGACCCTGCTGATGAGCAACGGATGCTGCAGACACTGTTAGAGGCACGCTATCGCGAGTATGACCAGGTGCTCCAACAGGGTGAGCGCTTCCTAGCACTGGCGGCCTCTCTGGTTGATGCCGAATGCCACAGCGAAGATGCACAGGCCAAGCTAGGCGATTGTCTTGAAAAGCTACACGGGCTTTTCCGAGCCGCGCGGCGTCATGATCTGCTCGGCTCATTGACCGCTGCCAAGCGGGCGACGGCGGCTGAGCTGCTAGCCGGCTGTGAACAGCTTTTTCGTGTGCTGGTCGAACGGGATTATGCCCGAGCCCGCCGCTTGTTAGCTCTCTATGGAGAGTTCTCGTCAGGCATGGCAGAGACAGATCAGCCGCTGGCTGATCCCTCGACGGTTGCTGGTCAGCTCTAGCTAGAATAGTAGCGTAGCCAGTTGGCAGCCGGGCCTTTGCAATCGTCTCGAGACCCTTGCCGATCCAGTAAGGTCGGCCAAAAGGTTCAATGTCTCCAACTCTAGATTGTCTGTCTCCGTATCTGTAGTAGGGCGAGGAGAGCGTGAGCTAACAGCTCCGATGCTCCTGCCATCATTGCACTCGCCGTTTGCGGCGGGAGGAGAGGTTATGCAGTACCAATCTCTACGGCGCACACGAACAACAGGTGACGCAAGGGTCGAAGCCCTGGCGCTACGCGAGACGCTGCAACGCTATCGCCTGCTCCTGGGTTTACTGGCCAGCGCAGCATCAGCGTTGGGCACTTATCAGTTACTGCGGCTCCTGTTGTTGAAGTAAAAGACCAAGATCAAATATCAGCGGCGCTTCACCTCTAGCAGAGCAGGCCACGCTGGACCGGCTGTTCCCGGTCCCGAGCCTGCTCGCTCGATAAGCGAGCCTTCCCCTAAATTGCTGGAACCCAAGTAGGTCCACATCCTTAACCAGAGCGCGGAGCGGCAGCACCTCCGCTCAAGCCAATCGGCATTGGCCACTGGCACCAGGCGCCCCCTGAGCGTGCAAAGATGAGATGACGGAGGCTGGGTTGCGCTGGCAAACAGAAGCAGCTCTATAGATGTGCTGGCCTGGCTCATCTGTGACTCTCCCGCATCTGGCAGACTACCACTTACCGGACATCTCTCCCTCGCCCCACGCGAAGCCAAGGAAGCTAACGAAGCAGCTAAGGCCTTCTCTCCCTTGAGTCTTGCTGAACTAGATCCAGACTTATCAAGAGTCAGAGACAAGGCTGTATTATAGGTAGATGGTCAAACGGGCGACTGTCAAGATTGCAGGCAGACAGGCAGGCAGCGAGAGCGGTACGGTAGCTGGGCTGTAGTAGGCTTGCGTCCGTCGGCAAGAGCAGGTAGAATCAGCTACATATGGCCGGGTCAAAGCTTGCCGCGGACAGGGGGACAGAAGAAGAAGCGTGAATACTCCGCTCTCAGGGTCAAATTCCTCGATCCCTGCGCGGCCCGTGCGCGACAACAGTCCCCGCCGTTTAATGGTCACCGCTGGCGTGGTGATCTTTGCGATCCGTGATTGGAGTCTCTGGGTGTTGCTGCGTGAAGGGCCGTGGGGGCCGCCTATGCGCCTTGTTCTCAGTAATGAGACCGTGACAGAGGCGGTGCTCCGCACGCTTGAGGCTGTGCTGCTCTGGCCCGATGACGCCTCTCTGTTGCAGTTAAAAGCGGGCTGGGTAGAGCAACAAGTCTATGTGTGGGGGAGCGCCGAGCAAGGGGCGGCTGTTTCGTTGATTCACAGCGTGCTTCTACGGGCCAATCGCGACGAGCTGCGCCCTAATTTGCAGCGGCACCCGGTCCCAAGTCTGCGTGTGCAGTGGACGCCGGTGGCCGAGGTCGAGTCTGGTCAACGCCAGCTTGATCCCGAAGCTCGTCCGGTTTTAGAGATGGCATTGAATACCCTGCGCTCGGAGATTCAACGTAACCCGGAATTGGTATTACGCTATCTGGCTGATATGGCAACTCCCCGCCGTGACAGTATCGAGTGGTGGCGCCAGGAGACTCATACCACTCTCAGTAAAGAGACGCGCCCGCTGCGCGCTCTTCGCGAGCCACCAAGTGGCGATGGCACCCTGACGCTGGCTGAGGCTACGCTGCTCTACCGCGCTTTTTTCCCTCCCGATGAGCAAATCGATCTCTCCAATCTGCGCCGCCGCTTTCTGGCAACCAATACGCTGGAGCCATTGGATGAGGAACGTCCCGTACGTGGGCGTGAACTGGACTGGCGCCGTGTGAGTCGCGCTTATCGCTACCGCGGTCGCACCGACGAGTAGTGATCTGTGCTATAGTTAGTGAGGAGCCGAGACTGCTCAGATCCCTAGGAACGAGATCCTGAGCCTTAGCTCCGGTTACTGACCGAGCACGCTCGCTGTTCTGGCTGGTCGCGCTTGGGTGCTGCAGGCCTCGCCGCGCCAGCCTACAATGATCAGGCGAGTATACGCGAGAAGGCAAGCAGATAAGAGCTAGAGAGGAGAGTGGCAGGCAATGGCCAAAGTCACAACTCACGGCGGCGATATGGGCTATACTGGCCTGCTCGGAGAGCAGCGCGTCCCAAAGTATGATCCGCGCCCCGAGACCTTCGGCACCGTTGATGAAGCAACGTCCGCCCTTGGTCTGGCACGCGCTGTAGCCCGCGATCAACGGGTGAAGGACCTGATTTATCGCCTTCAGCAGGATCTCTATCTGTTAATGGGCGAGTTGGCCACACCCCCTGAAAATTATGAGAAAATCGGGCTGCGTATCACTGCTGAGCATGTGCAGCGCCTGGAGGCCGAGGCCGAGCAATTGAAGCGCGCGGTAGAGATTCCTAACCGGTTTGTTATCCCTGGTGATACCCCTGATGGGGCCGCGCTCGATTTTGCCCGCACAGTGATCCGCCGCGCCGAGCGCCTGGCGGTGAAGCTGCTTCACGATGGCGTGATCCACAACGCTGAGGTGATCCGCTATCTGAATCGCCTTTCCGATGTGGTCTTTATCCTTGCGCGCTATGTTGAGGTGCATTCCTCGCTGGCAACTTTGCCCGCCACAGAACCGCGCCAGACACCTGACTCTCCCTCCGCTGAGTAGGCCGCTCCTAGCCGCCTACATGGCTCTCTCTGGCCAGGTGTACCCGGCTGCGACAAAATGACTCGCCTGTGCATTATCCCCTGTGAGGGACCCAATTTTTCCTTTCACCTGGTGATGGGGCGTATGAAGACTCTGGAAGACGAGTCTCGGCTGACGATTGAGGCGTGCCACGGCTCAACAGCAGCCTTCGAGGCGCTAGTAGTCTATTACGAGCCGCGCATCAGACGCATGCTCTATAGTCTGACGCACGATGTACAATTAACACAGGATCTCTGCCAGGAAACTTTCCTGGCAGCTTTTCGCGCTTTGCCCAGAATGAAGGGGGAAGAGCTACAGTTTGCCCCCTGGATCTATCGCATTGCCTTGAACCAGTTGCGCAGTGAGTGGCGCCGCCGCCGTCGCATCACCTGGGTTCCTTTCACCAGCCCAACCAACCAGGGTGACGATCTCTCAGAGGTCCCCCCCGAGGAGGCGCTTGTCAGCGATGAGCGCTTCGAAGAGCAGGTCATGGAGCGCGATCTGGTGGCCCGTGTGCTGGCTCAGCTCCCTCCAGCTTCCGCAGCCTGCCTGCTCCTAGATGCCGAGGGGTTCTCCTATCGCGAGATTGCTGAGATCATGCAGGATTCGCTGTCAGCCGTGCGCAGCCGCCTGGCCCGCTCACGTCAGGCATTTCAACAGGTCTACAAGCGGCTTAATCGAGGAGGCCAGTCATGAAGCGAAAGGAGCGACCTGATTCACCATCATGTCCTCTCAGCATCCACTGCCTGCGTCTACTCGATGAGCTTGATGCGCCCGGAACGCTGAATCGCGGCGCCAACGAGCCAGAGCCGTCATCTTTTCCGGGAGATGAGCTTGAGCTGCTTGGCCGACTGCGGCGCCACCTGTCTGAATGCCAGATTTGTTCGACAGTAGTGGACCAGGCCCGCAATGAGCGTGACCGTCAGCGCCAACTGCTACGTCAGTTTCTGGAGGAGGCCGAGCGTCGCACGCCCTCAACTCAGGAGCTGATCCTGCAGCTTATTCGCTCCGATCAGGCTCAGGCGGAGGCTGCCAGCGAAGCCCTGACGGTTTCGGATCAGGTCGACCACGTCGGACGGAACCACCACCACCGGCTGCCTTTCGCTGTGCTGAGTCGGCTTCCCGAGCTGCCTGCTCAGGACTCTTCCTTTACCCGGCCCGCGCGACGCTCTCCACTATGGGAAACCCTGGTCCTGGTGGCGGTCATCCTCGTGGTACTCTTGTCGACGGGAAGCCTGGGATATCTTTTGCTGCGCCACTCTGCCCCTCAGACACCCACTTCCTCACCTCCAACGGCTGTCTCTCTCAAGGCTACCTATCAAGGTCTGGCCTGGAAAGCGGTCATGATGGTCGATCCCATTCCCGATAGCGCTGGCCGCTATCCTCTTTATAATTATGACCCTTTCAGCGGTCAGAAGCGTCTTCTGACTACCTCCTGCTGCGATGCAACTTCTGCTGTCGATGGGATCGCCCATAGTGGACGCGATCTCCTCTATCACCAGAGCACAGGCAAAGCTCGCCTTTTCCGTACGCTCTCTCAACCTGAAGCGATCTTTAGCTGTAGCTGCACCAATCCAAGCGCGGTCTGGACAACCGATGATCGCCATCTGCTGATCGATGCCGGTAGTCAGCTTTTCCTGGTAAATCTGTCTGGCAGGAGTGAGCTGATTTACTCCTCGCCTATATTGCAGGGTAGTACGCTCACTTTCTACTACAATGATTTCCTATTCTTTACTCGCCAGGAGAATAGCCAGGAGATGCTGTATCGGCTGGATCTGGCAAGCGGGGAACTCCGCTCAATTGCCTCCCGCCCATTGGTGGCGAATCAGGGTCTCTCTTCTGCTCCAAGCAGTCGCAATGCCTGGCTGCTCAGCCCAACCGGCTCGGCGATCTACTACAGCGTGGGCCACGGTTTGGGAGCCACGCTCTATATGGTGGAGAGCGATGGCAGCAATCGGCGCGCGCTCAATCGGCACGGCATTCCGCTCGGTTTTGCTGATGATAATCGGTTGCTCTTCCTTCAGGAGGCTCATGGGGCCTTCGAAGTGAGGAAGCTGGGGGACACCCCCCAACAGGATCAGCTTGTGGTCGTCAATGCTGCCCCGGGGGCCAGTAGTGTGCTGCCTGATGGATTAGCCCTCGCCCCTTATGGCTGGGCCTTGCTGACTGAGGCTCTCTATCCCGACCACTCGCTGCGCCTGTGGGCGACGAATTTGACTACGCACACTCAGAAGCTGTTGCTGTCTGTCTCAGCCAGCCAGATGACGCGTGCTGGCGCCCCACAACTGATTGGTTGGGATCAGTTGCCGGTCAAGAGCGAGGCGACTCCTACGCCCTCTGAGGTACAGATCCCTGCGAATCTCTCGCCTGCTGATGATTGGAATGGTTTGCTGCTGGTTTCTAGCGATCAGAACGGGCAGATCGCCGTCAGCAATTACAATTACGCTACCGGTCATTTGCAGTCACTGCTCGCCGCCATGCCCCCGCAGACGGAGATCGACGGCATCTCCCCCGACGGCAGCTCGCTAGCCTACCATGTCCCGAGTACCACTCATACGGACTACTATGTTGTGGATCTGAGAGTTACGCCACCCCTGACGCGCTTCCAATACCATAGCACCGGCAGCGGCGGAAATGCTATCTGGCTCGATTCCCAGACGCTGCTGCTCAATGCGCCCACGGGGATGCTGCGAGTCAATATGAAGCAGGCACAGCCCAAAGTGGTCATGTCCTCGTTGCCAGATTCGCGTCTGGCCTTCTATAGTTCTCCGTACCTTTACTTCGTGCAGCCTATCAACGGCAACCAGGAGGCGCTGTTCCGGTTACCGCTGGGAAGTAGCGTCGAAAAACGAGAGGCGATTACGCCGCCGGTGCCCAGGGCCAGCACCGATTTCTGGCTTAGCCCCGATGGGCGTACCATCTACTATGTCAATTACCAGTCGGAGGCACCAGGCATCTATGCCGTTGACAGCGATGGAGGGAATCGCCATCGTCTGCGCCCCTGGGGCATTCCAATTGGTTACGCGGCAGATAACTCACTGATGATTATGCGCTATAGCCAGGGGAGCTTTGAGGTAGTGAAGCTGGGACTGACGCCTGCTCAAGATCAAGTCCTGTTGCACGATGCCGCCCCGGGTGCTCAAGCTCTCTGCTCTGATGGCACCGCCCAGACTCAAGCTGCGGCGCTTGATCCTGAGCTGATCTGTGAGAGCGATGTGGCTCTCGCGCCCTATGGCCATCATCTGGTCGTGCAGGCTCATTATGCTGACGGCCATGCCTCGCTGCTAGCCTATAACCTGGATAACGGTCAGCAGCTCTCAGCTCAGACAATCACTACGAATCGGCTGGTCGGCTACAATCGCTACCCTCCAGCCTGAGCGAGCAATCTTCCCTTTTCTCTGTCAGCTCTCGGGACGGGCTGATCAGCACCTCAGCGGCAGCCGATCAGCCCGTCCCGGCCTTCTATGAGCGCCTAGCCGCCATGAGAGCAGGGAGGGTCGGCTGATAGTATGGCTATGCAGCCCGGCCCTCTCGCCGGCAGCTTCAGATACGGTACTCTTCAGGCGCCATGCCGCGCCAGATACGCACTCGCTGGATGCCTGCCTCACGCAGCAGGCGCTCACTGGCCTCGTGACTATTGGCCAGGCTTGATGGATAGTGCGCATCGGAGCCTACGCTTACCGGCGCACCCTGCAAGGCGCAGGCCCGCACGAGACGGCGCACAACCTGGGGATACGTTGCGACGTCGAAGCCATTGACTTCGAGGGCCACATCGCGGCGAGCGGCTTCAGCAGCCAGCAGCTCCAGCTCCTCATCGATCGTGGCCGGCAAATGGGGATTCGCGACAAACAATCTCACCGGATGGCTGACGACGCTGAAGAAGCCTGAGCATACAGCCTGGCGTAGCAGCTCCATATAGCGATGCCAGGCCTGCTCTGCCTCGGCTGCTTCTCCCCATCCCTCTTCATTCTCAAGTAGCTTGCCATCAATCTCATGCACCGAGCCAATGAGAAAGTCCCAGGGATAGCCCTGTAGCAGTTCACGGATCGCTTCAATCTTGTCCGGAATGAAATCAATCTCCAATCCCAGACGGACATCGAACCGCAAGGCTCGCCCGGCCTCCTGCACCGCCTCAATATAGTCCACCAGGGCCATTTCTGGCCCTTCTAGCGGCATATGAGCGAGCAGTGGGCGCAGCTCGCGCATCTGAAAAACGTGCTCCGAGAGACCGAGCACGCGCAAACCTTGCTCTTTTGCCTCGCTCACCATCGCTCTGGCCGAGCTACGGGAAACGTGGCTATGAAAGTCGGTATCGATCTTCATCGCCTCTCCTTTGTCTAGAGCAGCCGCGTTGCAGGCAGCAGCCGGCCCTCGCGAAAGCGTTGCAGACTGAACAGGGCAATATCTAGCGCGCTGCTCTTGCCTGTGGTGATGTAGTCGATCAGAAGTTGTGCCGCTAGCGGCGCATGCATGAAGCCATGCCCAGAGAAGCCGCAGGCGCAGAGAAAGCCCTCTACTTCGGTGGGGCCCAGGATGGGATGTTCGTCCGGCGTCATCTCATAGAGGCCAGCCCAGGCGCGCCGAAGGTGCAGGCCGGCCAAGGCGGGAAAGCGGTGCGCAATGGCCTGCTTGATCTGGGACCAAACAGCAGGGTCAAGTGTGAGATCAAAGGCTGTCGGCGCTAGCGCCAGGCTGGCCGCTTCTTCGTCGGGAGAGGGAGAGTGCGGCAGGCCCACAAGCAGATCTCCCTCGCGCCAGCGAAAATGCAGCCCTGTCGCCTGGTCTACCACCATCGGTAACGCCTGCGGGAGACCAGGAACTGCCTCGCAGAGATAGAGCTGACGTCGCAGAGGATAGACCGGGAGGTCGTTTATCCCCGCCAGGCGTGCCGTCAGCGCGGCGTAGGCCCCCGTGGCATTGATTACTAGCGGCGTCAGTAGCCTCCTCTGTGGAGTCTCTACGGCCTGGACGCGCCCCCGGGCCACCTGAATGGCTACAACAGGACTGTGTTCGTAGACGCTGACACCTAGCCGACGCGCCGTCCCCAGGAGAGCACGCGTCATCGCCGCCGGATCGGTGTAGCCGTCGGTTGGGCAGAAAGTGGCCCCGCAAAGATCTTCCGTCACCAGTCGCAACCCCGGCCAGCGCGCAACAACTTCCTCCGGCGTCAGTAGCTCCGTGGGGACCCCAAGACGCCGCTGGAGCGCAACGTAGCCCTGCATGGCCCGCCAGCGCTCATTGTTGCTAACCAGGAACAGATAGCCATACTGGTAGAATGGCGGCGGTGGCGGAGCAGCAAGGGCCGTCTCAGCTTGCATCTCAGCGATGAAGCGCTGATAGAAGTGCAGGCCTTCGTGCGCAAAGATAATATCCAGTTCATCGGCGAACTGCTGGCGTAGCCCTCCTGTAGCACGCCCGATAGAGCCAGAGGCTACCGTCTCGCGTTCTAGTACGACTACCTCACCGATGCCGCGCCGGGCAAGCTGATAGGCCAGGGTGGCGGCCATGATGCCGCCACCAACAATGGTAATGGCTGCGGTCTCTGGGCGGCTCCTTGCTACTGCGCTCATACCTCGCGCACTAATGTCACCGTAAACCCGTCGCGATAGCCGGAGTCGATATTGAGCGCCAGTGAGAAGAGACGGGGGTCAGCCGTTATGCGCCGGCAATATTCGAAGATGCCCGCCGTGACATCATCCACTGGCTCGCGAACAAAACGTCCATCGCGCAGGCAGTTGTCAGCGACAATGATGCTACCAGGATGGCTGAGCTGCAAGGCCCAGTCAAGGTAGCGTGGATAGGGCGCTTTGTCAGCATCAATGAAGATTAAGTCAAATGGTCCTGCACCTTCGTTGACAAGCGCCGGCAGCAGTTCTAAGGCCCGACCAAGACGAATTTCGACCCGATCACTGACGCCGGCATGCTCAAAGACGCGGCGCGCCACGTCGGCATGCCGAGGATTCAGCTCCAGCGTGATCAGACGTCCATCGGGCGGCAGAGCACGCGCTAGCCAGAGGCCACTATACCCTCCCAGGGTTCCAATCTCAAGGATAGCTCTCGCCCTGCAGGCCAGCGCCAGGAACTGCAAGAGCTTGCCCTCAATGGGGGAAATATTGATCTGTGGTAGGCCAGCCTCTGCGCTGGCCTGCAGGGCATAATGCAGAGCCTCATCCTCTGGAGCAAAGACGCGATTGATCTGCTCCTCAAGCTCGCGCTGGATCTGCACCAACTGGCGCAGGGCTAGCAGCTCTTCCTCAGCAGTTGGCTTTTGCTCACGAACGTCACTCAAGTCGATCGGCTCCTTTATCCGGGGGCTGGTCTGCCGCCCGCGGTTAGGCTAGTGCACTGACCAGGCCCCTACAAGCGGGCCTGATTCTTCATAGCGTGTCAGGCCGCAAGCGGCTAGCACAGGGCAAACCTCCACCCTTGTCAATGCCTGCAGTTCTGACCTGCACTCTCATTCTATGGCCGCTCGTCAGGCAGTGTCAACCTGGCTACGCAGGCATCTAGGGCCAGAGCGCAGGTCTGCCCAGAGACAGGCCGTAGCACTTGCTCACGGCATGACTTTGAGAGCAGCCGCGAGCAACGGCAGCGAGGGCCAGGAGGCAAGGAGGGTTTCGATCCACTGGAGATCAATGGCCGCCTGAGCGCGTTCAAAGAGGGCCTGAGCCTCTCTCAGGTAGGAAAAGGCCCGTGCAAGCTGCTCGCCCGCGTTCCGCTCTACGCCGAGGAGAGCCAGATGGGCACCATAGCTATGGAGGGTACGCGCATAATCAAGGATCAGCTCGCTCGCATCGAAGATGCGCGCAGCCTGCTCAAAGTGAGCGGCAGCCGCCTCTGCCTCTCCCTGGACCGCCAGGATGCGAGCCAGCAGCCGATGGGCATGGCCAAGTGTCAGGCGATTCTCCTGACGATCGGCAATCGCAAGCAGGTCTAAGGTGATCTGTTTAGCCACCTCTAGGCAATTGAGCAAAAAAGCAACGCAGGCTTGCAGATAGCGTCCCTCTACGGCGACCTCGGCATCCAGTCCCTCGTAACGCAGCGCCCGCTCTAAAGCGCGCTGGCCTCGTAGGAGCAAGCGACGGTAGGGACAACTCTCACGGCAGTGGTCCAAAAGCACCCTCTTGCCGTGGTCCTCAGCAGCAGGAAGCGGGTGCTGTCGCAAGTAAGCCAGACAGGCGGCGCTAGCCTGGGCGAGCCGTACCTCGGCCAGCACGATACGGGCGTGGGCCACCGTGCGAGCGTGGTGAATTGCCCGTCCAGTGAGCAGGGAGCGCTGAAGACAGCGCAGGGCCTCATCGAGTTTGCCTGCACTTTGCAGCGTTTCGGCCAAAGCAATATTACACCAGGCCATATGCTCGCGCTCCTGAGTTCGCTCGGCGAGGGCAAGACTGCGCCGGAAATAGGTTTCTGCTTCGCGCAAATCTCCACAGCGGCGCGCCAGCTCGCCCAGGTTGCCTGTGACAAAGGCCATATTGGGGAGGTCACCGGTGCGCTCTGTTAACTCCAAGGCCCGCCGCATGTAAGCCCGCGCCGCTTGATGGTCGGCAACCAGAGCATGAGCCGCGCCCAGATTGCCACAGATCTGGGCCATAGCCATCAGACACTCATGCTGCTCATAGATAGTGAGCGCCGTATGCAGGTGTTGCAAGGCCTCGCTCGGATGACCTAGCCGCGCAGCAATCACGCCGAGGGTCTCGTGAGCATGGCCTAGTTCCAGCGGGTCACCAGCAATAGCACGTTCGCTGAGAGTAGGCGGCTCCTGACCAGCGGCCAGTGGGGTCGGCTCATGGCCCATCGCCTTTTCTAGCATGGTCAGCATCTGCTCGACCTGGCGACGCGCTTCATCATAGTTGCCCTCCAGCGCCGAGAGATTGCCCTCCTGCAAGAGCAAGCAGGCGCTGGCAGGGCTTTCCAGGGCATTGGCTTCGCGCAGGGCGCGCTTGCCCTCTTCGAGGCAAAGGCGGGCCTGAGCAAAATCACCGGTTCTGAGCCAGGCCAGGCTCATTTCGCGCCAGATGATGGCTTGAATCTGGGCCTCATGCTGACGCCGCTTGTGCACCAGTTCGCTGCCTGGTTCTGTCTGCTGGCGCTCCCAGACTTGCAGGGAGCGCTGACGCAAGGCGAGCACGCGCGCATAGAGACGACGCGCCTCGCTATAGTTCCCCTGCATCATACAGCATTCGCAGACATGTTCCAGGAGGCGGGCAAAGTGCAGCAGTTCCTCCTCACCGGCGCTGGGCAGAAGCTGATCCAGCGAGGGAGCCGGATCGGCATCGGCCTCCGAGGGCAGATAGTCGGCACTCACTACAGCCTGGCGTTCCAGAGGAGGCGGGGGCGGCGCCCCAGCCAGGGCCAGCAGAGCCAGGCGGTAATAGTATTGGGCCTCGCCATAGGCCGCGAGTCGATACGCTCGATTGGCCGCGCGCTCTGCATAGCGCGCAATACGCTTGCCATCGCTGGCTCCACGAATCAAATGGTAGGTGACAGCCGCCGCTACCTCCTCCTCGCGCTGGGGATTAAGCGTCAGCAGGGCATCAGCCGCCCGACGATGGAGCTGGATGCGGCGCGCGACCGAGAGATTCTGATAGAGATGGCTTTCTATGAGAGGATGCCAGAAGTGGTAGCTGACCTGCCGACCGTTCTCCTCCTCAATCAGCAGGCCAGCACGCAGAGCCTCCTCTAGCAAATCAAGTACTTGCTCCTCCTGCGGATGAGGAAGCTGGCCACTATCCATGAAGAGCAGATGATTGAATTCGAAGGGGGCGCCGAAAACCGCCGCCTTACTCAGCAGCGCCTGGCAAGCCATGCTGAGTTTGCCAAGGCGCCGATCAAGTACAGCGGCAATCGTGGCAGGCAACGAGAGCCGGCCCTCCCCAGCGACGGCCTGCCCCGCCGAGGCCGAACCTCCCTCGCTGGCCTCGCGTTCAAGGTAACGCGCCAACTCTTCAGCAAAGAAGGGATTACCGTCGGCCTGCGTCTGAATACTGTGTACAAGACGGGCAGGCAAATGGGAAACAAGCTGCGCGATTTGAGCTGCTGTCAGGGGCTGGATCGCCAGCGTCAAAAGGACCTGCTCGCGCTGCAGATCGTTGATGAGCGTGCGCAGCGCATGGCTAGGGAGCAGCTCCATATCGCGGCAGGTTCCCAGGAGGAGAATCGGCTGCTCACGCAAGTGACGCGCAAGGTAGCTGAGCAGTTCGAGGCTACTTTCATCCGCCCAATGGAGGTCATCGAGCACCAGCAGGAGCGGCGCCCGTCGGCTGAGAGCTGTAAGCAGGCTCAGTGTGGCTTCCCAGAGATGGAGCCGTTCCTGCTCTACCGGCATGACCAGGGGAGCCACTGCTGGCTGAAGCAGCTCATAGAGTTCTGGCAACAGGGTACAGAGACGCTGCAGGTGAGAAGTAGACAGGCCCAGCTCTGTCAGTAGCTGAGCTGATGAGAGCCTGCGGTCGGTCAGCCGACCCTGCAAGAGGGTGCGCAGCAGTTCGACCCAGGGACAATAAGGAATAGCTCCCTCCTGCTCATAGGAGCGGCTCCAGACGACCTGCCAGCCCTGGCGCCCGGCCTCATCACTTAGCTCTTCGGCGAGGCGCGTTTTACCGATGCCCGCTTCCCCTGTTAAAAGCACGAAGTGAGGCGGTGAGAGCGACAACTGCGCTGGTGACGTCTGCTGAGCCTTAGCTGCCGCCAGTATGGCGCTTTCCTGCTCACCAGCCCTCACTGTGGACCTGACAGGGTGCCAGTGGGAAAGTAGTTGTCGCATCAGCGCTAATTCACGCTCGCGCCCGATCAGCGGCGTCCGCTTGTGACGCCCCGACGGGAAGTGCGGATTCGCCACAGTTCTCGCCGCCATGCCCGTCACTGCCGGGCGAGTGGTCGCTGAAGTCGAGCCATCATCAGGACTGGGGCCGGTCTGAAACCCAACAGAGGGAGCCGCCTGAGCCGAGGCCAGGGCAGCCCCCGGTCCAGCAAGCGTGGTCAGAAAAGCGGTAGAGGGAGCCGGCATCAGCTCACCGTTGCGCAGTGCCTCATAGAGGCGCCGTGTCTCGGGCAGCGGCTCGCTGCCATATTCACGCTCCAGCACCTCGGTCAGGCGCTGATAGGCTTGTAAGGCTTCTACGCGGCGATCCAGCCCCATGAGGACCATCATCAATTGGCGGACGGCTGTCTCATGAGTTGGATCGCTCATCAGCAGCCGATCGAGCGGCTCAATGGCACTGGACAAGGCTCCTCGCTTGACACGTAGCTCAGCCAGTTGGAGCAATGCCCCCATCCAGCGACGGCGCAGCGCTTCACGACGAGGCTGGGCCCATTCTGAATACAGCTCCTCCACCAGGAAATCGCCGCGATAGAGAGCCGTCGCTTCCTCTAGCAGCCGCTCAACCTGCGGTGGATCAGCTAACTGCTCGGCCAGCTTGATCTTCTGCTCAAATTCATCGGCATCGACCCAGATGACACTACCATCGGCTAGCTCCAGGACCTCATGTTGGAGGCGCAAGAGCGTTGAAGAGGCCGGACGGCGAATCTCCGGCTCCAGGAGTAGACGCAGTTCATGGACAGCCCCATTGAGGCGGTTAGCCGCCGTTTCGCTGTCGAGATCGGGATCCGGCCAGAGCGCTTCCATCACCTGCTCTCGTCCCATCCGTCGCAGAGGATGACACAAGAGGCACCCCAATAGAGCACGGGCCCGCCGTCGCTGCCAGCGTCGTCCGTCATCTTCTACCCAGCCACTGCTGCCGCGCCGCTCCACGCGAAATTGTCCCAGAACGTAAATACGCAGCAGTGGCTTGCCAGGCTCGCTACGCCCACTGCGTCGCTCGCGCTCCCCGGCAGCGACAGTACGACCTCCCGTCCCTGCTGGCGCGCGGCGGGCAGAGACGGAGACTGCCGACAGCCGTTGACCTGCCTGCTCTACCTCCGCCGGTAACTGCGCCCCAATGTACTTGCTAACGGTCCGCCCGTTCTCGCTCCAGTAGGCGTACCAGTAAGGGCCATGTCCAGCGCCCTCACGGCATTTCCGGCAGCGCTGCTTGCCGCAGCGCGTGTACTGCTGGCGATAGGTCACCTTGCTCTCCATCGAGTCCTTTCCCTCTGGCCCAGGCCTTTGGTCGAGGTCAGTAGCATTGACTCTCTATCCTTGCCGCACTACAAGAAGCGCTAGCAGAGGTGTGATCGTGACCACCATCAATAAGAACATCGAGATCCATACTTATGGCCAGTTCCACTCATGCGTCGGACATCGCACCGTGAGCTATCTCGTCATTAGGAAATATATACGAGTTCATTATAAGACGCCGACTGTCCTCATCAGTATTGGTTTCTTAACCAATAGCCCGATTGGACAGCCACCACCGCCGAGGAAAGGCCAGCCTCCTCAGGTGACAGCCCGTGCGGTTGACAGGGCCATAGTGGCAGGCTAAGATAGAAAGGACAGCAGCAGCCTCTATCTTGCCTGCTTGTTTGCTTGTATTCCTGCCCCAGGGTGGGTCTTACGACCACCACGCGACCTGGAAAGCGCCAGGCATGCCTACGCTTGAAGGCTCTGTTGAGAGCATCGTTTTTCATAACGAGGAAACACACTATACCGTTGCACGTTTTCGCCCCAGCAGAGGTACTGGCCGCGGCCCATCGCGCTCGTCGCGCGATGGTCTGTTGACCATCGTTGGCATTTTGCCGGGCGTGCGCGCCGGCGAAGTCTTGACCGTGGAAGGTATCTGGGAATACGATCCACGCTACGGTCACCAGTTGCATGTGACGAGCTTTAGCCAGCGCCTGCCCACGAGTACCGAGGGCATCATTCGCTACCTTAGCTCCGGCCTGATTAAAGGCATTGGCCCCAAAAAAGCACGTACGCTTGTCGAGCACTTTGGCGAGCAGACACTCGCGATCATTGAGCAGCAGCCAGAGCGTCTGGCTGAGGTACGTGGCCTGAGCCAGAAGGACCGGGAGCGCATTGTTGCCGCCTGGACGCAGCAGCAAGAGATGAAAGAGGTGCAGCTCTTTCTGCAGACCCATGACATTGCGCTGCACCTGGCCAATCGTATCTACCGTCAGTATGGGGCCGAGAGTGTTAAGGTTGTGCGCGAGAATCCCTATCGGCTGGTTCAGGACGTGTATGGCATCGGCTTCCGAACGGCTGATCAGATCGCGACCAGGTTAGGTCTGCCGCGCGATAGCTTGCCACGACTGGTGACGGGCTTGACCTATGTTCTGGCGCAGGCGGCCAATGAGGCTGGCCATTGCTATCTGCCGGAGGATGAGCTGCTGATCGAGGCGGCGCGTATTTTAGAGGCGCCTCGCTCGGCGCTGGAGCAGGCCCTGGAACAGGGTTTGCAGGAGGGCGAGCTGTTTCTTGAGCCAGCTTTGGCTAGCGAGGCGAGGTATAGCCAGGGTGAGGCTTTCCTCTCACCGACCTCTGTCTGCTCTCTCCCTCACGGCGCGCTAGCCAAAGCTACGACTACGCCTGCTCAGCCAGAGCTAAACATGGCTCCCGACCAGGCGGCGACGGCTCTTTCCTCCGCTGTCGGGGGGGCTCAGCGGCGTGTCTATTACGGCCCCTTCTGGCACGCTGAACGGGGCTCGGCCCGCTTGCTCAGGCGGCTGCTGCGAACGCCTAGCCGGCTGCCAGCCGTCTCGCCAGCGCTTTGGGAACAGGTTTTTCATCACCTGGAAGTCAAGCGCCAGCTCCAGCTCACGCCGCGGCAGCGCGAGGCAGTGCAAACGGCCTTTACATCCAAGGTTAGTATTCTGACGGGTGGTCCCGGCACCGGGAAGACGACTTCGCTACGGGCGCTGCTGCTCTTGCTGCGTCGGCTAGGTGTCGAGGTGGCGCTTACAGCTCCCACTGGGCGCGCCGCCAAGCGCCTCAGCGAGGCTACAGGCCTGCCCGCTCAGACGCTTCATCGTCTGCTGGAGTATACGCCTCATGACGGAGCCTACCAGCGCCATGAGGAGCGCCCTCTGAGCTGCCAGTTTGTGATTGTCGATGAGTGCTCGATGGTCGATATCCTCCTCTTCTATCATCTGCTCAAGGCTCTGCCCCCAGAGGCCCATCTGTTGCTCGTCGGTGACGCTGATCAGCTCCCGTCGGTTGGTCCGGGCAACGTTCTGCGTGACCTCCTGCGCAGCGAGGTCATCCCTACTACGCATCTGACCGAGCTGTTTCGACAGGCGCGCCAGAGCCGCATCGTGGTCAGTGCCCACCGCGTCAATGCCGGCTTATTGCCCGTGGTGAAGAATGAGGAGGGGAGTGATTTCCTCTTTTTGCGCGAGAACGACCCGCTGCGGGCTCGCAATCTGATCCTTGATCTGGTGGAGCAGCGGCTACCAGCCCGTTATCATCTCAATCCACGCGCCGATATCCAGGTCCTCTCACCAATCTATCGCGGACCTCTGGGGGTGATCAGCCTTAATGAGCTTCTTCAGCAGCGGCTGAATCCACGTTCAGAGGGCGAATTGCTGCTAGGCAAGCATCACTTGCGCATCGGCGATAAGGTGATGCAGGTGCGCAATGACTACGATAAGGGGGTCTTTAACGGTGACCTTGGTTGGATACGCCGCATCGATCATCAGGCCGCCACTGTAACGGTAGAGTTTCAGGAGGAGGCTGGCCCCCTTTTGGTCGAGTATGAGTTTGCCGAATTAGACGCTCTGATGCTGGCTTACGCGGTCACGATTCATAAGAGCCAGGGCAGTGAGTATCCGGCCGTGATCATCCCGCTCTTCTCGCAGCATTCCCCACTCCTGCAGAGAAATCTCCTCTATACCGCTATCACTCGCGCCCGGCGGCTCTGCGTTCTGGTGGGCCAGCCCCAGGCCCTGGAACAGGCCATTCGCAATGATCGGGTGGCGCAGCGGAATACGGCGCTGGCAGAGCGCCTGCAAGCCTTCCTTGAGTGAGGCTGCTTCTCTGAGTGAGACTGCTTCTCTCTGCGCACTGCTCACACAAAAGCACGCTGCTGCCTCACTAGCCTGAGTCTGGCTTGCCTTGGGTCCCGGGCTGCGGTAGAATAGAAACTGAATTGACATAGTCAACTACCGCCTGAGCGCGCAACCAGCCCCACTGGCGAACTAGACACTCTGGCCGAGGCGCCAGCAGCGCGCCGAGAGCAGCAAGCTGACTGGTAGGGGCCACGGCGCGTCAGGCAGACCGGTAGATGCCTGTACTTGTAGCTGGTATGTTGTTGGAATCCGTATTCCGTAATGTAATGGAGGAGGGAGGACGATCCTATGCCAGAGACAGAGACTACAACAGCAGGCCAGGGCCAGCGTTCGCCCGCTGGCTATGCTCACCCTGAAGTTCTGGTAGAAACAGAGTGGGTGGCGGAGCATCTCAACGATCCCAATGTGCGGATTATCGAGGCCGATGAGGATGTGCTCCTCTACGAGACCGGCCATATTCCTGGCGCGGTAAAGCTGGACTGGCACGTTGATGTTCAGAATCCGGTCACGCGCGACTTCGTAGATCGCGAAGGCTTTGAGCGCCTGATGCGCCGTTGGGGGATTCGTAATGATACGACGGTGGTGCTCTATGGCGATCGCAATAACTGGTATGCCTGCTACAGCTTCTGGCTGTTTACCATGTATGGCCATAAGAATCTGAAGATTATGAACGGTGGGCGCCAGAAGTGGGAGGCTGAGGGGCGACCGCTGACTAAGGAGGTGCCCCATTATGAGCCGAGCGATTATCGGGCGCCGGAGCCAGACGAGTCGATTCGGGCCTTCCGCGAGGATGTGCTGGCGATATTACATAAGCCTGGCTACGGTCTGGTTGACGTGCGTTCGCCCCAGGAGTATACCGGCGAGTTAATCCATATGGTAAACTATCCGCAGGAAGGGGCTCAGCGTGGTGGGCATATTCCCGGGGCGAAAAATATCCCCTGGTCGATGGCTGCCAACCCCGATGGAACCTTCAAGTCCGCAGAAGAGTTGCGGAAGCTCTATAGCGAGCAGGGGATCACGCCCGATAAGGATGTGATCACCTATTGCCGCATTGGTGAGCGCTCCGCCCATACCTGGTTCGTGCTGACGCAACTGCTCGGTTATCCGCGCGTGCGCAACTACGACGGCTCCTGGACCGAATGGGGAAATATGGTACGCGCGCCCATCGAGAAGCCTTGACTCAGAGAGACCGACTGGGACCAGGTCCGGCAGTCGGTCGGCTCTTCACCCAGTTCTCCGGGTCGAGGCGATGAGTGCCGGTATGCAGTAGCCCCAAGACGTCGATGTGAGGCGATAACGGGACGGGGCAGCCCCCGGGCAGAGGTCGGCAACACGCCCAGGTGCCAATCTCACCTTGTTCAGCGTCTCGGTTTGTCAGTGCCTGGTCTGTCTGTCTCTGCCGCAGTGGTGGCAGCTTCGTTCCGTTGCTTTTGTTGGAAAGTTTTGTGATGCCCTATGGATAGACAAGAAGCAATCGAGTTTCTTTTGGACCATTACGAGAATCCGCGCAATTATGGCCCGCTAGAGCACGCCGATGTGAGTTTGAAGGGCGGCAATCCGGGCTGCGCCGACGTGATTACTATGTATGGGCGCTTCGATGAGCAGGGCCGTCTGGCGCAAGTCCAGTGGGAGGGTGAGGGATGCACTATTAGCCGCGCCGCCGCCTCCTACGTGACCGAGTTGACGCGCGGCATGACGGCTGAGGAGATCGAGAATCTGAGCTTTGAGGACCTGATTGAGGATCTGGGGCGTGAGGTAGTCATGACCCGTCCTACCTGCGCCACGTTGGCTCTGGGTACGCTGAAACGTGGGGTGCATGAGTATCGCATGCGTCAGCTTTCCCAGCAAGGCAGTGCTTCCAACGCAACGCAGGAGCAGTCTCAGTCCCAGCCACCAGCGCAGTCTTAGCCCTCGGCAATGAGCATCGGCTCCTCCTCGCCTCGCGCACTGGCCTGATCTCCACAAGCCAGTATGGTAGGCTTCTGGCCCTTGTAGGGCCAGCCCAGGACGCCAGCGAGCGGAGCAGAACGGCAGTGGGAGCCGCGGGCGAGATAGCAGTAGGGGAGAGGCCCCAGAGCGTCGGCGCCCTTTTCGGCCCCGGCCAGCCACGATCTGGAAAGCTGGCGTTGGCTCTTCAGGTGGCAAAGTATCTTGCCTGGCAAGAGAGGCAGCACGGGGAAGAGGACTTACAGCTCCAACTCGCGACGCCAGTCAGCCAGAAGGGCAAGCGCGCGCTGGAGCTGCTCGCGATGCTGGGGCGTATTGAGCCAGCGGCTGACTCCCGAAGGATGAGGCAAGGGGAGCCAGCGTCGCTTACCTTCGATACGCGCGGTGCCGATGACCTCCTCGAGTCTGACTTTACCCCAGAAGGCTTCTATGGCCATGCCCCCAACGAGCAGAATCACACGAGGACGCAACAGGCGCAGCTCGGCCTCCAGAAATGGACGGCACAGGGCCAGCTCCTGGGGCGAAGGGCGGCGATCGCCTTGTCCCCGGGGAGCCGGGCCGGGATAGCAGCGTGTGAGCGAACTGAGATAGACATGTTGATGCAGATAGCCCGGAGGGAAGCCAGCTCGCTCTAGCCATGCTTGCAGCACACGCCCGCCCGGGCCCCCAAAGGGGATACCGCGCTGCTGCGAGCGCAGTCCAGGCGCTTGCCCGATAACCATCAGTCCCTCCAGGAGGCCCTCGTGAAGGACAGGATTCACCACAGGAAGCGCCTGGGTGAGATAGCCACGGTCTTGACAGCGACGGCAGGCGCGTAAGGCTGTTTGGAGCCGTCTCAGCTCCTCAAGCCGCAGGAGGCGCGCTTGCTGCTGCTCTCGCTCTCCGCGCGGCGCCTGCTGCAAAGGAGACGAGTCCATTTCAGAGGACATCGCTTGGCGCTGAGAGCGGTGGGAGGCTCGGCTGCTCGTAATCGGTGGCCAGATGACGGTAACGACCCCGGTAGTAGGCCAATGGCCGTTTGGCGTGAGCAGGCTGCCCATTGCCATCCTGCAGAGCCATCGTGGCTATGGCGTGCTCGGAGGCGGCTGATGTGCTAGAAGACTGGCGTTGATCGTCGGCCCCGAGGGCTATCACTTCGCCCACGAGAATCGCGTGGTCGCCGCCGGGATAGTCAGCCACCAGTCTTGTCTCAACGAAACCTAGGGTCCCTTCAAGCAGCGGCGCCCCAGTCACGCCCTGGTGATAGGGCGCGTGGCAGAAGTAGCGATAGCGCTCCTCCGAGGGCAGCGCGAAGCAACGGGCCAGTTCCTCTTGTTCCTCGCTCAAGATATTGATGGCGAACACCCGGCTTTCGCGAATGGCTTGCAGGGTACGGCTCTTGAGATCAATACAGACAAGGACCAGGGGCGGATCTAGCGAGACGGAACAGAAGGCATTGACTGTCAGCCCTACCAGACCGGCGCTGCCCCGTGTAGTTACGACCGTCACTCCTGTCGCGAACTGCCCCAGGACGTAGCGAAACAGCTCTTTGTCGATAGACATTAACGGCTCGATCCCTCTTCTTCCTTCACCATGAAAACGAGCGAGGGGTTGCAAGGCCTCTTGCGCCGCTGCGCCGCCACGCCGTTGTGTTGTCGCAAGCTCACAAGTACCTTTCCCTCGCCTGCTCATCCTAGTATCCGGGGCCTGTCGGCACCTGACACTGGCCTTTCGGACAGAACTCCGTAGCAGAATCGTAGCATATGCGTAGCTTCTCTGCCAGCAGCGGCAGCAGGGAGGAAAGCGCTGGCGCTAAGTCCGGTCCGGGTAGCGGGCCGGCAGCCTGTCCATTGACAG
Organism: Thermogemmatispora sp.; assembly: GCF_019683755.1. Taxonomy (GTDB): domain Bacteria; phylum Chloroflexota; class Ktedonobacteria; order Ktedonobacterales; family Ktedonobacteraceae; genus Thermogemmatispora. The sequence goes on along the minus strand of NZ_JADGHT010000014.1, from coordinate 6,229 downwards.
GCACGGCTTGAGCGCGTATAGTTACAGCGAAAGCATGAGATGAAGTCTGTTGACGGCCCTGTGAGGGATTGACGATCGAGACCCAGACGAGACGAGAATCGCCAGCGCCGGTGACGCCTATGGCCTCAGCGAAGGTCGTGCACCTGAGACGTCGCTTGACCCCCCTTGTTCTCGCGGGTCTCTCGGTGCTCTTGCCTCTGACGCTGCTGGCGGCGGTAAGTGCTGGTTCCACAGCCATTCCGTTTGGCACCGTCTTGCAGATTCTCCTGAATGGTAGTCACCTCTTTCATTTCCGGCAGAGCTGGGACCCGGCTCTCGCGATCATTATCTGGGATCTGCGCTTGCCGGAAGCGCTGGGCGCGGCCCTGGTTGGGGCTGGCCTGGCCGTGGCTGGTGTGCTCTTCCAGGGAATGCTCCGCAATCCGCTGGCCGATCCGTTTCTCATGGGTACCTCTTCAGGGGCGGCTTTGGGTGCCGTTATCGCCTTTATTCTCCCGCTCGATGCGACCTATGGCCTCTTTTTCTCACTGACGCCCCTGCTGGCTTTTAGTGGGGCCTTGCTAACGGTGCTGTTGGTGTATGCCATTGCACGGGTCGGCGGGCGGACGCCAGTGGTGACCCTTTTGCTGGCTGGCGTTGTGATGAACGCTTTGTTGGTGGCAGTGCAGACGCTGATCCTGACGCTCAGCCCCCAGGCACAGTTCAATTTGCAGGCCCTGTTTAACTGGCTCTCGGGAGGCATTAGTGTCAATAGCTGGTGGCCTGTGATGATCGTGGGCGCTATCATGGTGGCTGGTGTGGGAGGAGCGCTTGTTTTGGGGCAGGTACTGGATGCCTTTGCTCTTGGTGAGGAGGGAGCGGCTCATCTGGGCTTACGCGTCGAGTGGTATAAGTTCCTGCTGATCATGCTCGGCTCGCTGTTAACGGCAGCAGCAGTCTCGATTAGCGGCTTGATTGGCTTTGTGGGCCTGGTAACTCCCCATATGCTGCGCTTGCTGATCGGCCCACGCCACCGTCCTTTGATCGCGGCCTCGGCTCTCGGTGGCGCTTCCTTCCTGACCCTGGCCGATTTACTGGCGCGCACGGTGATCGCACCGGCCGTGCTCCCTGTGGGAGTGTTTACCGCCTTGATCGGGGCCCCGTTCTTCCTCTATCTGCTGCGTCAGAGCAAGAAGGAGTATCGTTGGTCGTGATGCATCTCAGGCCTGAGAGCAGGGGGAGAGATCTGTCTGTCATGGAAGGCGCTCCCTTATTGGAGGCGCGCCATGTGAGCTTTGGCTATGGCTCCCAGCCAATCTTTTTTGATGTTTGCTTGCAGATAGCGGCTGGCGAGATGGTGGGGCTGCTGGGGCCGAATGGTTCGGGGAAGACGACGCTTTTGCGCCTGCTCAGCGGGGTGCTGCGTCCCGCTCAGGGTGAGATCTGGCTGCAGGGACGAGAGCTTGAGCGTTGGCGCCGTCGCGAGCTTGCGCGCGTTGTGGCAGTGGTACCCCAGGAGTTGCATATGCCTTTCGAGTTTACTGTCGAGCAACTGGTGGCGCTGGGACGCTTTCCTTTTGTTGGCCTGCTGGGGAGCTATGGGCCGCAGGATCGCGCGCGGATCGCCGAGGCGATGCGCGTGACGGGCGTTGATGTTTTGGCCACCCGGCCCTTCAATGAGCTGAGCGGCGGCGAGCGACAGCGTGTGCTGGTGGCGATGGCTCTGGCTCAGCAGCCACATCTGTTGCTGCTAGATGAGCCGACCGCTCATCTGGATATCCGCTATCAGATTGAGGTTCTGGAGCTGGTGCAGCGGCTGAACCGTGAGCATGGGGTGACGGTGTTGGCAGCCATGCACGATTTGAATCTAGCGGCCCGCTATTTCCCGCGCCTGATACTCTTCCAACGCGGCGTTGTAGCCGATGGGACGCCAGCGTCGGTCTTGGAGCCGCGCTTATTGAGTCGGGTGTATGGAATCGCGGTGCGAGTAGGTATTGTGCGCGGGACGACGCATTTCAGTGTGGTGCCACCCGGCAGCTATGAGGCTCAGGAGGCCGAGGAGGAGACGGAGCCGCGGGAGCCATCCCCTCGGGTGCTGGTGATGGCTGGGGGCGGTTCTGGCGAACGGGTAATGCGCGCTCTGGCGGATTGGCATATTCCTTTTCTGGCTGGGGTGCTCAATATTGGTGACAGCGATCATACTTTGGCCCTGCGCCTGGCGAGTCGTGTGCTTAGCGAGCAGCCCTATGCGCCTATCTCGCCAGCGGCTTTGGCGGAGCTACGGGCGGCCCTCTCGACCATCGATGTGCTGATTATTTGTCCCATGTACGTCGGGCCGGGCAATGTTACCTTGCTGCGCGAGGCTCTGGCTGCGGCTCGCCAGGGCCGCCGGGTGCTGCTGCTGGCTCCTGAGGCCTCCGAGTCGGATTCGATTACTGTTATCCCGGAGGCCGAGGCCGAGTCGGCGGAGCTATCTGCCCTTTTGGCGCGTACGGGGATCGCTCAGCGGGACTATACTGGCGGCGAGGCGACTCGCCTGGTTGAGCAGTTGCTGCAGGCCGGGGCCTGCCTGATTAGCCGACCAATTGAGGCCCTGACTCTGTGCGCGCCTGAGCTAGGCTCTTCCAGGCTTGGTTGATCCGGCGACGACACGCTCTCCCTCCAGCCTCTGTCGCCCGTTCTCTTCGACGGATGGGAAGGCTGGAGGCAGGGTTTCTACAGGCCACGCTTGCAAACGGGGTTTTGTATGTAGTATATTGCTTTGTACAGCATGATAGAGTCTCGGAATGCGAGCCTTGTTCTCGATGAAAAATCGATGCCATCTTCAAAAGGCAGGGTAGACGGCATGGGTGGCACTGAGCAGGCAACTGTGACGCTGCGCTTACCTTCAACGCTGAGCGCCTGCAACGGCGGCAAGAGCCAGATCGTTGTGCGGGCCAGCACGGTAGGCGAACTGTTTGAGGCGCTGGAGGCCCACTATCCGCAGGTCTGGCGCTGCCTGTGCGATGAGCATGGCTGTGTACGCGCTCAGATCCAGCTCTTCGTGAGTAACAAGCTGATTACTGGCCCGCGTGACCTGCAGATCGCTTTGAAGCCCGGCGAGGAGATTATTGTGCTGCCTTCTGCTCGGACTCCCTAGGCCAGAGCCTGCAGCGGTCCGCCGACCTCTGGCCATTTTATCGGTAAGCTTGCAAATGTAGAGCTACTGCGCCATAATAAAAGCTATCTTCTGCCGCTATGTGGAGGAGAGGAAGGAGGTTTCTAAAGGAGTCGGGATGTTGGCGCAGGTTCGAAGTTGTGCAATCGTGGGTCTAGAGGGCGCCCTGGTTGAGGTGGAGGTGGACCTGACAAACGGTCTGGCGGGCTTTACGATCGTGGGCCTGGCCGATACGGCTATTCAGGAGGCGCGCGAACGGGTGCGCGCCGCTATTAAGAATAGTGGGGCTGTTTTTCCTTATAAGCGGATTACGGTGAATCTGGCCCCCGCTGACCTCCGCAAAGAAGGGCCTGTCTACGATCTCCCTATCGCAATCGGCATTTTGCTGGCCTCGGGCCAGCTTGTCCCCGTTGAACCAATCTCTGATTGTCTCTTCCTCGGTGAGCTGTCCCTCGACGGTAGTGTGCGCCATACCAATGGTATGCTGCCAATGGTGGCCCTGGCGCGCGAGCATGGCATGCGCACGGTCTTCGTGCCGGCGGTAGATGCCCGTGAGGCGGCTTTGGTGAGCGATATCTCCGTTTATGCAGTGGAGACGCTCGCTCAGTTGATTGCCCACTTGAGTGGTGAGGTGCGCCTGGCCCCGTTTCCACTCGATGAGCAGTTGCTGCAGGCGGTCGGTCGGCAACCCCCTTCTCGGGATCTGGCGGCGGTGCGCGGCCAGGACCATGTGAAGCGCGCCCTGGAGGTGGCCGTTAGTGGCGGTCATAATTTGTTGATGTGCGGCCCTCCCGGTACCGGCAAGACCTTGCTGGCACGGGCTACCCCGTCGATTATGCCCCCCCTGTCGATCGATGAGGCTCTGGATGTGACGCGCATCTATAGTGTGAGCGGTCTGCTCCCGTCGGAAACACCGCTGATCCTTGAGCGCCCTTTTCGCTCCCCCCATCATACGATCAGTCATGCCGGTCTGGTGGGCGGTGGACGTCAGCCGCGCCCTGGCGAGATTAGCCTGGCTCATCGCGGGGTGCTCTTTTTGGATGAGTTGCCCGAGTTCAGCCAGTACGTGCTGGAGGCCCTCCGCCAGCCGCTGGAGGATAAGGTGGTGACGATTTCACGCGCGCAGGGTTCGGTGACGTTTCCGGCGAATTTTATGCTGATTGCCGCCATGAACCCCTGCCCGTGCGGCTATCTGCACGATGTGACCCGTGAGTGTAAGTGCTCGCCAGCCGCAGTGCGCCGCTATCAGAAGCGCGTCAGCGGTCCGCTCCTGGACCGCATCGATATTCAGGTGGAGGTGCCTCGTGTGGCCTATGAGAAGCTGGCCGGCGCTCCCGCTCCAGAGAGTACGGAGCGTATTCGGGCCCGCGTCCAGGCCGCTCGCGAGCGCCAGCGTCGGCGCTTCGCGGGAACCCGTCTGACCTGCAATGCGGAGATGGGTGCCGCCGAGGTGCAGGCGTTTTGCTATGTGGATGAGGCTGGGCAGCGCTTGCTGCGCTCAGCAGTGCAGCAGTTGGCGCTGTCGGCACGCGCTTTTCATCGGATGCTGAAGGTGGCGCGCACAATCGCCGATCTGGAGGGGGCGGAGAGGATCGGCCCGGCCCATGTGGCGGAGGCGGTGCAGTACCGCCCCCGCATCGCTCCTTGATGGGCGCCTGGCTCTCGCCCCGCACTCGGCCTTTGCCCCGCTCAGTTGCCGCTATGGCCCAGCCCTGGGCTCTGGGCTTTGATCCCCCGGATCGCTGCAGGGCTGCTGCCCCTATGTTCGTCGCTCGCCAGCTTTCTGGCTGGCCAGCCAGGAATGGGCAGGTCTGGGCCCGGATTTGGACGGTGCTTTTGTGTTCGCCGGTGCCGACTCTTCTGCTCTCGCTTTTCCTCGCTGGAGGCACTGGCCCGGGCCGGGGATCGGCGAGGTGAGTTTTTCTCTTTGCCCGTACACGGATTCTCAAGGCGCATGGGTGAGGTGAGGTGTGCTTACCCATGCCGCTCAGTCTGGCTCTTGATCTGCTTCCGCTCCGTCGTCGTTGCGCGACCTGGGCAGGCGCCCGGGGCCGTAGCGATGGGCCTCAAGATAGGCCTCGATGTCGCTGCGTTTGAACCTCCAGGCCGAGGCAATCCGATACCCCGTTATTTCTCCTCGCTCTACCATCCGTACCATTGTTCTTCTCGTGACCCCTATGAGCTTCCCGGCCTCGGTAGCAGTAAGCCACTCTTCGTTCTGGACTCTCCGATCCGTCATGTGTGGCTAACTCCTCTGACGCTGTCTTGCTCTTAGCGCCGCACTGTGTTGCCCTGCTCATCTGCTAGTGAAGCCAGCCAGCAGACGGCAGCGTCCGGCTCGCGCAGCGTGGGGGCTTGCTTAGGAGGACTGTTCCGTCGTCCCCTCAGCAGTCGTGCCCGGCTCTTGCTGTGCATCCCCGTTCCTTTTCCTCTCCTGGCGTGTCCCGAGTGGGCGCTCAGGGCCATAGCGGTGCGCCTCAAGATAGGCCTCGATATCATGGCGCTTGAAGCGCCACCTGGAGGCTACACGATACCCCGTTAATTCTCCCCTCTCAACCATTCGCACTACCGTTTTCGGGCCAATCCCTATGAGCTTGCTCACCTCGTTAGTGGTCAGCCACTCATCTCCGTGGTTACTACGCTCTGTCATCTACGCCTGGCACCTCACATGCTGTCTTCTTCTTTGAAATTGTATCAGCTTTGCTTAATTACGTCAAATAGTCTCTATTGACTTAATATTCTATGTAGACTCTTAATTACCATTAGACCATAGAGACTATCGAGACTTGATCTTACGATTAAGCCATGCTATACTCATAGCAAGGCAAGGAGCCGGGCAGGTTATTCCTGACCCTGGTTGCCGGCTCCGTTAGGCCAGAGCGCTCACTTGCCCAAGCTCTCGCGATCAGGATTGCTGTTGTTGGAGGTCAAGTCGATCGAAAGGAGTTTTCTGCATGGCAGAAGAACTGCAGTGGGGACAGGCCAGGCTCATCCTGAATCTGGAGGCTTTTGCTCGTGGCTATCACCAGGGGCGAAAATACTACTTTGAGGAGCGAGAACTCTCGGAGCGCGTATGTCAGTGTCTGGCAGCCA
>NZ_JADGHT010000242.1 GCF_019683755.1 Thermogemmatispora sp. | reverse complement strand
TTCATAAAGGCCGTGATATACATGTGCAGCGGCAAAATGCGGGTGGCATAACCAGGCCCGCCCCCGGTCATCACCCAGATGAGGTCGAAATAGGTGAGCGAGCCAGTTAACATGAAGATCGAGGAAGTGATGATCGTATATTTTAGCTGTGGTAGAGTAATTGAGAAGAATTTACGCAACCTACCTGCTCCATCGATCTCGGCCACATCATATAGCTCGCGAGGGATCTGGCGCGCACCGGTCATATAGAGCAGAGAATGGAAGGGGATAAACTGCCAGGCGATGACAATCGCGACCACATAGAAAGCCAAATTAGGATCGCCCAGCCAGCCACGCGCCCAAGAAGAGAGGCCCATAGCCCGTAGGGTCACATTGATGAGGCCGAAATTGGGATCAAGGATCGAGATCCAGGTGATCCCGATGGCGACAGTGGAGAAGAGCAAGGGCAGGAAGTAGAAGACACTCAGCACAGCACGATAGCGCTGCTGGCCGGCCATAAAGACCCCTAGCAGCAAACTGAGGGGGGTCTGCAGGACCCAGGTCAGGATCATCATCTCTATTGTCAGCCCGATCGCGTGCAGGGTCAGCGGATCAGAGAAGAAATGCAGCCAGTTCGCCGGGCCGACCCAGGCCGCCTGGGCAATCCCATTCCAATTGGTAAAGCTTAGATAGAGGGCCACCACCAGGGGGAAGAGCGCGAACAGGGCATAGAAGCACAGAGCCGGGGCTGTCCATAGTAGCGCCGGCCAGGAGGCAGGCCCTCCTCTTCTTGTCGGGGTGATGCGCGTGGTCACACTCATACTCATGGTTTCTAGCCTCAGTCCAGCGGAGAACAGCCAGTGCTAGCAGCGCCCTCTGCCTCTCAGGTCAGTCAGTGAGTTGGTGATCAGTGGCACAGAGAAACAGCCAGCACTCAGCGCTTGGGCAACCTGCCTGTCGCCATTGGCAGCAACAGACGACGAGAAAGATCAGAAGCTGGGGAGATGGGTGGGTGGAACAGGGGACCCTCCCCGCTCGTAGACCCTGTTCCACCCACTCCACCGGCTCAGCTACCGCTGCGAGCAGCCTGCGTTCATCAGGTACCGATCGTCTGGTTCATATTGGCCGAGAACTGCTGCGGCGAGATCTGGCGCAGGAAGAGCTGATCAAGATTGGTCAGCAAGGCCTGCGCCGGCTGCGGTGGTAAAGCCTGATCCCAAGCCAGTTGGAAGTGAGCCGCTTTCTGAACCAGGCGATAGACGAAGAGCAGCCAGTCGCTATGTGGCGCGTTGCTCAGCTTATTTTCAATTCCCTTGACCGGCGGGATCTCGCCCAGAGCAATACGCCGATCAACCGCCTCGTCGTTGAGAACAGCATCCTTGAGATAGGTCACGCAGGCCTGAATCGCCTTGGATGTCTTAGCAACTGAGTAGTAATTGCAGGGGACGCCTGTCAGATTGGACGGATCGCCAACGCCGCCCTCGACCGCCGGGAAGGGGAACCAGCCCAGCTTGCCCTGTTGGATAAAGGCGGGGTCATCGTTCATAATGGTGCCGAAGTCCCAGGTACCCATCAGGTGCATGGCCGCCTTGCCAGTGTAGAGCAGGGCGCTCGCCTGGCCAGTATCGTAGCTTACCGAGGCAAAACCACTGCCGAAGGCACCGGCAGCCACCAGATCCTGAATCATGGTATTGGCCTTGATAATAACAGGATTCGACCAGGCATTGGGCTGGTTTGCCATGATGGCATCAAAGACCTGCGGACCGCCGAGGCGATCGACCAGATACATTTCATACATCAAATATGTCCACTTACTTGCTCCGCCCAGAGCAATCGGCTGTAGTCCCTGCTGCCTGACTGTCTTGACTAGATTCAGGAGCTGGCCCCAGGTCTGTGGGATTGACAGCTTATACTTCTCAAAGATCTCCTTATTATAGAGGAAGACCACCGGCTGCACGCCATCGTTGGGGATGCCATAGATATGGTTGTTGAAGGTGACAGCGCCCAGCGAGGAGGGCAGGAAGCGATCGCGCCAGGCCGGATCGGCATTCAGATCAGGAGTCAGATCGTAGACATCGCCGGCATCGATATAGGACTTGAGGATGCCACCGCCCCAGCCGAAGAAAATATCGGGCGGCTGGTGAGCTCCCATCGCCACCTGGAGCTTCTGCTTATAGGGGTCATTCTGGAAGAACTGCACGGTGGCATGAATGGAGGGGTGTGTCTGGTTAAACTTCGCCGTAATATCCTGGATCAGCTTTTGCTGATTCCCCGTGCTGATATCCCAGATCACAATCGACTGGGCGCCGCTACTGCCACCGCTCTGACCGCCCACGCCAAAGCAGCCCGAGAGCAATGCGGCAAGCGAGGCCGCGCCGGTTGTCTGGAGAAAGTCGCGGCGAGAGATTCTCCTCTGTAGCATAGTTCCATCTCCTCTGGCATCTTTGCTCGCCCGTCGTGATTGAGGCCCACGCATACAGTGGCATGGCGCTGCACATGGACAGACCTGGAAAACATCCTTGCTTTGGCCACCAGGAGAGGGCAGTCGTCCGACTGGTCCGCTCCTGCCGCCGTCCCGGGATGGGGGCCAGACAGGAACAGAGAGATCGGAAACGAGCCGGCCTTGGGAGCGGTCAGCCAGCCAGGACGACTACCGTGTGAGCAAATCAGGTCCTCGACGCTGAGAGTAGCCTCCTTTCTACAGCCTTCGCTGTTGGTGCTGCCTCCATTGCTCGCTGGAGCGGCTGACCAATCCGCACCGCAGGCTCACTTCGCCCGCGCTCCTTACATACATACAGCCAGACATACATACATACTGATGTGCTTATGACAAGCTATCTATGAGCACACGCCTCGCCGCGATGATTAGCGCCTAGCACGCGCTAGTGATCAGGCGAGGGTGGAGGCGCACAAGACTCACGCACAACCAGGGAGGTTGCCAGCTCAACGCGCATGCTATCCAGTGGTTCGCCTGCGATCAGGCGCAACAACATCGTAGTCGCCATGCGACCCATTTCGGCCAGAGGCTGGCGGATCGTCGTCAGAGCAGGGGAGACCATCGTTGCAATGGGCACGTCATCGAAGCCGACGACACTGACATCATCGGGCACGCGCAGGCCATGGGCCCGCAAGGCGGCATAGACTCCCATTGCCTGCAGGTCGCTACCGGCGAAGATGGCCGTTGGCGGCTCGGGCAAGGCCAGCAGTGCGCAAGTCTGGTCATAGCCGGTCTGCTGGCGGAACTCACCGGGGCGGATCAGCTCGGGATCAACTGGTAAACCGGCCTCTTCCAAAGCGGCGCGATAGCCAGCAATGCGATCCTGACTGCAGCGGAGATTAGGCCAGCCGGCGATAATGGCGATGCGGCGATGGCCCAGCGAGAGCAGATACTCTGTTGCCGCACGTCCACCCGCCCAGTTCGTCGCGCCGACCGAAGGCACATCAGGCCCCAACTCACCGCGATGGTCTACCACCACAAAGGGAATACGATGCCGGCGCAGCTCGTCGAGGCGATCCGATTGGCCCTGCGCGAGCACCAGAATGGCCCCATCCGTCGCGCCTTCAATGACCTGGCGCAGCCACTGCCGCTCACGCCGTGATTCATCATGCGTCGTTGAAAGGGCCATGCGCAGCTCGGTGCGCTCCAGCACCTCCTCTACACCGCGAATGATCTCAAAATAGTAGGGGCTATCTAGATCGGGGACGACCAGGTCGATAATGCCGCTGCTCCCACGCCTGAGCGCATTCGCCACCCGACTGCGCACATAACCGGCCTCACGAATAACACGCTCTACACGCTCACGTGTGGCTGGCGCCACATCCGGTCGGTTGTTTAAAACGCGGGAAACCGTCGGGATCGATACCCCCGCGCGGGCCGCAATTTCGGCGATGGTGCTCCGTCGCCGATTCATATTTTGCCTCGACTTTGCATCCATTACCGGTAACCTTATCGCCACGGTGGTTGCTTGAATCATACCCTGGAATCCGCCATCTGTCAAGGGCGATCTTCCACTGGTTACTATGGCATCCGGCATTGAAACCGTTTACTCTTGAAAAAACTTTGGCGCTGTCTAGTAATTTTTTCCGATAACGTTATCATAACCGGAAGGTCTGGGGGAGCCTTTCCGCTTCGCCTGTTCCTTGTCTGTTATGCTACCATAATAGATGATGGAAGGCCGCCGGAGGAGTGGCTCTTGATAGGCGTTCTGCTGGCTGCTCTCCTCTTGGTGCTGCTAGCGATTCCAGCCCAGCCGCGAGCAGACAGACAGACAGTTAGCAAGCTGATGATCCGGCTGCCTCATCAGTTCTGAAAACGCTGCCATGCCAGGGAGAAGCCAGAACGTGGAGCAGAGCAACCGCCGACCGCTGGCCCAAGCCGTCCAAGAGTTCGATGTTGCTCTGGTCGATATGGACCCGTTTTTTATTCACTATACCGCTTATACGGTCTGGATGGATCGGGGCTTTCTCCATCTGCTGAAAACGCTGGGGCATCCGCTGCATACGCTCTTTGCCGAGGGTTTCGGCTTCCCAGTGGTCCACTGCCAGCTTGATTTTTGGGAGCCGGCGGCGCTCGATGAGCGTGTGCGCTTGACAACGGCCCTGGTGCGCTTGGGCAGAACAAGCCTGACGGTGCGCTATGATTTCGCGCGTGTGGAGGCTGATGGCTCGCTGACGCCATTAGCTCGTGGGGAGAGTGTTCACGTTTATACCCAGCGGGCGACACGTCAGGCTCATGAATTACCTGGCTGGTTACGAGCCTTAAGCCTGGATGGGGAAGGTTCCTCTTCAGAGCAGGTCTGAAGAAGGCGAGTTTTCGCTTTGTCTGAGCAGCAGGCGCTGCGCTCTCTCCTCTCCTCCACTGAGAAGTGATATTTTTCTTACAAAAGTCATCATATAAGCGGCTCTGTTGATAGCTTGATGGCTCCCCTCCGCTGGGGTTGGCCCTTCTTCTCAGATGGTTTGCTGCCGCTTTTCAAGAGGACGCAGCACGCTTTTAGGTGCACTCAGCGTTATATCAGAATTCCGTGGAGAATTCAGGGTCCACTATGTTATAATACCCCTCGAATGAGTCTTCCATTGACACAGTGTAATGTGTAGTAATGCTTAGTACAGCTCTCCTACGTTCCTATACAAGCTTGCCCGTTTCCAGGAGAGGATAGAGAGAGGAGCCTTGATGCCAAGTACAGGGAAATGGCTCAGAAACAGCCTGCTATGGCTGCTACTGGCAATTGCCATTGTCCTGATCCTCGTTGTCTTCTTCCGCCCGCAGAGCGGCGCCAAAACGGTGACGGTTTCTACCCTCTTGGGCCATTTGAAGGCGGACATGCGCAACGGGGTTCAGGATACATTGAATGTCGGCACGAATACCCTCACCTTGACGCGGGGTACCGCTTCCTCGGCCCAGCGTGAGGTCGCTAATATTAACGATTCTTTTGATATCACCCGCGTGCTGCGGGATAATAATATCGACTATACGAATAATCGCCTGCTGACTCTGCAGTACGAGGCCCCGAGTTCGCTGGGCGCCTGGTTAAACTTGCTTGGGGGCTTGATCCCCTTTGTGCTGATCGCCGTGATCGTGATCATCCTGCTGCGTCAGGCTCAGGGCACGAATAATCAGGCGCTCTCATTCGGCAAGAGCCGCGCCCGCATGTTCTTGGGGAATAAGCCGACTGTGACTTTCGCCGATGTGGCCGGGGTCGACGAAGCCAAGCAGGAGCTGCAGGAGATCGTCGAATTTCTGAAGTACCCCGATAAGTTCGCCGCCCTCGGGGCCCGTATCCCTAAAGGCCTTCTGCTGGTGGGGCCACCGGGTACTGGCAAAACGCTGATTGCTCGGGCCGTGGCCGGTGAGGCCGGCGTACCTTTCTTCAGTATCAGCGGCTCAGAATTTGTGGAGATGTTCGTTGGCGTGGGAGCAAGCCGCGTGCGCGATCTCTTCGAGCAAGCCAAACGCAATAGCCCTTGTATCGTCTTCGTTGATGAGATCGATGCGGTGGGACGCCAGCGCGGGGCCGGTCTGGGCGGTTCTCATGATGAGCGGGAGCAGACGCTCAATCAGATCTTGGTGGAAATGGATGGCTTCGATTCAAGCACCAATGTGATTGTGATCGCAGCAACGAACCGCCCCGACGTGCTTGATCCAGCTTTGCTCCGTCCAGGCCGCTTCGATCGCCAGGTGGTGCTTGATCGTCCTGATATCCGAGGCCGCATGGCGATCCTTCAGGTGCACGCCCGTGGCAAGCCGCTGGAAAAGGATGTCTCGCTGGAGACCATCGCCCGCCAGACCCCCGGCTTCTCCGGTGCAGACTTAGCTAATCTCCTCAATGAGGCGGCGATTCTGGCCGCTCGGCGCAATCGCCGGACCATCAGCATGAAGGAGCTGGAGGAAGCCATCGATCGGGTCGTCGCCGGGCCGGCCCGTAAGAGCCGCATCATCAGTGAGCGAGAGAAGGCGATTACCGCCTACCACGAGGTTGGTCATGCCCTGGTAGCTCGGATGCTCCCCAATACAGACCCTGTGCACAAGGTCTCAATCGTGGCTCGAGGCCAGGCCGGTGGCTTTACCATGCTGCTCCCAACAGAGGACCGCTATCTGTGGAGCAAGTCGCAGTTTGAGGATATGCTGGCCTACGCTCTGGGTGGCCATGTAGCTGAACTCATTATCTTTGGCGAGGTGACAACTGGCGCCTCCAATGATATTGAGCGCGTGACGAAAATCGCTCGCTCGATGGTCACGGAGTACGGTATGAGCAATTTGATTGGCCCCGTGGCTCTCGGTCATAAGGAGGAGCTGGTCTTCCTGGGTCGCGATTTTAATGAGCAGCGCAACTATAGCGAGGAAACAGCCCGCGAGATCGATATGGAGGTGCGCCGCATCGTCCAGGAGGCTTTCAATAAGGCCTATCAGGTGCTCTCCCAGAATAAGAAGCGGCTGATTATGATCAGCGAACGCCTGATCAAGGAGGAGACCTTAGAAGGGCCAACCTTCGAGGCGCTCTTCAATCAACCAATCCAGGAGGACGAGTACGAGTCTCCTTCGATTTTCACCGGCACGTCAGATGCTCGCGATGCCCGTTTCAATGGCAAGCGAGATGATGCCAACCGCCTGCCCGATACGCTCTTTCCTTCGCTGCCCTCGGGCTTCCAATCTTCTTCTCACGGTGAGGGGAGCTACGAGCCGTAATTATGCGCCCACCTCTGAGCCTATCAGCCTGGGCCGCGCCGGACTTCAC
>NZ_JADGHT010000241.1 GCF_019683755.1 Thermogemmatispora sp. | reverse complement strand
CTCCTAGGTAATACGCTCTTCCTTATATGTTTATTATGTTCTCCTTCCTGTTCCTCCCGCGCGAGCGAGCGCTGTCACGGATAGAGAGTAGCTCTTCTGCGTGACAGCTTGTCGCGAGGAGTCCCCTGAGTAGCACCGGCCAGGGTGGGCCGGGCAGTGGCTGGCGTGAGAGCCAATTACTCCCTAAAAGGGGATACGTTTTGCTGCGGTAGGCGGTTACAAACTGCTGGATGAGGCAGAAAGGCCATTCTGAGCAACTGGCGAGGACTTGATTAAGCGCTATGCCAGTGGCCCACAGCCTGCGAAACGTGGCGCTGCTAACCTACCAGCTACTGTCAACCTGAATTCTCACCAAAGTAGCCAACGAGGCGAGCACAAGCTAGTGCTTGTGCTCGCCTCAGCCTTGCTATCACAGGAAAGACCTGCAAGCCACTTGGCTGGCTGGCGACGTAATATCAACCAACCAGTGATGTCCTCAGATCGGCATCAAATTAGAAGCAAGCGAAGCTCTTCACAAGCGAAGGCCGACGCATCCTATCAAGCATTCTGCTGGCTGGCTGGCTGGCAGAATGTACAGCTAATCAGCAAGTGCCTACCCAAGTATCTCCGCCACTTCTTCCTCTCGCTCTCAGCCGCCAGACCAGACCTAGGTAAGATGCTGGCTGGCAATGAAGCGAGCGAAAGAAGACAACTTACGTCAGACCAAGCGGGCGGAGGGCTGGGCAGAGAAAGCGGCTGCCAGGATGCGAAGAGACCGCGAAGAGCCCCGAGTGAAGGGAGGAGATGCAGACTAGCCTTTGCCAACCTTTCCCTTCGTACGGCCCAACTCGCCCGGGATATCCTCATTCAGGCCGATATGGTTCACCACCACGCGCACACCGGGGATCTGGATCAACTCATCTTCCAGCAGGTACTTCATCTGGCGAGTAGGCACCTCGCCATAGAGATGGAGCACATAGTTTTCGACCAGGACCCGCAGGTCTTGAGCACCGTCCAACTTGCCAGCCTCTTGCAGCTTAGCAATGCGACGATTGGCCTCATTGAGGATGGCATCCTCAGCGATAATGAAGTTGCGCACATCAATCACGTGAGGCAACTTACGGATTTCATCCTCAATGGCCTGCTTCTGGGCCTCTAGCTCCACCTTTCCGTAGAGAGCCAGGACCACCCCCTCCTGCTCTACTTCAACATTCACCGGGTGGGCGCTCCAGGCCAGATCACCGCGCACCACCAGGCGATCGACGATTTCCTGGGCCTGCTCGCGTACCGCCTCGGCCAGCGGACTGACCTCGCCCTCAGCGGTGCTCGCACCAAAGCCAGCGTAGGCCTCGGCATGTGCCTGGGCCTGCGGATCTTCCAGTCCCCAGCCAACGATTCCGATGAGCGTTCCCAGCGCGCCAAGGAAGGCCAACACCGGCGTCTGATTGATGATCAGCAAGCCGATGAAGGTCACGAAGATGGCCACGCTGGCAATCAGCGGCCAGTAGCTAGGAATGGGCAGGTGATGTTCTCCCGCGCCCTCGTGCTCCTCCTCGTAGATGGGGAGGAGCGTAGCGGTCAGGTCACCTGTCGCCAGATTGATGCCTTGCAGGTGAGTTTCCATACGTATCGCATCTCCGCGGAATCTTTACTACTGCAGAATAAATAGCATACAAGCGCTAACAGATGGCAAGAATTCTCTCCTTTTTAAGGATAACAGCAGAGGGGCATTCTTGCAAGCTGAGAACCAGGCCAAGCTGTCCACGCCTGCGCAGCCTCCTCTGTTGCGCTTGTTGCTGCCTCTCTCTCCAGGCAGCACAGCGGCGCTAGCCGTCTGCGCTCCGCCGGGTGGCGCAGGGCGCCCTGCAGACGCCTCAGTCTCATATGCGCTCCGGTGCCCAGGGAGAGAGCGGGCCGGAGCGCCCGGTGACGTTCCCCTATTCCTTCAGCAGCAGTTGCAGATCGCCCGTTAGCTGCGAAGGGATGAAATCATCGCCCAGGAGCACGCGCTCACGGCCCTGCTTATCCAGCAGGTAGAGCACGGCGGTATGAGCTACTGGGCCAGTGCTGCTGTTAGCGGTGGCCGCTTCGGCATCGATACTATAAGCGCGCCAGATGGGCGAGAGAGCCGAACGCGAGCCGATCAAGAAATGCCAATAATTTGTCATCTGATGGGCATTTGAAAAAGCCAGAGCAGAGGCCTGCGTATCGCCTACCGGGTCGACGCTGATCGCCAAAACGGCCACCTGCTGAGCAGCGTCGCCGAGCTGCTGCATGACGGTATGCAACTTATCGGCGGTCAAGGGGCAAACCGTTGGGCAATGAGTATAGAGGAAAGTAATCACCACCGGTTTCCCCTTAAACTCTGCCAACGAGACGGGGTGACCAAACTGATCGGTTAACTGGAAACCCGGGGCGGGCCGGCCATCGAGCAGCGTACCCTGCAGTCCCGAATTACTAGCGGTAGGTTGACCAGGGGCTTGCCCGCTAGCATTTCCCCCCTGACCAGCTCGCAAGTTCAACACGGCCACCACCAGGACCACTAGCAGCGCCATTGTCAACACCGAGAGGCGTGAAGCTAGACGCCAATTCAGCCACCTCACAGCTCTGCTCCTAGTGGAAGATGATGCGATCCAGCACCATTGCGGCGAAGATCATCGCCAAGTAACAATTAGAATACCAGAACAGCGTCCGGGCCCAGCGCCGTGACTGCTTATCCCACAGCAAGCGCAGAGCCATATAGACTAGAATGCCGCCCAATACCAAAGCTGCTACCAGATAGAGGTAGCTCATCGCTCGCATAGCAAAGAGTACCAGTGTGACGGCCAGCAGCAGGAGCGAATAAAGGAAAATCTGCTTACGCGTCTCCTGCTCGCCGAAGAGGACCGGTAGCATCGGCACACGGGCCTTCTCGTAGTCCTTCTCGATCAGGAGAGAGAGGGCCCAGAAGTGGGGCGGAGTCCAGTAGAAAATGATAGCAAAGAGCCAGATGGCTGGGAGTGAAATGGTACCAGTGACTGCTGCCCAGCCGACCAGCACTGGCACAGCGCCGGCGGCTCCCCCGATGACGATATTCTGAGCGGTGGTGCGCTTCAGCCACATCGTATAGACGCCAACATAGAAGAGGATGGCGCCACAGGCCAACACGGCGCTTAGCAGGTTGACAAAGAACGCCAGGATCAAGAAGGAGGCCACACCCAGAGTGATCCCGAAGACCAGGGCCTGGCGCGGCTGTACGCGCCCGGCGGGCAAGGAGCGCCGTGACGTACGCGACATGATGCTATCAATATCGCGATCGTAGTAGCAGTTAATAGCGTTAGCACTGCCTGCCGCCAATGCCCCACCCAGTAATGTCGCCACTGTCAGCCCCAGAGGAGGCAGGCCCTGATAGGCGATAGCCATCGCCGCGGCAGTTGTGCCCAGCAACAACACCGTTACATGGGGCTTCATCAGATCGATGTAGCCTGAGATCGTCTGGCGCAGAGGGCTAACGCTTTCGCGCGCGCTGGCCTCAGCAGCCTCCAGGCGCTCCAGCTCTGCGCCCTGCGGGGCAGCACGGAGCTGGCGTGCAGCCAGGACAGCCAGCAGGACCAACAAGCCCCAGACGGCACTCGCCACGGCCAGATGCAGACCGCGCATGAAAGTGGCGGCGTCCTGGTTGGAGATGCTACCAAAGTGTAGCGAGCCGCTACCGAGTAAGGGGATGGTCCCGCCGATCAAGGACTGGAGGACAAAGAGAAGGGCGGCGGCCAGAGCGACGCGAGCCTGGCCGGGGGCCACGCGACGTCGGCGCCAGGCGCTATAGAGCGTCCAAGCTACTACCAGTCCCACAATCGTCGCAATCAAGCGATGGAGCGTATTGATATCACCAAGACGAGCCATGCCGGGCAATGTCTGGCCACACAGTGGCCAGCCCGTGCAGGCGAAAGTAGCTCCGCTGCCAACCACATAGGACCCGCTCAGCATCAGGCCATAAACCAGCAGCGCCGTTGTCACTGCCAGGCGCAGGAAACGACGTGTCTGGGCAGGATGCTCCTGACTGGGGGCGGCTTGGCCGGCCATCACCGCGATCGTAATCACTGTTGCGAAGATCGCCAGGGCCGTCGCCAGGTGGGCCGTAATAATCTCAGGGGGCAGCTTCCAGAGCACCGTCAGGCCGCCCAGCACAATCTGTACTACTAGCAGCACGGGAGCAATTAAAGCAGGCACAAGGACTTGTCGCTCCTTGCGTGCCCAAAGCAAGGCACAGATGGCCAGGGCAATAATCAAGACGCTGACGATTGAAGCCGTATAGCGGTGCGATTCCTCAAGCAAGGTACGAATATCAGGGAAGACAAAGGGCCGGCCATAGCAGAGCGGCCAGTCAGGGCAGCTCAAGCCGGCATCGTTGACGCGCACTGTTCCCCCAAGGGCCACCAGAAAATATGTGAAACCAACCGCGACCCAGGCGATACGGCGTATAATCTTCATAACAGCTATAGGCTCCCGATCAACAGTCTCTACAGGTAAATAATAGCCCGCTCTGTCCAGCTTAGAACACTGAGAGTATTGTCAAGCCTCTACCTGATACTATCCTTACAGGCAGGAAAGCGCACCTTACAGTTACCTGAACGCTGTTGTCGCCATTGTCTTCCCTTGCTATAGTATCTACGGTGCGATGGTGCGCTAGAGGCTAGGAATGGGCGGCGGGCGAGCCACCGCGAATCAGCCGTGGCCACCCACTTGCCAGAGGCTGGCGAAGTCCAGGCAGAGCTGCTATGTTGAAATTCTCCAGAGCGGCCAGCCTAGAGAGTCTAAGGGGAGCAGGCGATGGATTTCTGGCTAAGAGCCTGGCATTTCATCCCTTCAGTAGTTGTCGGCTGCGTAGCGATCGCTGTTCTCTATCTTTATGCGATTGGGCCACTACGCAAGCAGTACGAGCTAGGGCCATCGGTTCCTCGCAGCCGAGTAGTCGTCTTCCTACTGGGGGTATTGATCATCCTGCTGGCACTAGTATCGCCGCTGGATGAGCTGGGGGACGACTATCTGTTTAGTGCCCATATGGTGCAACATCTCCTGATTACCTTAGTAGCTCCGCCAATGATGTTGTGGGGTCTACCTGGTTGGCTCCTCATGCCGCTGCTGCGCAACCGCCTGCTGTACAGGACTATCAGGTTCCTGACTCTGCCTATTGTGGCCTTCTTTCTCTTTAATGCAGACATCTTTCTCTGGCACGCGCCCCCGCTCTACGATGCCACGCTAGAGAATGAAGGCATTCATGTTCTAGAACATCTTACTTTTATTATCTTCAGCTTTCTGTTCTGGTGGCCGGTGCTGAGTCCACTAGAGGGGGAATTAGGGCCGCTGCCCTTGCCGGGCCAGGTGCTCTATCTCTTTCTCAGTGGAATGCCAATGGTCCTACTTGGAGCAGGGCTAACGTTTGTGCCGCCGCTCTATGCTCCCTATCTGGCGGCTCCGCGTATCTGGGGCATTTCGCCAGCCACGGATCAGCAGCTTGGTGGGCTGATTATGTGGGTGCCTGCCAACATCCTGGTAATCGTCCTGATGAGCGTCCTCTTTATCCGCTGGATGTTGGCCCAAGAGCAGCGCCAGATTGAACGCGAGCGCCTGGCCTGGCAACACGAGGAAGAACAAGAGCGGGCGCGGCAAGCTCGTCAGCAGAGTCAGCAGGGGGATGGCGACAGTGAGGCTGATAGCTGGCCTCGAACTCTGCGCCATGAGACGAGCGTTGCCTTACCGCCCTCGAGTGGGGGGGAACACCCTGGTGAGCAGCCGTCCTGACAGAGCTGAAAGCCTCAGCGCTCGCTGCCGCCGTTCTTGCCCTGTCAAAAGGAGCTATCCACAGTCACATTCAGGTTGCTGTAAGGTTCCCTCCTGGACCTGCAAGCTCTCTGTCAGGGAAAGACGCTAGACTCATGTGCCAGACTGGGCCTGCTCTAGCGCCTTGCTTGTGCTGCTTGGCCGAGGGAGCGGTCAGGAGATCGGCGGAACGGGGGCAGGTCGCCAGGTTGCTGGCACGGTAGCAGTTGACCGCAAGCCGGCTAGCTCTAGTTGATGAGCAAGCGATGTGAGTGGGCAGAAAGGAAAGCAATGGCAGCCGGGCGAGAAGGCCCGCGCTCTGGTTGAAGGCCCCTGCGGGGCAGACCTATAATTATCTAGAGCGCTAATCTGTGTCTACTTGAGGAGTGCGAGCAGTGAGGATACCGTTATTTCGAGGGAAAACGCGTTGGGGAGTGCTATTCCTGACGTTGCTCTTATCCTCGCTCCTGTTCGCCGCCTGTGGCGGCAATCCCTCGATCCTCAATCCGGCGGGGCCGGTCGCTCAGGATGAAGCCAATCTGTTCTGGTTTATCCTGGGCGTAGCTACCTTTGTCTTCGTGGTGGTCGAGGGAATTCTGATCTGGTCAATCATTCGTTTTCGCGAGCGTCCGGGCATGCCGACGCCGCGCCAGATTCATGGCAATACGACACTGGAAATTGTGTGGACTGTAGCGCCCTCGATCTTCCTGTTTGTGGTGCTAGTCTTTACAATCCGCACGATGTTCCAGATCGATACCGTCCCCACAGGTGGGCAGCAGTTGGAGGTCACGGCGGTCGGCCATCAATGGTGGTGGGAATTCGATTATCCAACGCAGAAGATCATCACAGCCGATGATCTGGTGGTGCCGACGGGGACCGTGGTCCATGTTAAGCTCTATTCGAACAACGTGATCCATAGTTTCTGGGTACCCAATCTGACGGGCAAGACCGATGTGGTACCTGGCCATAACAACGAGAAGTGGTTTAGTGTCGATAAACCCGGAACCTACCACGGCCAGTGCGCTGAGTACTGTGGCTTGCAGCATGCCAACATGGCCTTTAATGTGGTTGCGCTGCCGCCAGACCAGTTTGCAACCTGGGTGAGTGGCCAGCAGCAGGCGGCGGCGAACAATCCGCAGTATGCGCGCGGGCTGGCGCTCTTCAAGTCCAAGGGATGCACGGCTTGCCACGGGATTGTTGGGGTCAACCTCAACGATTTCAATACGCAGCCGCAGACACTGGTCGGTCCCAATCTGACTCACTTCGGCAGCCGTGATTTGATCGCCGGTGGCGTGCTGAAGAACACGCCTGAAAACCTGGCAGAGTGGTTGCGTGATCCGCAGGCAGTCAAGCCGGGGAACGATATGCCCAATCTCGGATTGTCTCAGTCCGAGATCAATGACCTGGTGGCCTATCTGGAAAGCCTAAAGTAAAACATAATAT
>NZ_JADGHT010000240.1 GCF_019683755.1 Thermogemmatispora sp. | reverse complement strand
TCGATGCACTAACGCGCAATATATAGAAATAATATATTTTCTTGTATTTGTTCTCTGTTATTGGTTTTATATCGCCCATTATTCGCAGTGTTGGCAGGAAGGGAAGACAAGCGGCGGCGGATCTGGTATACTCTGGGCTGGCCGCAGAGAAGCCACCGAAACCGCAGCAACAACGCAGAGGGCAGCGAGGCGAGTGTGGTTTCTCTCCTGCCTGATCCGATCTCCGGCTGCACGAGGATCGCTAGAATAGAAAGAGAAATCAAGAAAAAGCTGTAGCGCGGGCAGGAGCCTGCTTCTGCCGCGGTCGGTCTGGCCTGCTCGGCCCGAGCGGCCAGGAGGCTGGCTCATTGGTTAGTAGAGCTGGAGTATAGGTCTAGCTCGCGCAAGACAAGACACAAGCAAGGAGCAAGCAACCATGACCACGGATGCGTCGCGTGTGCCGTATCCTGCGCCGCCTGCGGTAGAGCATCCAGAGCTAGAGACCTACCGGCAAGAATTCCCCATTCTCCAGCGCAAGACCTACCTCAATAGTTGCTCATTAGGGGCCCTTTCGCAACGTGGCATGGCGCGCCTGAGCGAATTCATGGAGCGGTGGAACGAATGGGGGGCGCACGCCTGGTACGAAATCTGGCTGGGCGAGCTAGAGCAGGCACGGCGCCAGTTCGCAGCCATCATTGGCGCGGAGCCGCACGAGATCGCCATCGCCCCCAATGTCTCCGTAGCTCTTGGGGCTATTGCCAGCGCCTTTGACTATCGCCAGCGGAACAAAGTCGTACTGGCCGATATGGACTTCCCAACCCTCGCCTATCAATGGCTGGCCAAGCGCCGCCTGGGGGTCGAGTGCGTCTTTGTCGAAAGCCCCGATCGTATCTACACGCCGCCGGAGTTATTCGAAGAAAAAGTAGACGAGCGCACACTACTGGTAGCTACCTCGCGCGTCTTCTACACCAGTGGCTACATTCAGGATGTGCGTGCCGTAGCCGACATCGCCCACAAGCAGGGGGCCTATCTCTTGATCGATGATTACCAAGGCACGGGGCAGATCCCCATCGACGTCGAGGCGATGGATATCGATATTTTGGTCAGCGGCACGCTGAAATGGCTGATGGGAGGTCCGGGCCTGGCGTTCATCTATATTCGTGAGGGGCTGCTCTCACAGCTCGAGCCGACGCTCGCCGGCTGGTTTGGCCATCGCGAGCAATTCCAGTTCAAGACGCGCGAACTAGTCTTTCGAGCGGATGCGGCACGTATGGAACTCGGGACGCCGGCAGTGCCCTCTGTCTACGTCGCCAATGCCGGTATGGAGATTGTGCGTGAGATTGGCGTTGAGACTATCTGCGAGCGCACGCGCTATCTCACCAACGATCTGATTGCGCGGGCGCGTGAGCATGGCTGGCAAGTGCGTGCCCCGCGTGAGCCAGAGCGGCGCAGCTCTATCGTGATGCTGGAGATGGACCAGCCTGAGCAGATTGTGGCCGAGCTGATCAATCGCAACATCATCGTCGATGCGCGTCCTGGCCTCGTGCGGATCTCTCCGTACTTTTACAATACGATCGAAGAGAACGCCATTGTAATCGCAGCGCTCGAAGAGATCCTAGAAGAGCGGCGCCGGAACGGCTGAGGTCAGGCCGTAGAAGAACGAAACCAGGTTCTACATAAGTTCGTAGTATTTTCCGTATGCAAGAGTCAAGCAAGCATGACAAGCACGAAGGACGTCAGGAAGGGAGGAGAGCGATGGTCTGTCCTGAATGCCATGCCAGCTGTGGGCCAGAGGACCAGCGTTGTCCGGTCTGTGGGGCCGAGCTGGTCATACCGGCCTCGCGCAGCCTGGTGAGCAGACCGCGGGAGGCTCTGGCGCCCCGCCGGCTGCAGTGGCCGGCGCTCCTGCGAGGCCCTGTGCAAGGAGTAGCTGCCGGTGTAGGAGCGCTGGCTGTTGGAGTGGGCTTGGAGCTGCTGCGACGCCGTCTGGTTACCCTGTTGTCTCGCCCGGCAGGCTCAACGCGCCGTGCTGCGCTGGCGCTACCGTGGCTGAGCGATCTGAAGCGGCTGGGGCCACTGGCAACTGAGAAGACGCCCAAACTGCCACGGGGCTATGAGATCCAGGAAACCGTTATCTACGTCGAACGAGTCATCCGCCGTCGCTCATAAGGCGCTGCGCCTACTACTGGCGCTGACGCTCGGCTGGTTGCTGCTCATCTCTGCTGCCTGTGCTCCCAGTAGCGGCATTCTTGCCGGTGGTGCCTGGGAATCAACTGGTCTGCAGCACGAGCATATTCGGACGCTGGCTGTGAACGCGGCTGATCCGGTCCAGCTCTATGCCGGCGATGCCCACGATGGCATTTTTGCCAGTAACGATGCTGGTCAGCACTGGCAGCCGCGCAATCAGGGGCTGCCCTTGCCCCTGGCGGTCAACGCCCTCAGCTTTGATGCCACGGAGCGCCGCCTCTACGCTGCTACTGACCACGGTCTCTTTGTCAGTAGCGACGGCGGTGGACATTGGAGGGCGGCAAGCGCCGGACTACCAGCGGATAACTGCACGGCGCTGGCCTTTGACCTGGAACGCGCAAGCGTCCTCTATGTCGGCACAGCCCATCATGGCGTCTTTGTGAGCAGCGATGGAGGGGAGCACTGGCAGACAGCCAATCGGGGGTTGCCATCGGCTTCCCCCATCAACGACCTGGCCTATGTCAGCGGTCAGAGACAGCTCTGGGCAGCTACCGTCGGCGGTATCTATCGCTCCGATAATGGCGGGCAGAGCTGGCGCCCTGTCAGCCGGGGCCTGCCCGCAAACATCACTGTCTATCGCGTACGTCCGGCGGCCCTTAGTGGGGGAGAGCCACAGCTAGTCTTCGCTGGCACTGATCAGGGTATCTTTCTCTCACATGACGACGGAGCAAGCTGGCAGCGTAATACAGAGGGGCTGGCGCGCCTCAGCGTGCGGGCCATCCTGATTGACTTTCGCACGCCAACCACCCTCTACGTTGGCACGGACATCGGGGTGCTGCGCAGCAACGACAGTGGGCAGGTCTGGAGCGCTATCATCGGGAGTGGCGGTCTCCCCAAGAATCGCCAGGTCTATGCCCTAGCCCTGGGCGCCAGCAACTATGGTCAGCTCTTTGCTGCCGTAGACGACGTCTATGTCTTCCCTGGCAGCAGTGGCGGCTGGAACACCAGGGCCTTTGTCCCGCTACTGCTGGTCATCGCCTTCATCATCCTCCTCTATTGGCTTACGCGTAGCAATCGCCGTCATCGGCGTGGGCTGCTGCAGGCAACGCGTCCGGCAGCCGAGCCAAAGCGCCAACTACCCTCGTTCCAGTCCCCCCGCCAGCAAGAGAGGGATGCGCCTTCAGGCCAGGGCCAGTAGCCTGGCTCGAAAGGCGCACCCTCTGCTGGTCCCCCTGAGGGAGGGGGCACATCAACGTCGGTCTCATGGGTGGTGGCTCCCGATATATGCCACCAGCAAATAGATCAAATACAGCAAAATGCAGACCAAGAGAATAGCCCCATAGCAGGTCAAGGTCCAGGCACGGCGCGTATTGAGGGCCTGGCGGAGCTGCTCCTCCATATCGGGAGGGTCGAGCTGGATATGGGGAGCCAGCTCGCGCAAACGTGGCAACATTGCCCGAAAATCGCGCACATTGCTCATTCCCTCAGCCAGCATCACCGTCTCATTTTCATCAAGATCAGCCAGCAGGATCAGCCTGGCGGGATTAGGATCACCCGGCATCAGAATCAGGCGCTGAATCTGTGCCAGAGGGACGCGCGTCTCTTCGCCCTCTTCGCGTTTCACCACCACCAGCTCCTCTGGATAGAGCTGGATCTCCTTCCCCAAACCAAAGCGGACCACGCTGACAGGCAGTACTTTGCCCTGTTCCTGTTCGCTCTCGTTCATATATTCCCTGTAGACTTGCATCCTCATGGCTGGCTTGCCCCTGGCCTCTTCCTGCCTCTGCTGGATGGACGTCGCAGGCGAGCAACGGCGAAAGGAGAGCAAAGGAAGAGGCCTCAGCGCCCCAGCATGGCAGGCGACATTGCGGCCGCAAGCTGCCTCGTCTGAAGGCATTGTACAGCATCGGCGTCAGCCCGTCGAGGCAAAGCGCACGCATTTTCACCGCGAGCTAGCGCAACACTATCTTGACATGCATCTATCAAGAACACTACAATCTTGAACGGGATGTGGTGAGCAAAGGGGAACCATCATCAGATTTGCAGGGTGTTTTCTCTATCCTGTTCTGGGCGAAGAGGTAACAGACCTGCTTTCGTCCACGAGAAGGTAGCGACATGGCGCAGGTTGGCCTGCTGGAAGATAATCCGCGCATTGCAAAGCTCTGCGCGACTTTTCTAGACTTTGCCGGTCATCGCGTTGTGCATTATCGGCACCCACGTGAGTGCCTGGAAGCGCTCCGCGTGGAGAAACCCGCTGCGGAGAAAGCTGCTGTGTCGGAGGTCGATGGGCAAGCCTCCGAGGCTCTGCCGATCGATATTCTGATTCTCGACCTCTACATGCCCGACATGCCTGGAGAAGACGTCCTTCGCCAACTGCGGGCCCATCCACGCACCCGCAACCTTCCGCTCATTCTCTGCACTGCTGCTCCGGCCAGCGAGATCGAACAAGCCAAGAGCATCGCTCCTCGGGCTATCGTCGTTGAAAAACCCTTCAAGCTCCAGACCCTTACCGCTGCCATCGATGCGCTGATGCGCTCGTGAGTCTCTCCTCACCGTGGTCCATCTGAGCGAGGAGGTCAGGCCGGATTGGCCAGCGCTGCACGAAGCACACAGATGCGTCTCATCAGTCCCTCACTCCAATGGGGGCTGTTGAAGTCCGTGCCAGGCGCTGGCGCCGGTTAACCTGCTCGTCCTGCCTTCCTTCCTGCCACTCCCTGTCACCTTGAACAAGCAAGCGACTTTCATGCTCAACAGCATCAGAAATGCATTGCTTTGAAAAGAAGAAATATGGTATCTCTTTAGAGAAAGGGTCGGCGGAAAGAGCCGGCTAACAGGGCGCGGCAGCGCCTTGCTGGTCGAAGGGGCCTTTCACGGCATTGGCTTTCCTATAGTTGAGGAGGAAAAGCCGCATGGGGACACTGTTGCTCTCGATCATCGCCTTCTGCTCTACGTGCATGGGTGGCATCGTTGCCTTGAGGCAACGCGAACAACTCCAGCGGGTCATGGCCTTTGCGGCTGGCACACTCGTGGGCCTGGCGACCTTTCAGTGGCTGCCGCGCCTCTTTAGCGTGCTGGCCCTCCTGCCGCGTGAGCGTTTTACCGCTTTTGTCGCTTTGGCTTGTGGTTTCTTCACCTTTCACCTCCTCGAAAGGCTGGCTCTGCACTGGCAGGAGGGCCAGGAGAGCCAGCGTCAGGAGGAGACAAGCGGGATAGCCCGGCCTGTGCTGGGAGTAGTCTCCGTCCTGCTCTTCTCCCTGCACCGCCTGCTAGAGGGAGCGACCATCAGTCTCGGCTTCAGCGTCAACCCGGCTACTGGACTGCTACTAGCCGGGGCCATTATCCTTCACAACCTCGTCGAAGGCCTCAACGCCGTCGTGATCCTGCTGACCAACCGCAGCAGCCGTCGGCAGGCACTTATCTGGCTGCTCTTCTTCGCCTGTACCCCCTTGCTGGGGGCGCTAGCGACCATCTGGGTCAGCCTGCCAACGGCCCTTCTGCCGCGCTATCTGGGCTTCTTCAGCGGCTTTCTCCTTTATCTAGGAGCCAGTCATCTACTGCCCGCAGCCCAGCGCCCAAGTGAGCTTTGGTCGCTGCTGTGGACCTTGGCCGGAGCCGGCGCGGCGCTCATCATGACCGTCCTGCTCCAGCCATTCTAAGCACGACCTGCATCCGTGTCGTTCTCGGCTTGGACCCCTGAGAGCTGCCACCGTCGCTACGCAGAGGAAGCAGGTGGCTGCTCAGTCGCAGAGGTCGCTGGCCTCTGTCCCTGGAGCGGTGGCTGCACCGCCTGGCGCAGGTGCCAGTTTTCCGCAAAGAGATTGAAGAAAATACGTTGGCGTGGGTGAGCGGCGACAAAAGCCTGATCGAGAGTGACTCCCAGGCCCGGCCCCTGTGGAAGCGAGAAATAGCCGTCGACCACCTCGGGGTTGCCTGGTGCTGCCAGCTTGACCCACTCCTCATTGAGATCGTTAAAATGCTCCTGAATCTTAAAGTTAGGCGTCACAGCGGCCAGATGGAGAGCTGCCGCCGTTGAGACCGGACCACCGACATTGTGAGGAGCGACCAGTAGATAGTAGCATTCCGCCCAGGCAGCAAGCTTACGAACCTCCAGCAGCCCGCCGCAGTGCGTAATATCGGGCTGGATAATATCGGCAGCCTGCAACTCAAACAGTGGGCGAAAATCGTAGCGTGTATGCAGGCGCTCACCAGTCGCGACCGGGATCGTCACCTGCTCAGCCACCTTCTTGAGCGCGGCCAGATTTTCAGGGGGGACCGGCTCCTCAATCCATGATGGCTTGAAAGGGGCTAACTCGCGCGCCATCTCTACGGCTGTCGCTGGATTAAAGCGCCCATGCATCTCGATCAGCAGCTCTACATCCGGGCCGACTGCATCGCGCACTGCCTCCACCAAAGCCACCGCCTTGCGTTTCTCGGACGGCTCCAGCTCATAGAAGCCTGAGCCAAAGGGGTCAAGCTTGAGGGCGCGATAACCGCGCTCAATCACGCGGCGCGCTGCCCGATGGAACTCCTCTGGCGTGCGCTCGACCGTGTACCAACCATTCGCATAGGCCTTGATGCGCGTGCGGACCGGCCCGCCCAGCAACTCATAAATTGGACGCCCTAGTGCCTTGCCTACAATATCCCAGCAAGCGATCTCAATGGTGGCAATGGCCGACATGGCAATCTCGCCCGCCCGCGCATAGTCATTGCGATACATGCGCTGCACTAGATCCTCAATGTGGCGCGGGTCATGGCCGAGCACATGGTTGGGCACAGCCTCAGCTAGATAGCCCAAGAGGGCATCAGTATGATTAAGCATACGCACCTCACCGACTCCTTCCAGCCCTTCATCGGTAATCACACGCACAAAGGTCAGGTTGCGCCAGGCCGTGCCCATTACATGAGTCTTCACATCGACGATTTTCATAGCAGTACCCGCTGGCTCCTCCAGAGGTGATCAACAGTAAAACTCTCTTAGGAAGCAGAAGTCATTCGCGCCTGGCTTGACAGAAGCCACATCCCTATATTATCATACCGTTAAATTGTATGACAATTGTGGAGGC
>NZ_JADGHT010000239.1 GCF_019683755.1 Thermogemmatispora sp. | reverse complement strand
AGACGGTATATGCTAAGTATACTATATAGAAGGCGTATAGTACGCCGAGCATACTATATAAGAGCGTCGAGGAGCTGTCAAGAACGCTCAATTGAGAAGATCGATTGTTTCTCTAGCAGGTTCGCTGCCTTTTCTAGTTTCCTGCAATCAATCTCTACGGGAGTCGCATCATGACACACCAACCAGCCGAGTCCGCTGCTCCCCTCCGCCCGACGCCGGTCGTCACTAGTTTCCTTCTGCGCTTCGATCGGCCTGGGGGGCCGCTGCTGCTGATTGTCCAGCGTAGCCAGCGAGTTGGGAGCTATCAAGGGCGTTGGGCCGGCATCAGCGGCTTTATTGAGCCGGGGGTTAGCCCTGAGCAGCAAGCCTACACGGAGATCCGTGAAGAGACCGGGCTTGGACCGGAGCAGGTGCGCCTCCTCAAGCGGGGGGCGGTAGTTGAGTATCGTGATCAAGAGCTGGGTCGGCACTGGCTTATCCACCCGTTTCTCTTCGAAGTCTTGGCCCCCGAAGCCATTCAGACTGACTGGGAGGCGATAACCATGCGTTGGATTCCTCCAGCAGAGCTGGAGCATTACGAGACGGTCCCTCTGCTCAAAGAAGCCTATGAAGCGGCGCAGCGGGGTGAGAGCGAGACCTGAAGATGAACAGAGCTGAAGGCCTACGGGCCAGCGCGAAAGGGCTGCCCTAGACAGCAGCTCTCGCGATGCTCGCTTACTCTCCCGCTGCCCGCCGTCGCGTCAGATCCTGTGCCGGCGGATTGGGATCTTGGGACCGCGGTGGGGTGCTCGAGGGTTGCAATGCCGGCTCAGGTGGGCTGGAGCAATGCAAGGCGAGCTGCGGGGATCTGTGGCAGGAGATCTGAGGCCAGCAGGCCAGCGTCGCCGCAGCGCTGGCTGACCAACTTCGAGGCGGCCACGTGTAAGTAGACTGCCAGGCTGGCGGCATCAAAAGGGGCGAGGCCTTGGGCCAGATAGCCGGCGATCATGCCGGCCAGCACATCACCTGTGCCTGCGCTGGCGAGAGCCGGATTGCTTTCCCAATTGATACGCAACCGCCCCCCAGGCTCGCTGATCAGCGTGCAAGCGCCTTTAAGGACAAGGATGAGGTTCCAGTCGCGTGCACAATGGCGCGCCACCTGTAGGCGATCAATGCCGCCTCCCGAAACCTTTGTGCCTCCGAGCAAGCGGCTCATCTCTCCGGGGTGGGGCGTGATGACTGTCCCTGGCGGAAGCTGTTGCCACCACTGCTCAACTCCAGCCAGGTTGTTGAGACCATCGGCGTCGATCACCAGGGCCGGGCGCTCACCTTCGGGTAGGGCGCGCAGACCATCAAGCAGGGCCAGAACAGCAGTGCGCATAGCCGGCGTACGACCAAGGCCCGGGCCAATCAGCAGCGCGCGGTAACCGCTCAGGTGCTCTAGGAGCGTCCGCGCTTGCTCCTGGGCAAGTTGCTCGCTCGGCTCTCCAGAAGGCAAGAGAACATAGGTGGCCTCATGCAGCGAAGAGGCATAGATAGGCAGCAGATCAGGCGTGACAGCCAGGGTGACCAGGCCTGCTCCGCTGCGCAGCACTGCACTGCCAGCCAGATAGGCTGAGCCGGGGTATGGTGGAGAGCCGCAGAAGAGCATCACCCGTCCAAAGGTCCCTTTATTGCTTTCCAGGGGACGCGGCGGCAGCAGACGGCGCGCCAGGGCGGCATCTAACATCTCATCGCTGAGATCGTGCTCAAGGGCCTCGGGCAGGCCAATGCTCCCAACCAACAGCTCGCCGAGATAGGCGCGAGCGGGGAAGAAAAAGAAGCCCTGTTTAGGACAGGCTAGCGTAATGGTAAGGTCGGCGCGAATGCTGCCGGAGTCAACTTCTCCGGTATCGGCGTTGACGCCCGTTGGCAGGTCGATAGCCACTACGAGCAGCTCACCAGGACGGCGGGCCCGCTCCTGCTCGACGCGAGCCAGCAGAGCGCGCATATCGTCGGGCAGAGGTCGCGAGCGCCCGGTACCCAAGAGCGCGTCGATGACATAGCTGGCGCGCTGTAGCACAGCGTTTAGCTCCTCATCGATCCGCTCTGCAGGAACCTCATGGCCCTCGCAGATGAGCTGACGCTCCTTCCAGCGGTAAAGATTGATGCGTGCTCCCTCTGCTGCCAGATGGCGAGCCATGACCTGACCATCACCGCCATTGTTGCCGGGGCCAATCAGAAAGAGCAGCTCGCACTCATTCAGCGGGCGCCGCTGCCGCTCACGGATATACTGGACAAGCAGCTTGGCAGCGCTGCGACCGGCGTTCTCCATCAGGATCGCGGTATTCAGCCCGTATTCTTTATCAGCCCGCATCTCCAGTTCGCGCATGCGGGCGACATCAACAATATGCATGGTTCTCCTCTCCCTGCTTTCTGTTCTTTATTCTACATGGCAGCGCTCTCTCTGTCACGTTGCTGGCGGAAGCAACGCAGTCTGAACAGCCAAGGGGCTGTCTTCCACTCTGCCAGCCTCTGCAGCGAGCGGGCTAGCATGTGCCTTGAGAATCCTAACCAGAGCTCAATGTGCAAGACAAAAGTCGCATAACCTGCTATACTCCACCCTATGAAACTGGCACTCAAGATCAAGCCCCAGCGCAGCAACCAGTACACCAACATGGTCGAGACCCTGGCCGAGCCAGAGCTGCGCGTCAGCCCACTTGGCCCGGCCATCAGCGAGCTACAGCGCGCTGTCCTGGGGGGGCAGAGCTACCTGCTGGTAAGCATTGAGGAAGGGCAGATCGAGCGCGAGGAGGGCTTACGCCTTCTAGCTCATCTAGGGACCATCAGCGAAGTCTACGAATACTTTGCCGAGGTTGGCGGCGTCGAGGGGCCTTTTCTTCGTCCGCTGGCGCTGCCCTGGCAGCCGTTCATCTCGCCGGAGATTGCCGAGGTACGCCGCTACAAGGGCAAGACCAACGAAATCTTTACGCGTGTGCTTCTGAACGTGGCTATTTTCTCCAGCGCCTATGCGACCAGCCGCGAACGCCTGCGCATCCTTGATCCCCTGGCTGGTGGAGGAACAACCCTCTTTGTGGCATTGGCTGCCGGCTATGACGCCATCGGTATCGAGCAGAAGCGCCAGGATGTCGAAACAACAGCGGTCTTCTTACGCCAGTACCTCAGCAGCGAGGGGATCACCTTCAAGGAAGTCTGCGAGCGTCGCCGCAGCGGCAAACGCTACCAGTTTGAGATCAGACCTGGGGGGAAGAACGGAGAGGCCCGCCTGCTGGCTCTGATTCATGGAGACAGCCGCGAGGCTCCACTTCATCTGCGTGAGCTTCCCGGAGGAACGCGTGTTCATGCCGTTGTCGGCGATCTTCCTTATGGTATTCAGCATGGAGGCGAGATCGAAGAACTTCTGCGAAAGGCCCTCCCGGCCTGGGGTGACCTGCTCCTACCTGGGGGCACACTGGCCCTGGCCTGGAATGCCACGCGCCTCACACGTGCCGCCATGTGCGCTATTGTCGAGCGCTATAGTGGGCTGCAGATACGCAACGATCCACCGTACACACAATTTGCACATACGGTGGATCGTGTCATCAAAAAGCGCGACCTTCTCGTTGCCGTTAAAAGCTGAGTCAAGGCGAGACTGCGCCATCTCTGCGCTCAGTATTGCTCAAGTAAGCAGGTTGGCAATCGCTAGCGCCTCCTGCTCATCGAGATCGCCGCTAATACGGATACCCAGACCATGCTCTTTCCAGGCCAGAGTGGGGTTATCGCTGCTTGCTGAATAGATGGCCGTGGTGCCGCGCAAGGTCAGCGTCGTCCCGCTGGGCAGAGGCTCATTGGCCAGAGCTTTGCCTTCAAGGATCGAGAAACTCTGGTCGCCTTTCAAATAGTGGAGCACAAAGATCTGTCCGCTGCTGGTCGTAAGGATATCAACGCCTTCAAGCTGGTAGGCGCTTTGCGAGGAAGGAATACTCAGCAGATGATAGCCAGCTAGCTGCTCTGCCTGACCAAGGGTCAGCGTACCGCTCGTAGGCGTGGCGCTAGCCTGCAGTAACGGGGCCACTTGTACGTTGGCGGGTGGCGTGAAATTGAAGAGACTGTCGGCCAGGGGGCGATTCAGCTCCAAGGTTGGTAGCTGCAGGGTCACCTCTGCGAAGCCCTGTAAATTAAGCACCAGCTTCAGAGGTAGGTTGCTGCTGCGATCGAGATAGACATCGCCACTATAGTCTGGACCGGAGGTAGCAGACTGCTGAGAGCTGACATGCACAACCGTAGCGCTATGCCCGTCGATCGTGATCGATTGGGAGGTCAGGCTGGCGCGGCTCTGGCTAAAGATAGGATCGATCAGGTTGAGCGTCAACTGATTGGCCGGGCTGGAGCTGCTCCCGAAGAGGGCAGAACCGCCCTGGTTGCTCTGGCTGGCAATACTCCCCGTGTAGACAATATGCCGGGCAGGATTATAGATCCAGAGCTTCTCTCCATTGCTGATAGTCAGCTCGCCAGCGGGAAACTCACTCAGCGTCGAACGCAAGATCTGACTGCGGCTCTTAGCTGGGGCGGCTCTCCAGATCTCGCTTGTCACAGCTCCCTGATAAGTTTCGCCGTCAATCTGGATATTCACCACCGCATGCAGGGTCCGCGCTGTTATCAACTGCTGCTCGCTTTGCTGCAACAAACGCTGAGCATTGGCTCTGCTAGACCCGGCTTGCAGCGGCTGCTGAGACTGACCACTGTTGCATCCGCTGAGCAGAAGCAGCAGCATCAGTAAAAGAGGAACGGGATAGCAGCATCTTCGAAAAGGGATAGACATAGAGGGCCTCTCCGTTGCAAGATAGAACATCTTCACATAGCGATAGACACTTCTAAACATTTAAGTGATAGAGAGAAGCATCGCAGAGATGCCTTCCTATTCTACGCTGTTGACATTCCAGGGGCAAGAAGATGGGAAAGAGAGAACGCAAAGCCGATGGGCAGATAGCAAGTGGAGAGAGTAGGCATCTCAGCGGGCAGCGAACTGAAAAAGGAGGCTCACAGTTGGCTGAGCGCTACGCTCGATGGTGACACGCACCTGCCAGAGGCCGCTCATAGCCAGTTGGAGGCGAGCGCGATAGAGGCCATCGCTACCAAAGCTGGCGGAGACCGGAGGCAGGCCCATATGCATCTCTGGCATTGTCCCCTCTACCTGAACGCGAGCATCCTTGACGAGTCTACCGCTGCTGACCTCAGCGATACGTAAGACAATGGTTGCTGGCTGAGTACTGAGAGGTGGGTCGGGGCTTAACTGGAACGAGACCTGATAAGGGCCGGCGCGCGCCTGCTGCTGTCCCGACGCCGGTGAAACCGAAGGAATATTCGCCACCAGTCCCCCCAACCAGGTCAGGAGCGCAAGAAAGAGCAGGCCGGACAATATAACGAGCAGATTGCGTCTCATGCTTCTACCTTTAAGAAGATGCCCTGGTTGCTGGAATTCTGACATAGATCTTACCATCCTCGACGCGGGTGTCAAGTCGAGGCAGGGGGGCGAGATAGCGCAAGTGCCCGGCGCTTGAATCTGCCGCCCCGCTAGCGGTAAAGACGCCGCCATGACAGGGACAATGGAACTTGCCGTCGCTTTCCTGCCACTCGACCAGGCAGCCCATATGAGTACAAGCTGCAGAAAAGGCGATAATTTCCTGATCCGAAGCTGCCGCCTCGGTCCCCGGTTCCGACCAACTCTCTGAGCCATAGTCGCTGCTCGCGCCGCGCTTCTGGCGGATCACGTAGCCGGCGATCGTCTCTGTGACGAAGCGCACAGGGCGATTACCCAGAGCCGACAGCTCAGCTACGAAGTGCCAGCGAGAAGGAACGTCGGCTCCGATCAGCGCCGGATAAGAGGAAGGAACGTTTGTACGTGTACTTCCAGATGGTGAAGCTGCCGGATGAGCTGTCTCATGAACGCCGCTGCCGACCTCTTGGAGTGCGCGATCAAGGCCAGCGCCGGCCACGAGAGAAGCGGCAGCAACGGCGCTGCTGGCCAACAAACGGCGACGTGAGACACGAGGGCGCCTCTCTTCAGATGGAGAAGGTGAGGCGAGAGAAGAAGCCAGAGCGGACGGAGCCAGCTCCGGCCTAGAAGAGGGCAGCGTCTCGCTCTCTTCAGATAGCTCCTCTGGAGGCTGACCAGCTTCCGCTTGTCTGGCCAGTTCATGCTCCAGGAGCGCACGCAACTCGGCGACAAACTCCGGGCGGGGTTCCGCAGCGCCGGGAGCTGATGCACGCAAGAGCGCTGCCAAACGATAGAGCCGCGCCTGAGCCGGCGTGAGCTTCGCGGACAACGATGGCCTGCGGTCCTCCTGCAACGCTGCCAGATAGCGCTCTAGCTCTAGATAGTCCTCAAAGCGTTCTTGGTCTCCCTCGGGCATAAAACCTCGCCTCCCTTCCGGTCCGTTACCTTCTGCGGGTGCCTCCATACTCGACGTATCAGCCTGTCACGACGCTCTCTAATTCTGCGGCGCGCTTGAGCGCGCGGAATTGAAGAACCTTCACATTGGCCTCGCTCAGCCCCATACGGAGGGCTGTCTCTTTGATCGAGAGATTCAAGAGAAATCGGCAGATTAGTACTTCTCGGTAATGAGCGGGAAGGGCCTGCAGGATACGCTGGACGCGCTCGGCAGGTCGGTCGTCGGGACAGGAGAGCGAGATCTCTTCACTTGGCCCCTGCCAGCCGGCATCAAGCAGCTCCTCTAAAGAATCAAGAGGCAAGCGATAATGGCTGCGCCAATAGTCGGCCAGCGTCGTCCTGGCGACCTGGAAGAGCCAGCGCTGCCAGCTAGCGTTGTCGGCAGCGCGCTCGCGGCTCAGCATACGCACAGCCTTCATAAAGATTTGCGAGGTCAAATCTTCGGCTTCTTCACGATTGCCAACCTTACTATAGATATAGCGATAGATGACATGGAGATTATCCTCATAGAAGCGTTGAAGTGCTTGCACATCCACGGCATCCTGTCCTGTTGCAAGATTTCGCTCCTGTTTGCTCTGGCGTGCAATACTCACATTGGCCCTCCTCGCCCTGCCTGCGCACAGGCCGAGGCCCAGATCAGTACCGCTCTTAGTTACTGCGCATCTTAGAGAGCTATCACCTATTACGCTGGCAGGTTACAGTTAAGAATGGAGGGAGAGCCATTCCCCTGGAACAAGGGAGCAGGTAACTCCCGGAAGAGGATGAGCGCCGGGTTTGCGCCATGATAGCAACTGCAGTATAATAGGCAATGCAACAGGAGCG
>NZ_JADGHT010000238.1 GCF_019683755.1 Thermogemmatispora sp. | reverse complement strand
TCCGAGAGCAGAATTTGCGCGGAGTAGCAGCCGTTGCTGGGGCAGCGGCTGCGGAGCTGTATGGCCTGCAGATTCTGGCCGAGGGCATTCAGACCATCAAGGATAACCACACGCGCTTTATCGCCTTGGGGCGTGATCCGGCGCCCCGTCGAGAGGGACCAGCCAAGACCATGATCGTCATGGCGACGCCCCATCAGCCTGGGGCACTCTATCGTTGCCTGGGGGTGCTTGCCGAGCGAGGCATCAACCTGCTCAAGCTGGAGTCGCGTCCCTCGCGCCAGCGCATCTGGGAATATGTCTTCTATCTTGATTTTGAGGGCCACCGTGATGATCCTCCGGTGCGGAGTGCCCTGGCTGATCTAGCGCAATATACGACCTTTTGCAAGGTGCTAGGCTCCTTCCCGCGCCGGATTTAGTCTAGGGTGGGTAGGCCGGTGGGCCTATCTCGCCGCAGCAGTCAGGCGTCTAGATACTGCTGTGTGCCAGGGCAGGGCCTGGCGGGCCCAAGTGTCCAGGCAACCAAACAGGGGCACAGCGTAAGCGTTTCGCGTGAACTAGGCTTTTCTCACCGGAGTCCGCTGTGCCCCTGCTCCTGCGCTACTGCTCTTTTCCCCCTCTGCTCTTCTCGCTACTAGCATAGCGGAGGAGCCACGATGGAAAACGAGCAGAGGGGGATAGCTCACCTGCTGGTTAGGTACAGGCGATCAGACCAGTGCAAGCGGGGAGCCTCGGCAGGTGATCCTTAGCGCTTAATCTTCAGCGTATTCAGGAAGTTTTCAGCCAGTAGCTGGTAGGCTGGCGATTCATACTCTTCGATACGACCAGCGTCGCAGAGGGCGGCAACCTGGGGATCGATCGGCAATTGCGCGAGCAGCGGAGCCCCAGTGATAGCAACCAGCTCAGCGCCCTGGCTAGGGCCAAAGATCTCGTAGCGTTCACCCGACGGCGTCTCGAAGTAGGCCATATTTTCAACCACACCGATGATGGTCCCCTTCAGATGACGCACCATATTAATGCACTTCTTAACCACCATCGTCGCCAGGAGCTGGGGCGAAGAGACAATGATGACGCCATCGGGAACCACGGCTTGCATTACCGTCAGAGGCGCGTCGGAGGTGCCTGGTGGCAGATCTACCAGCAAGAAATCGAGAAGATCCCAATCGACATCACTGTAGAATTGCTGAATGGCTTTGGCCACCATTGGCCCGCGCCAGATGACCGGATCACTCTCCTCTCCCAGGAACATATTCATTGAGATCACCTTGATGCCACCACGGCTCTCCACTGGTCGGATGCGGTTATCTGGCAGCATCGTCGGCTTGGCGTTGAGGCCAAACATGCGCGCCATACTCGGCCCGGTAATATCGGCGTCGAGCACGCCAACCCGCTGGCCCTGGCGTCGCAGAGAGACCGCCAGCAGCCCGGTGACCAGCGATTTGCCGACGCCCCCTTTGCCGCTCATCACTGCGATCACATGCTTGATCTTGCGCCCGCTCCCGGAAGCCATCGTGAGCGGGATACCGCGACCAACTGGCGCCTTTTTGGGAGCGACAGAGATCGGTTCCCCCTTGATGGCGGCATTGAGGTCCTTGAGCAATAAGTCCAGCTTCTCGGGAGGCAGACGATGGGTACGCGCGCCACCAGCGATACTCTCGCGGGAACCGACCGCGCACGCCGTGCAAGGCAACCCGTACCCGTGGAAGACCTTCACGGTCTCCGGGTGCTTGGTTACCACATCATGAATCACCATATCGGCAGTAATAAGCTCCGCCATATCAGCTGATACCCCATCCTCTCGTCGACCTGCCCTGTCAGGTCAGACCGAACAGGCCGGCGTGGTCTTTCTCTCTTGTCTATGTCGGTTGCGCAAAGTGGCTCTCGCACTTAATTCCGACTTGTGCACTAAGTATTATAGCACAGGGATACTGGCTCTGGCTATGCTCCGGCCCCGGCAAGGACCAGTAGCCAACGAGCGAGCGATGAGGCAAGGAATGTCCCAATATAGCTTGCGGGCGCAATCAGAGCAGTGCAGCGAGCGACTGAGTCCCATGAAGGGAAGGAGCCGCGTAGCGACATTGCGCAGCTCAGAGCAGTATGCTATCATGGCCGCGGAGCGCACAGCCAGGTTCGCATCGGTAGCCTGGTGAGCAAACGAGTCCTGACGAGGAAGAGCCAAAGCCGGCACTGACTGCCTGATGGAGCCTCTGGCTTGCTGGCTCGCTTGTAATCATGTATCGCTACTTGCTTGCTCATTTGAGAAAGGCCGTCGTTGATCCCGCTGCCTATGGCCAGGAGAGGACCACCTTATGTCGACAGATGAAATGCTGTATTTGAAGCAAGTATCGAGTTTTGCAGAGCTCCCTGATGATGATCTTCGCGAGTTAATGGCAGTTGCCAAAAAGCGAACCTTTCGTTCCGGGGAAGTGATCTTCCACCGCGATGATCCAGGGCAGGTACTCTACATCATCAAGGAGGGCAAAGTCAAGATTTCTATTAATAGTTCGGAGGGACAAGAGATCTCACTCGTTATCTTTGGCAAAGGAGAATATTTCGGAGAATTTGCTCTTCTGGATGGCTTACCGCGCTCAGCGGATGCCGTAGCCCTAGAGCGCGTCGAGTGTTATGCCTTGCAACGTGACGACTTTCACCGTGCCCTGCTCAAGAATCCGCGCATAGCCATCCATATGCTGGAATCGCTCTCGCGACGTCTACGTAATACTGACAAGATGATCGAAGACCTCATCTCTCTTGACGTTCCTGGACGGGTGGCCAAGAAACTACTAGAGCTGGCCGAGCTGCATGGAGTGCCGACGGAGGACGGCGTACGCATTGATATCCGGCTCACCCAGCAGAATCTGGCCTCGATGGTTGGAGCCTCGCGTGAGAGCGTCAACAAAGTGCTTGGCTATTTTTCCGCCAAAGGATATATTACGACCGATCGTCATCGGATCACGCTCCGGCGACCAGCTGAGTTGAAAGAGCGCATTTACTAGTGAGGGAGGCGGAGAGCAAGTGAGCTGAACCGGGTAGCCTGACCTGGCTGATCTGCAGGCCTTTCTTCTCCCTCCTTCCCATGCCTGAGAGTCTCTCTGTGGCCTGGGCAAGCGGGGGACTTGTCTCTTCTCAACGCCGGCTGCTAGCGAAGGAGCCACGGCACGGGGGAAATGGGCTGAAGCTAGAACAGGGACAGAGCAAGCGCCTGACTTCCTGCCGAGTCTGTTACTCCCCTTCCCCACTACTCGTCTTCACACAAAGGTCAGGGTAGTCCGCCC
The DNA here is from genome assembly GCF_019683755.1 of Thermogemmatispora sp. GTDB lineage: Bacteria > Chloroflexota > Ktedonobacteria > Ktedonobacterales > Ktedonobacteraceae > Thermogemmatispora. The sequence continues at coordinate 4,022 of NZ_JADGHT010000238.1, read as the reverse complement.
TGCAGGATTGAGCAGTTTGAAGGCAGTGAAGGGAGCGTTTGACCATTGAACGAAGCGTTGACCGATCAAAAGGAGCAATCGCAGCCGGTCGAGCAAAGCATGACTTTGGTCAGCGGCGAAGTGGGGAGGAAGGTAGCGGCGATGGGAGGGACCATGACCTTCAAAGCCCGCCTTGGGGCAATGTTCCAGGCCCTGCGTCCGCGCCAATGGACCAAGAATCTGGCTGTCTTTGTTGGCATTCTCTTTGCCAAACGTCTCTTGGAAGTTGCCCCGCTGATCCACACTTTACTAGCTTTTATAGCATTCTGCCTTGTTTCTAGTTTTATCTATTTGTTGAACGATCTGCTTGATCTGGAGAACGACCGGCGTCATCCCCGCAAACGTAATCGACCTCTGGCCTCGGGCCGTTTGCCGATCTCATGGGCTGTGGTGGCAATGGGCTGTCTCCTGGGCGGGGCGGCGCTGCTCACCCTGGCTATTTTCGCTATTCCGCTGGGTGGTCAGCATCTGCCTTACAGCTCCTTGGGTGGGGGCGATCTGCTCTTTGCTCTTGTACTAGCGACCTATGTAGTCCTGATGGTTCTCTACAGTGTGCGGCTTAAGCACGTCGTTCTATTAGACGTTTTCATTATCGCCAGCGGTTTCCTATTGCGTATTTTGGCGGGAGCTGTTGTAATCTCGGTGGTGATTTCCCCCTGGCTCTACCTTGTCACTATTTTGCTCTCGCTCTTTCTGGCTCTCAACAAACGGCGGCACGAGCTGGTGTTACTGCAAGGCGAGGCCAGTACTCATCGACAGATCCTGAAGGAGTACAATCTTCCCCTGTTGGACCAGATGATCACGATTACCGCTGCAGCGACGGTCATGGCCTACAGTCTTTATACCTTTCAGGGGCCGACGGGGGACCATCATCTCATGGTGACCATTCCTCTAGTGCTTTATGGGCTTTTCCGTTATTTGTACCTGGTCTATATGCGCATGGAAGGGGGCAGCCCCGAGGAAGTACTGTTGCGTGACCGTCACACTCTGGCGACGGTTGTTCTCTGTGCTGCCGTGATCTTTGTGGTGCTCTATGTGCTCCCGTCTTAGTAATCGCTTGAGGAGGATCATCGGCCTATGATGACTGCGAGCCGGTTTCGGACTGTGCGCACGGGCATAGCGTTTTCGCTGGCGCTGGCCTTTGTTGTCCTCGTGGCTATTGGTCTCTATGCAGACTTTCCACGCATGCTGGTGGCGCTTGCGAGTTTCCGCTGGTCCTTCCTGCCTTTGATTCTCTCACTGACGCTCTTTAATTATTGCTTCCGCTTTTTCAAGTGGCAATATTACCTCCAACGTTTGCAAATTCGTCTGCCGCGTCTGACTAGTTTTCTCATCTTCCTCTCGGGCTTGTCGATGGCTATTACGCCGGGGAAGGTGGGGGAGCTACTGAAATCATATCTCCTCAAGCGTTCGACGGGAGAACCGATCAGCCGGACGGCTCCGATCATTATGGCCGAGCGCCTCTCAGATGGGCTGGCGATGCTCTTGTTGGCAGCTACGGGGCTGGTTTTCTACCGCTTTGGCTGGGAAATCTTACTCATCCTTCTTGTGGTGGGCTTAGCCGTTATTTTGCTGATCCAGCACCGCTCGCTTTCATTAAGGGTACTTGCTGCCGGCGAGCGGCTTCCTGTGCTCTCGCGTCTGGCGCAGCCCCTGCGTGCTTTCTATGAGAGTGCCTATACGTTGTTGCGCTGGCGCCCTCTCCTGCTGGCGATCGCTATCGGCTTTCTCTCCTGGTCAGGGGAGTGCCTGGCGCTCTATTTTGTCTTTCTCGGCCTGGGGGTGCTAGCCTCGCCTGACCTCTTGCTCAAGGCCACCTTTATTTTGGCGGTCTCTTCACTGGTGGGGTCGGCCTCTGGTCTACCAGGAGGACTAGGTACTGCCGATGGTAGCTTGCTCGGGCTGATTCGCCTATTAGTCTCCCCTTCCGCTGTAATTGGTGGTGCCGCAACACTCTTGATTCGTTTCTGTACACTGTGGTTTGGCCTGGCGCTCGGTGTTATCGCATTTCTTTTCTTGCGTCTTACTCAATATAAAAAACTTTTTGCGCCTGAGCCTTATGAGGAAGGAAAGATGTATTTCTCAACAATTGTGGATTCGGGGACAGAGCAGTCTGAAGCCGATGGAAGCTACAGACTATCCCGAGCATCGGCACCTCTAAGCAACGGAGAGTGAGCGACCCATGATGAAAACCCTGATCATCATTCCTACCTACAACGAAAAAGAGAACCTGCGCCCCCTTCTCAGGGAGATCTTTCGCTATGCGCCGACGACAGACGTGCTCATTGTGGATGATCATTCGCCAGATGGCACGGGAGAGCTAGCCGAGGAGCTGGCCAGAGAGGATGCGCGGGTGCATGTCATGCATCGTCCAGGGAAACTTGGCCTGGGCACTGCCTACATCGCTGGCTTCAAGTATGCCCTGGAGCAGGGTTACGATGCCGCTTTCGAGATGGACGCGGATTTTTCACATGATCCGCGCTATTTGCCTGATTTTCTGCGCCTGATCGAAGAGGCCGATCTCGTCATAGGCTCTCGCTACATCAAGGGGGGGGCTACGCCTAATTGGCCCTTCTTGCGGCGCTTGATCAGCGGTGGTGGCAATATTTTCGCCCGTACCCTGCTAGCTCTGCCGGTACACGACTGTACTGCCGGCTATCGCTGTTACCGGCGGGAGGTTCTCGAAAGCATCGATCTCGACTCGATTCGCTCGCGGGGCTATGCCTTCCAGGTTGAGCTAGTCTATCGGGTCTGGCGTCAGGGTTTTCGCATCGTTGAGACGCCGATTGTCTTTGAAGATCGGCGTGTAGGCCAATCAAAGATGTCGAAAGCCATTATCCTGGAGGGCTTTCTCTTTGTGCTGCGCACCCGTTTTGGTCGCAAGCCGCAACTGCCGCCACCGGTGCGGCGCGAAGCGACTCTAGTGGGAAAAGCTGCAAAAAACGAGGCATGTGAGCGTGTCCCTGAGACGTCGCGTTAGTCCAGCAAGCGAGCCGTGGTATCATGACCTGCTAGAAGTACGGTCTGACCTTGGCTTGTCTGCCGCAGAGGTGAGCTGACAGAGCAGCCAGTCAGTCAGCTAACCGGATTGTGGCGGTTGCCGTGCTGGGAAAGCTTGGCCGGGGTAGAATGGACCCTGGTGCTACTGAAGCAGCCGGGCTGTCTCGCCATTGAGGCCGACAAGGCAGACAGGAGACTGCTTCAGTAGCGTTTTCTTTTTTTCTGCGCGCCTCGTCGCCGGCGATGCTGAGATAGATGCTGTTTGGAAAGAGCGGGCGCGTCCTCGTAGTCTTCTAGCTTGAAGGCGGGATCAAGTCCATAAAGGGCGCGCATACGTATCTGATGAGCGAAGCGCTGGGCCAGTTGGCGTGGAGGGGCATTCAAGGTTGCAGCCAGACCTTGTGTGGAAGTGGCCAGGCCACCCTGCCGAGTGACTGACTGACGCACTTCGCTATCGTCGCTGAAAAGCTGGACTTCATGTCCGGAGGCGCGAGCCTCGCGGGCCAAGCGAGCAATGACTTGGTCAGCCTTTTCGCCATGCCGCGAGTAAATGATATGGATGCGGCGCTCATAGAGGTGTTGCTCATACTTGCCTGTGCCATCAAAGACGACTGTAACGTGGTAGGGGGTATGACGATAGCGATGGACAAGTTGAGTAATGAGCTGCTCGCGGGCGCTTTCTAGGCTCCGGCTCAAAGCGGCGCGAAACTGAGGATTGCGTCGGATCACGTTGTAACCATCGACGAGGATGCACTGTCCCATTTGCTCATGGTCCTCTCGTACACATATATCTATATATAACAACAATAGCGCACCTTGGTAAGAAACCGACCAGCGAGGTGAGAGGAAGAAAGAGAGATTGGGCTTGCGCTCTCCCTCTTTGGCTGGTGCTGGCGGTTTCCCGTTTAATGAAACCATTGTACCCACTGGAGGAAGAGATTAATAGCCTCACGGATATCTATGTGGATTGCTCTCAGCAGCAG
>NZ_JADGHT010000237.1 GCF_019683755.1 Thermogemmatispora sp. | reverse complement strand
GTCATCAGCAAGTCGCCCAGGCAGCAGGGCTTGATCAGAACAATGCGACGCGGCTCGCGCCAGGCGCGGCGCCGTAGCCGGCGCTCGACCAAATTGAAGCAGGCAAAAGGAAGACGCAGCACGTAGCAGAGGAGGCTCACCACGTGCTGACGCAAGACTGCCAAAGGCATCGTCTGTTTCTCCCTCATCCTCAACAGATCGCGCCTCAGCCAGTGCAGTCCTTACCCGCCGGCTACCGGCAGCCGGCAAAGCAGCCAAAAAAGGCACCAGCGAGCCGGCGGCTGTCATCGGTCCTCCCCCGACTCGTGGTTTCTTTGCATAGAGAGCGTGCATACGCCACCCACTCCGTGCGGTCTGGCAGAGCGCTGGGATTTGGAGTCATTATAGCAAAGGCGCAGGAGCCAGTCGAGTGCTCTAGCCAAGCTGATGGGCCATGAAGGAGCCTAGCGAGCTGGCAAGGATAGAAGGGTCAAAGACTCGACCGAGGGATAGATCGCTTGCGTCAAATAGACCTCATAGCCCTGCTCCTGGAGGCGAAGCCAGAGGCGCTGAGCCTCCTCAAGATGAGCCAGCGCCGTAAAGAGAGTTGGGCCGCTGCCCGAGAGGCGCACAAAAGCAGCGCCGGCTTCCAGCAGCGCAGCCCGCGCAGCGGCCACTGCCGCATAGCGCTCCACGACCCCACGCTCAAGGCCGTTGTACAAGTGAGCCAGGTCAGGGAGACGTCCCTCGCGCAAGGCCGCACAGACCGCCCACGTGTGCGAGCCGTCGCTATAGTCCCGGGCCGTTAAAGCCCCGAAAACACTGGCCGTCGAGACGCTGATCGCTGGTTTCAACAACACTAGCCAGCGCCATTCGGCAGGCCAACAAGAAGGTAAAGGGGTGACCAACTCGCCCCGACCCTCGCAGAGAGCTAACCCGCCATAGAGAAAAAAAGGTACATCCGAGCCAAGCGAGGCGGCCAGCCTCAGCAACTCCTCCGACGTCAGGCTCAAGCGCCAAAGACGAGTCAGGGCTAACAAAGCCGCCGCCGCATCGCTGCTGCCTCCGCCCAAACCGGCAGCGCTCGGAATACGTTTCTGCAGCTCAATCAGGGCGCCATACCGTTGGCCCGTGTATTCCCTGAGCACCATCGCGGCGCGGAGCGCTAGATTCGTCTCTGTGCTCAGCTCAGGCTGCGTGCAAACCAGCCGCACCTGCTCATCGTCGCGCAGCGTAAAGGAGAGCGTATCGTAGAGATCAACGGTTTGCATGACCGTTGCTAGCGCATGGTAGCCATCGCTGCGCCGACCAAGGACATCGAGTGTGAGATTGATCTTGGCATAGGTGCGAACGGTGCAGCTAATCCCCGGTTGTAGCCATTGCCATTGCATTGCCATAGTCGTTCGACTGGATTGTGCCGATTTGTCAGCCGGTTGTCAAGGAGGCAGCTCCGCAGAAGGAAGTTAGTCCTTTTGCGCTCACGGGAAGGCTATTCTGCCCCACCTGTGGTATACTACCAGCGAGCTATTTCCCAACATAACCAAGCCGCTTGCTCAACAAGAGCAGCGATCGGTCTCCGCACTAACCATCCTGGACCGCTTGCCTGGTGAGCGTCATGGACATTACTGTTGCGTATTTCCACTCACTCTTTCATCCCGACCTCGTCAAACGGGACTTTGAGCAGATTCGCGCCGCAGGCGCCAGCAGCATTGTTTACAGTATTCTGGATGAAGAGCGCCACTACTGGCCACGCGACCTGGAGCGGGGTCTGCTCCTCGCACAAGATGTTGGCCTTCGCGTCTATCTGAGTCCAGGTCAACATGGCAATCTTTTCGCCGCGGCCTCCCCGGCACCGAGCTGGTACACCTTCCATCATCCCGAATCGCGTGTATTGGACCATCACGGTCGCTATCACGACTTCACCTGCTTCAACCATGAGCCGTTTCGCCGCTGGTTCTTTCAGGAAATCGCCTTTTATTTAAACACCTATCCTATTAATGGCATTCTTCTGGATGAGCCACATTACGGCGAGATCACCTGTTTCTGCTCTGTCTGTCGAGCGCTCTGTCCCGACGTAACCGACCTGGCGGGCTTCCGTCGGCGCTCGTGGGTCACCTTTTTGAGCGACCTCTGCACCTACATTAAGGGCCTGGATAGACATATCAGAACGGCTATTGTACTTCCCTCGTATGATGCTGGCCTGGTTGAGGACCTTGCGCTCTTGCCGGATCTGGATGTGCTGGGTCTGCACTTGCGGCAACGTTCCCGCCAGCCTCAGCAGAGCGCTGAGGCCCAGGTGAGCGGCACTGATCACAGCGAGCGGGAGATTGTCGATCTGGCCCGTCGGCGTCAGAAACGTAGTTTACTCTGGTTACAGAACTTTGACCTGGACGCGGAAGGCCAACAGGAGCTACCTCAGCTTTTCCAGCTTGTATTGCAGGCTGAACCTGACGAAGTAGCATGCTATTACTACTGGCGCAACAACACTGATCCCGAGGGAGTCTGGCAGCTCACCAGGCAGTTGCTGCGGAACATTCCCCGGCGCCAGTTGCACTGGCAAACCGGCAAGCACTTCGCTATTCCACGCTTAGGAGAAGAGTGAGAGAACAATGGCAGAGAACAGCAATGTGCTTCTTCCCCCGGGCGGTCAGCATATTCTAGTTGTGATGGCCCATCCCGATGACGCCGAGTTTCTGTGTGGGGGAACCATTGCCCGTCTGACCGCTCAGGGATGTACAGTCAGCTATCTCCTCGCCACCCGCGGACAGCGCGGCAGCGATGACCCTGCCATGACGCCGGAACGCCTGGCAGTGATCCGCGAAGCCGAGCAGCGGCGGGCGGCAGAAGTGCTTGGCGTGGGCCAGGTGCTCTTTCTCGACTATGTTGATGGCGAACTAGAGCCGTCCTTGCAGATGCGGCGTGAAATTACCCGTATAGTCCGTCTACTCAAGCCTGACGTCGTCTTTACCTTTGATCCCTGGCAGCGCTACCAGGTGCATCCTGACCATCGTGCGCTTGGTCTCTGCACGCTGGACGCCCTGGCCGCCTCGCGTAATCTCATGTATTACACTGAGCAGTTTGCCGAGACGGGGGGACCACATCGCGTACGTCAGATCTACTTCTTCGCCACTGACCAGCCCAATCACTGGGTAGACATCAGTGCCGTGATCGATAGGAAAGTTGAGGCGCTCCTCTGTCATGCCAGTCAGATGCGCGGGCGCGATGCTCAGGCCATCCGCGAACTGGTGCTTCAACGGGGCCGTCCCCTTGGCAGTGAGCACGGCTTTGCCTGTGCTGAGGCCTTTCATCACCTGGTGATGAACTGAGTTAGCCTCGACGGCCTGACCGCTGCTCGCGCATAACTCTCTGATTGCCGCCCGCTCTCTGATGGATGCGCGAGTCTGGGCGACAGAGAGCGGGCGATTTTAGGGTTCTTCTTCCTCAAAGGAGGTTGACAGTGGCGGCTGAGGCACAGTCGGCGGAGGCAGCTCCTTCTCATCGTGCCGATGAACCTTCTCCAGCCACTCGCGCTGCTCCTGGATACGCTGCGTCGTTGCGGCGACGCTCTCGGCTGCTGGCACAATTACCGCCTGGATACCCAACGCCAACAGGCCATAGGCGGCTGCTTCGCTCTGCAGCGCTGTCAAGCTCAGCAGAGCTGGCAGGCGCAAAGCCTCACGCAAGGCACGGTAGGCGAGGGTCTCTTCAATACTCAGGCGCTCTAGCGGAAGCTCGCGTCCATCCAGGTGGAGAGCTGAGACCCCTTCAAAGGCACTCAGGTTACGTACCACAAGAGGGTAGAGGGGATCATTACTGCGCCAGGGCAGCGTTACCGCTATGTCGAAGTCCTTCAGGTGCACGTTCAACAGACGGACTGGTGCCTGGAGCGGTATGATCAAGAAGTGGACTCCGTGCTCTTTGAGATCCTCTAGCGTCTTGCGCTCAATGCCGGCCCCATCACCGAGCAGGCGCAGGCCGAGAGCGGCATTCTCATCCTGGCTCTGGATAGTCTCGCTGAGCTGTTTCAAGGTAGCCAGGCTGGCGCTTTCTAAGGCGGCTCCGGACCAGTGGAAGAGCAGGCCGTTAGCCCCGGCTTTGATGGCGGCTTCAGCCTGGCCAGTATCTACGGCGGCAAACTCAATCAGTAGAGCTGCGGCGCGTGGCTTGACCGTCGGTCGGCTCTTGCCGCCGAAAAAACCAATGGCGCCGCCACTCTGACCACGCCGCGCCTGGCTCAGCATATCCGAAAACTTGCTCATCTCTCTCTCCCGCTAGGTAGTCATAGATGATAATAGGATTATACGACTGTCCGCCTAATGGCAGGCTCGCCGGACTAAGGTTGCAGGGGCTCGGCTCGCGACCACCATGAGCACCCTGGCGCCAGTAAACACGCAACGGCCTGCCATATCTCCCTCGAGAGGGCGCTGTCTCGCCTCTGCGCCTTCCTTCCGGGCGGGTAGTCCTATTATAGCACCCGCTGCTTATGTTGGCGCAGTGGTACTCTTCTGTCGCCACTCTTGCCTCTCTCCAACCTCTGACATATAATGCCACCACCAGGGCAAGTCACCCACTCCTCCCTCAGACACGGACGAGACGGGAAGATGGTGGTAGATGCGCTGCTTTCTCATTTCTGGGCAGGGGATATGTCGCAATGCTGCAAGAAGCTGTGGAAACCTATCTCGCCACATTGGCTGAGCGGGGCCCCGGGATCAATCCCCATACGGTGGCGGCCTATCGCAATGACCTTTCTCAGTTCTCCTTGTTTGTGGAGCAAAGGCGCCAGCGCCGGCACTGGTCGGAGGTGGAGAGCGAGGATGTACAGGCTTACCTTGAGGAGATGCGCCAGGTGCGTGCCTATCAGCCAACAACCATTAGTCGTAAGCTGGCGGCGCTGAAAACCTTTTTTCGCTACCTCCAGAGTCTGGGCCTGTTGGAGAGGAACCCGCTGGAGATGGTCCAAGCCCCCCGTGCTTTTGGCGCTAGCTTACCTGTGCTTTCGGCTGAGCAGCTCGCTCGTCTACTGGAGCAGATCCCTCCTTTCACGCCCACTGGTATGCGTGATCTGGCGATGGTGCATGTGCTCTATGCGACGGGGATGCATCTCACGGAGCTAGTGGCCCTTGACATGGGCTGCTTCGATCGCCTCCGGGGCTTGCTGATCTATCCGCGTGGCGAAAGCCGGCTCCGCGAGTGCCCCCTGACGGCGCAGGCCATTATGGCGCTGGATCAGTATCTGTTGCGCTCACGCCCTTATCTAGTTCGCCATCACCCTGAGGAGCCAGGGCTGTTTGTGAACCATCATGGCCGTCGACTCACACGTCAGGGTTTCTGGCTCGTAGTGAGGAACTATGCTCAACGTGCCGGTATCGTCGAGCTGACGCCCTGTCAGTTGCGTCAGTCGTTAATGATTCTGGCTATTAAGCGCTGCAGCGAGCTGCAAGGTGTACAGGCATTATTGGAACATGTTCATGTATCGAGGGGGACGAGACCGCCAAAGCCGTGGGGTTCGTCTGCCTGCTCTGATTCTCGAGCGCAGCGAGGCTAGCTTTATGATGCTGTATGATCAGGTTGAAGAGGCCGTTAAGGCAGTCAGACGCTTCTCTGCTCTGGTGCCCCAGGTAGCCCTAATTCTGGGGTCGGGCCTCGGCGAGTTGGCCGAGACAGTGGAGGCTGGAGTGACCATCCCCTATGCACAGCTTCCACACTGGCCCTCAGCGACGGTGGCGGGCCATGTGGGTCGCTTGATCTTGGGACAGCTAGAGGGGGTGGCCCTGGTGGCCATGCAGGGCCGCTTGCATCTCTACGAGGGCTATACCCCACAGGAGGTCACGCTCCCCGTGCGGGTCATGGCGCGCCTGGGGGCCCAGGTGCTTATGGTAACCAATGCGGCAGGGGCTTTGAATCCGGCCTATCAGCCTGGCGATTTCATGCTGATTCGGGATCACATCAATCTGCCCGGACTGGCAGGCTGGCATCCGTTGCGTGGCCCTAACGATGAGCGCTTTGGGGTGCGCTTTCCCGCTCTGACAGCAGCCTATGATGAGGAGCTGCGTGCTCTGGTGCAGAAAGTGGCGGGTGAGATTCCTAGCATGCATCTTCACGAGGGCGTCTATGTGATGGTTAGCGGGCCATCGTATGAAACGCCGGCTGAGCTGCGCTTTCTGCGCCAGATTGGGGGCGATGCTGTTGGCATGTCTACCGTGCCTGAAGTGATCGTCGCGCGCCATATGGGGCTGCGTGTCCTTGGGCTGAGTCTGATTACGAATAGCGCCACGGGGACTGGAGGGCAGACAGTGGATCATGGCGAGGTGCTAGCTACGGCTGCCGCTGCCAGTTCGCGCTTTGTGCTGCTGATGCGGGGCGTGCTGCGCGAATTGGCCCAGCTCTTGAAGGGACAGAAGCGTATTCAGTGAGTGGCTGCAGTCCCCTGCCAGACCAGCACAGGTCAGTCGTGGCCGCCTGGTCCCTGCCCCTGAGCTTTGGTGACGACAATGTGGGCCCAGCTCCAGTTGTAGTGGATGCCCTGCCAGTCGGTAAGCAGGACGAGATCATACTTGCCCGGCTCCAGGCTGGGAGAGATGGTATAGTTCCAGGTGGCTCGCCCCTGGGCATCGCATGCCTGGGTTTGGGGAGTGCCGGCTGAGAATTGTAATCCTGCAACCTCATTATAGGCTTTGTCTTTCACCTGCCCTGGAATAGGTTGCTGAATGCTGGCCAGATCCATTCGCTTGCCAATGTCAGGGAGCTGCAGAAGGGCCCCATCAGGAACGCGGTGTACCAGCCAGAGCTTGCAGGTCACTCCGCTGCGGTTAATGGGCTGCCCTTGCTTATCGACGGCCTGAACCGTGACCGTGTAGCTGGTCTGCCCGTCAGCTACTTCGCTAAAAGTTGGTCCGGCTGCGAAACGCGGAATGCCGAGGAGAATGGGCACCGGCGAGGGTGTGGGTGTCGGGGTAATGGTGTGCTGGGCAATGGTTGGCACGGTCGGCGAAGGCGTCGGCTGTGTCGCGCTAGATTTGCGATGGACAACAGCCCCAAAGGCGAAACCGCTCATGATGCCAGCCAGGGCGAAAAGAACGAGGGCACTGACTACAATGGTGCGTAGATGGACTCCACTCTGGGGAAAGTTCTCTCTGGGTTGCATGGTTTCCTCACTTGCTCACTCACTCGCTGGCTTAGTTGCTCGTTTGCTCACTCGCGCAGCGGCATCAAAGAGGCTCCTTTTTATTTCTGCATTTCTCTATTCGGCATAGATGATAGCACAGGCCAGGGAGCCAACCATAGGAATGGTCCTCTTTCTCCCCCGATCTGGCCATGCAGGTGAGGAGTGAGGATCGCTAGACGGTGGGGAGGGTGGGGTG
>NZ_JADGHT010000236.1 GCF_019683755.1 Thermogemmatispora sp. | reverse complement strand
CGACCATCCCTATTACTATATAATCAATGAGCATCTCCTATGTTCTCGTTAGGGAGAATTCTGGTGTGTTTACCGTCAAACGTTCGCAGGCAACGCTTTTTCGGGGCCAAATTGGGGAGCAGTCGCAACCGATCGCCGCTGGCTGCGACTACATCGAGAGCTGCGCGACACGCCTCTACGGCAAGCTGGCTTTGGGACAGCAAGAGCTGCTTGTGGTGGATGGTAGCCGAGGCCAGTTGTCTATAGAGCTGGCACGGCGTGGGGCCATTGTTGTCGGTCTCGATGAGTCTCCTGCGGCCCTGAGGCAGGCACAGCGCCTGGCCCAAGGGCACGCTCTGGGCCAGGTCATTACCTATGTCCAGGGGTCTATTGAGGCCCTGCCTTTTGCCACTGGCTCTTTCTCGATGGCGGTCTGGTGGCAGGCTCAGGGGCAGGTCAAGGATTGGCGGACAGCCATCGCTGAAGTAGCGCGTGTGCTGGCGCCGGGCGGACTCCTGGTCTTCTCCTTCCTCAATCGTACCTGGCTCTCGCGGCTGCTGCTCAGTCCGGTGGGGGAGCACTTGCCGCTTGATCTCAAGGCGGGCGGTTCGCTTCGTCCGCAGGCTCTCATTCGTCCTCGTGAGCTAGCCTTTCTGCTGACCGCCTATGGTCTGCAGCCGAGTGAGATACGCGGCTTTCTCCCCCGCGGTTTGGCCAGTGGCGGCCTTGTCTGGGACCTGAGTCGCTTTCGGGGGCTTTTCTACCTTGGTTATGCCGTACGTCTGCCCCCAAGGGGTTCTCTCGCTCGTCACGCCAGCCTGTTGGGCCACGGCGACGACATTTCTGCTCGCTAGAGTAACTGTGCTGAGCGAGCAGCAGAAGCATACATGAGCATTAGGGAGGAAGCGGTCGAGGCTACTCCTCTAACCAGAGGCGCTTCTCCTGCTCGCTCATATCGCTGCGCGCAATGGCCTCAGCAAAACTCTGCTTGGGCGGAGCTGCTTGCCGTTGCTGACGCGCCGCCTCACCCGTTTGTCTGCGATTAAGAGCGAGGAGCGGCTGACTGTTGTGAAGCAATTCACTAAACTGTTGTGGGCTGATATTGAAGAAGTTTGCCAGCCTCTCCAGTTGGCGAGCACTTAGGCTGAGCACGTCGATCAGGCCGTCCTCAAATTTTTTCCAGACATCAACGCCCAGGTGCAGACCACGTGCTGCCTCAGTCAGGCTCAGGCGACGCCGCAGGCGCAGCTCACGCAGCGTTTTGACGGAAGCCAGCGAAGCCGGCATGTCCTCGGTCGTGCTCTGATGGTCGGTCCTGCCTCCAAAGACACGCTCCAAGGCGCGCTGACGAGCACGCTCTGTTAGAGGCAGGAGTTGGATCTCTTCAGGCGAGGCGGGGGCGCCATCCTCCTCTTCGAGGGCCGTCGCGCGATAGGCGACGATGAAATCGATGAGGGCTTCCTGAGCCTCGGGATGAGCGCGCAAGAGTGCGATTTGGGCCTGCTTATCGCCGCGCTCTTCGGCGGCCAGCCAGGCCATCTTGAGCTGCTGGATTGTGCGGCGGTCCATACGTGCCATGATTGACGCCTCCTCACCTTTGCTGATTCTGCCCGTGAGCCGTGGGCATAGACTGCGCTGATCCTTGCTGGAGATGCTGAGGTACCTGCGGTAGCTGCGTAGCCGCCAGCTCCTCCCGTTCGCGATCAAGGCAGGCCCGCAGGTAGGCCCGGGCCTTCTCATAGCGTAGGCGCACCGTGCGCTCAGTCCTCTGACAAAGCTGCGCGATATCATCCCATTTCAATCCCTCGAAGACGCGCAGCACCACAATCTTGCGATCGAGCGGGTCTGCAAGGTAAGCCAGAATACGCACGCTCTCCTCAGCAGCGTGCAGCAGCTCATAGGCATCCTGGGGATCAGCCACATCGGCGCCGGGCGACCCGTCCTCCTCCGAAGGACTTGTCTGCAGCGAGCCTATCAGAGCGCGCGGAATGTGTTGAGGCTGCCCCAGGGGGCGCCCCTCGCTGTCGCGTCGGTAGTGCAGTCCTTCCTGCCGCAGGACACGCGTGAATTCATCGGCACACAGACAGCGCAAATAATGGGGAAAGTTCTGAGTCATGAATAGCTCTTGTGGATCGAGCGCCTCCCGCAGCAGATGCTCAAACATGTTGGCAATCGCTTCCTCACGCAGTTCAGGCCGATGACGTAAGCCCTGCGTGCGCCTCTGAAACTCCGGCGCACAGCGCTCGGCCAGCACCTCGCTGAGGAGCCGGACACGCTCGCTGTCCCCCTGGGCACTACAAGCGCGGATGGCTAGCACTAGCTCGGCTTCACTAACCACATAGCGGCCTTCCGGGGTCTTGCGCCGTACTTGCTCTTTGAGAGCGGGGTCCTGCAGGTTGATCATGCCTATGCTCTCCCCTTGTCTTGTTTCAGCTGATCCTGTTTCCCCAGGTATGGCGGTAAGCACGCTTACAGGTGAGTGTGCTATTCTCTCTTTCTTTCTGAGGCTGAGAGAAACGGCAAGGCCTGGGCTGGCAGCTTAGCAGAAAGATTCCTCGCGGGCAAGGTGGCTGTTTGCTACCTCGTCTGTGCAAGGGCGCGCTCGCGCTGATTGGCCAAGAGCGTGCGGCGAAGAAGACAATCTATGGACGAGGCGCCTGCTTTGCGTTATCATCTAGCTGGATGGTCTCTTTCTCATTCCTTAAATTAAGAGGATCAAGCGCAAAATTAAGAGGATCAAGCGCAGGGAGCAGGGCTTTTCTGCTCAGGCAGCGCTCGCCATTCGTCATAGCTTGCTGAAGCCGCCAGGTTTTTCTGAGGTCTTTCCTTAATAGAAAGAAGGTGGTAACTGCGATGGAGCTGGAAAAGGTCAAGTCGCCACAACTCCCAACTGTCGCACCTAAGTATCCGCAGTGGCCAACATCGCGCCCCGGGCCGAAAGTTACGGAGCCGCCACCGGGCTACCGCCCCGTGCCTGTGCGCACTGATCAGGTCATCGAGCTGGCCGCAGGCGTCACCTGGAGTGAAACGGGCATCCGTTTCATGGAGCAGATGGGACTGACGCCTCAAGGACAGAGCAATCAGGAAGAGCTTCCCAAAGAGAAAGGATGGCTCCGGCTGCGGAAATCGCGTCCCGATCTTCCCCGCTGAGGGGTGGATCTGGGGTGTGGCCAGACCCCCAAGGCTGGCAAGTAAACAGGAGCAGGGAGGCCATTGCCCGGCCGCCAGAAGTCAGGCGGCTCGTGACAGGGCTTTAGCAGCGCCAGGGCAGGCTTAGTTGCCGGTTATTCCAGGAGAACATGATTTTTCCCGAAGCCGGACAGGTTCCAGGGAGATAGATAATGAGCTGCTGCTGCTGTCCCGGCTCAATGCTGCCGCTGGGAGGGTTAATGCGGGCGGCCACACCCTGGGACCAGGCTTGCCAGTGCACGCTGCCCGCCGGCCCACTGGCCAGCAGCGTCACGGTACAACGATAGCCGTTATCAGGAAGACAGTTGGCCGGGCTGAGGCTCTGAGGAAAGAGCGCCAGCTCGGTCGTTGCTTCAGCTTGCCCATGCTGGGTCCCCGCCAGTTTGCCGCTAGCGGTCGCTGAGAGGAGCAAGGCCGGTGAGAGGCCCTCACGTGCCGCCAGCACAGTTAACAGATAGATTAGAAGGCTGACGCTCAAGAGTAGCAAAAGCAAAGAAGCGATCAGTGTTCCTATCCAGAGCCTCTTGAAATTAGGTTCACCCGGAGCATGACGAGGGGCTTGCCTGGACGCTTCTGGCCGCAGTCGATCTCGGAACCAGCGTCGCGGCGGCTGAGTGACATGCCTTGACTCTTGGGGCGCAACTGGTACAGTCGGCGTGCTGTAGAATGCTGGCGGTTGGCCAGCTCCGTGCTGAGCCGGACGCTCGAGCGGGAGCGTGTCTGCATCGTGCTCAGCCGCTCTGGTGTCGAGTGAAGGTATGATCAGCGCCTCTCGCCCCTGCTGGCGCACAGCAACGGCTTGACGCTCTAGAGTGGCCTCTGCTCCAGTTCCATGCTCCCCATGAGCTATCTCAGACCCCTCGGCAGCGGCTGGCTTTCGCTCCTCTCTTTCAACAGCATCGACTGCGGTACGGGAAAGAGTCTGTTCCTCTCTCTTCACCACCTGCTCTCTTTTGGCCGTAGCCGCGTCTGCTTCCCCCATCCCAGCGCTCTCCTCATCAGGCCGTGGCTCCTGAAGCAATGGCCTCTCTGGTGACCCGGTCATGGTCAAGTCAATCTCTCCTTCCTGCGCAGGGTGATGCTGCCAACTACCCATTGCTACCGTGCTTTTCCCTCCTTCTTTTTCAGTATACGAACGGTCTGGAGGGAAAGTGACGCAGCCATCGTGACAGCGGACCTTTGGTTCTGATAAAGACTTTACAGTGAGAGTGAAGCGAGAGAAAGGGCGCCAGGCCTGCCGCGATTGCGTCGGCGAGAGCAGCGCGCTAGAAAGCCGGATTGCCATGCTGTGCCGCGCCAGCTACTACTATGTCATCGGCTACGGCGGTCGTCTAGTCGTGCCGATCATCGATCTTATCCCGACCGAGATCAATTTCATTGATAATCAAGGAGGCTAACAACTATGAAGCAGACGAACCCTGTGATCTCTTGCCTTCACCGCTGGCCATGCTGTTACTTGCCAGCAGCATTACCGAAGCGAGCGCTGAAGCGTCCCAAGATCAGGGGAGCGGCCCCATCGAGTGCCGTCCCGGCATAGGTGCGGTCGGCTCCCATCAGCCAGGTGTCGCCGGCGCTGGCCAGGGTCAGAATCAGAGCCAGGGCGATCAGCCAGCCGAGGGCCGTCGCCAATGGGGAGGGCGAGACGCTGGCCACTGCTTGATAGGCATCGAGGAAGCCACCGACATTCGAAAGCTGGTCTTTCGGCAGCGCGAGCAGAATCAGCAGAATCGGGATAGCATAGGCCAGCACGCCAATCACGCCGGCACGCAGCAGCGAGCGAGGAACATCACGCTGCGGCTCTAACATCGCCGACCTCCTTCAGATCAGTTTTATCCCTATCATCAGCCGAAGCGGGACCTATCTTCAAGAGAAGTCGTGAAGACAAGCTGTGGGCTGGTCATGGGAGCCTGCATCCCCAGGGTGCGTAGCTGACTTGCAAAGGTTCCAAACTAGCTTGCCCTTGCTAGCACTTCCAGCTTGCCTCTCTACCTGCCACCATGCTGCCTGGCAATCCTAGCGTGAGGCAGGCGCGCCTTCTACCGCCAAACGGCGAGCCACCAGGCCGGCCGTAGGGATCAATAGATCGGGCCTCCAGGAATGCAGCAGCATGGCCGCGATAGCTAACAAGCAAGAGAGGGTACCCAACAGGGCAAGGACCCAGAAGAGGGAACAAAGGAAGAAGGCGATTGCTATAAAGTGCCTTCCTTTTTGCCTCCTGGTGGGAGAACCTAAAGCAGATTTCTTAATCTAGATCTTTACCTTCTATCAACCTGTTCCTCTTCAAAAAAAGCTGGAAGACCATGTATACTATAAGCGGGTGCCATTCCTATTCCTCTCCATCCGCACCAGGCACGAGTCTTCTCTATTGTATTAAGGCACTATGTTTTGAAAAGGGGGTCAGACATTGATGAACGATCTAGCTCTCGTCCGTCGGCTCTCGCGTCTGCTCATCACCACAGTAGCGGTCAGCGCTCTGCTGGTGCTCAGTCTCGGTCTGAGCGGGGGAGCGAGCGCAGCGACAGTGAAGGCGCAAGGCGTCCACGGCTTTGCTGTGGTCCGTCCACAGTACGAGTATGTCGGCGTCGCGCGCAGTGATACGACCTTCCGCTGTCAGACGACTACGCCGCCCAACTGCTATGGCCCCAAGCAGATCCGCGAAGCGTATGAGATCACTCCAATCCTGAATAAAGGGATCACAGGAAAAGGACGCACAATCGTTATTATTGACGCCTACCAAAGCCCCACCATTACCCACGATCTCCAGACCTTTGACTCCATCTTCGGGCTGCCCGATCCACCTTTCACTATCATCGCACCGGACGGATTGACTCCCTTCGATCCAAACGATGCGAACCAGGTAAGCTGGGCGGGCGAGATTACGCTTGACGTGGAGTGGGCCCACGCGATTGCTCCCGATGCTCGTATCGTGCTGGTGCTGGCCAAGTCCAATCAGGATACCGATATTCTCAGCGCGACTCGTTATGCGATCCGTCACAACCTGGGAGATGTCATCTCTCAGAGCTTCGGCGAGGGCGAGAGCTGCGTTGATCCGAAGCTGCTGCGCCAGGAGCATGAACTGTTCCTGGAGGCAACCCTGAAGGGTATCACGCTCTTTGCTTCCTCGGGCGACCAGGGTGCGGCGCAGCCGACCTGCGACGGCAATTCCTATTTCCTCAGCGTGAGTTCCCCAGCTAGCGATCCGCTAGTGACAAGCGTTGGAGGAACCAAATTGATCGCCGATGGCCAGACAGGCGCTTACCAGAGTGAGACAGCCTGGAATGAGCCGCAGTACGAAGGAGCCAGCGGCGGCGGCTTCAGCACCATCTACCCGAAGCCGTTCTACCAGTTTGGTACCTCCGGCATCGGTCGCTACCGTGGCGTGCCCGACGTGGCCTATGACGCCGCAGTCGATGGCGGCGTTTTGGCCGTGTGGAGCTCCTCGGGCCTGGGCCAGGATCTGGTCTTCCGCTTCGGTGGTACAAGCGCTGGTTCACCTCAGTGGGCTGGCATCACGGCCCTGGCTGATCAGCTCGGTCATCGCCGCGTGGGCTTCCTCAACCCCGCTTTCTACCTGATCGGCCACTCGCCGCTCTATACGCGCGCTTTCCATGACATCACAACGGGGAACAATACCTTTACAGGCACCGATGTTAACGGCAACTCGGTGACGATTAACGGCTACTCCGCCGGCAAGGGCTGGGACCCCGTGACCGGTTGGGGAACGCCACGTGTGGCGAATCTCTTGCCCTTGCTGGTGGCTTTCGGCTGCGGCACTTCAGGCCGCGATTTGGCCCGCGCTCGTTCTCTCTAAACACTAGCGAGGAATCCGGTACACTAGTTAAGGAGGGAGAAGGGCCGCGCTAGTGCGGTCCCCTTCTCCCTCTTCTATTCCTGTCTCTTTATCTCCCTTTTATTCAATCTATCTCTTTAGATCGATATCTTTATATTACTGTATCTCTTATAACTTTACTACATTATCATCATCTTTAACCACATTTTAACAGATTTTATCTATGCAAGACAGTTGTGACCTCTTACACTAGGGTCGATGGGGTGCCGCAAGGTATCGATCGCGGCGCACATTGTCCCGTTTAGCTCACAAGGAGGTCACAATTCTCATGGAGAGAACCCCCATTACGCGCTGGCTGCCGCACCTGGTAGCCACCGCCATCGTCCTGTGTGGCTTACTGGTAGGGAC
>NZ_JADGHT010000235.1 GCF_019683755.1 Thermogemmatispora sp. | reverse complement strand
GCCAGGGCCGGCCCTAGCGGGGGAAGGGAGGCGTTGCCGTCTTGGGCCTGGCGGGGTCGGATCGAAGTCGTCGGCGAATGTAGGCCAGTCAGCCAGGCCCTGCTGATCGGAATCCATATCCGCGGCTGCTGACTGCTGGCGTGCCGAACGCGTCTCGATCTCTGGATCGGACCCAGGGGCGACGCTCGGCCTCTGAGTGGTGGGGCCAGCTTGATCGGCGGCTCGGCTAGCTCGTAAGGAAGCGCGACGCTTGGGAATGGGAACACTTCTCCAGGAAGGCGCACTCATCGCCGCTGAATGGTCGGAGTCTGTGAGAGGCGGCAGCCGGCGCGATCGCTGGGATTTGGCAGGCTGCCTGGATTGCTGGGAGGCCTGCCGCGGAGAAAAGGCAGACCGGTAGGCGCGCTGCTCATCATCGTCAAGCGGCGTGCGTTGCATCGAAATGTATCTCTCCGTTCTATGGTAGTTCAGCCACACCGGTTCTAGTCTAGCATACTTGTTCAAGGGGAGGAGAGGTCGGCGTCGCTGAAACGAGAGGCGGCCACGCTCTTTCGGCCCTTGACGGTCCAGGCTGGGCATGCTACTCTGCAACCAATGCCTCGATACCTCTGCCGTCTGTCCGGCCTGCTAGAGAGAGTCAACGAGGCGCCAGCCCTCAGTTGCTGAAGAAAGGACGGAGATCGAATGGAACTCGCTCAGATTGAGCAGCTTGTACGCGATGGCAAAGTGGAATATGTCAAGATCGGGACACCCGATATGGAAGGAGTCTACCGCGGCAAGCGCGTCGATGCCACCTATTTCCTGCATGCGCTCAACGAAGGCTTTGCACAATGCGATGTGCTCTTTGGCTGGGATATCGCCGAGAATGTCTTACCCAATCTTAAATTTAGCAACTGGGAGCGCGGCTTCGCCGACCTGGTCATGCGCCCCGACCTCTCGACCTTTGCGCTGGTCCCCTGGGAAGAGCATGTCGCCTCCTGTATCTGTGACCTCTGGACCGAGTCAGGTGAACCGGTAAAACTCTCGCCGCGCTACCTGCTCGGCCAGCTCGTTGAGCGAGCTCGCTCGCTTGGCTATAGTGTGGCGGCGGCTGCCGAGCTAGAGTTTCGCCTCTTCCGTGAGAGCCAGGTCTCGCTGCGTGAAAAGGACTTCGGGCCGAATCTGACCCCACTCAATCCGGGGATGAACTGTTATGCCATCAGCCAGGCAAGTGCAGATGATCATTTGCTGGGTCGCATCGCTCGCATGATGCGCGATTATGGCATTGCCGTAGAGGGCTACAACCGCGAGCATGGTCCTGGCATGTATGAAATGAACCTGCGCTATCAACCGGCTCTGGTCGCCGCTGACTACACTATGCTCTTTAAGACAGGGGTCAAGGAGATCTGTTATCAGATGGGCTACGCCGCTACCTTTATGGCCAAGTGGCATGATCAAGAGGACGGCAGTAGCGGCCACTCACATATGAGCCTTTGGGACCTGGATATGGAGCGCAATTTGTTCTGGGATGAGGAAGCTGAAGGCCATATGTCGGCTACGATGCGCCATTTCCTGGCTGGTATCCTGGAGTCGATGCCTGGCCTGATGGCGCTCTATGCTCCAACGATCAATTCGTATAAGCGCTATGTCGCTGGCACCTGGACCCCGCTCAATACTACCTGGGGTTGGGATAATCGCACCTGTGCTGTACGTGTCATCAATAATGGGCCGCGGGCCATCCGCATTGAGAATCGCGTACCAGGTGCCGACGCCAATTTCTACCTGGTCTTTGCCGCGATGCTGGCGGGCGGCCTCTATGGCATCGAGCGCAAGCTAGAATTGGGTCCAGCTCTGCGTGGTAATGCCTATGACCCGGCTACAATTGCCCGCGCCTCTGAGAGCGGTCATATTCAGGCCCTGGCACGCAATCTGACTGCGGCGACTGACCTCTTTGAGCAGAGCGAGGTAGCGCGCGAATACTTCGGCAGCGACTTCGTGGAGCACTTCGCTGCTACACGACGCTGGGAGGTCAGCGAGTTCGAACGCGCCGTGACTAATTGGGAGCGCCGTCGCTATTTTGAACTCATCTAAGTAATGCTGGATGTGTGAGTGGAGTGAGTGAGTGAGTGAATAGCTCCCTGAGACCGTTGTCAGGTGTAAGGCCGGGTCACACTGCAATGACGTCCGCAAGCCCATGCTAGCAAAGGTAAGCAGCGAGAGCCGCAGCACAGACAGACAGACAGAGCGCTGTGCTGACGTGCTCTCGTTGAACTGCATCGCCAAGGCGGTGAGCACTGTGCGCCGCTGGGGAAATGGAAGCCGATGGGTAGCCAAAAGAGGCTAAGAAGGTTGCTCTTGCTCGATCCAGCCGTGCGCTTCGTCACAGGTCAGGCCTTGCTCCCTGGCCTCCGCCACTGTCAAATAAGGGAGTAGGTGCCCGACCAGTAGCTCACCATTGCGATAGCGCTCTAGATTCTCCTGTGCCTCCTTTGCCAGCAACAGTGCGCCTCGCACATCTTCGCCAAGACGGCGTTCTAGCTCTGAAAGAAGATCGCGGGCGCGGGCCTGGCGGGCTGGATGGAGAGGCTGCTGACCCAGGTAGCGCAGGAGGGTTAGCATATCCTCATCCGGGACAAGGCCGAGATGTTCGCCCCATAGGAGCAGGCGCAGGCCACGAGCTAGCTCACTATCGAGCGTAGCCACATTCATTTCAGCATCATCCCGCATGCCCCGGTTATTCAGGTTAGCCGAGCCGACAGTCGCCCACAGATCATCAATCAGGGCAACCTTAGCATGAACGTAGATCGGACGATAGCGGACGCGACCATCCATCACGTCAGAAGTTGCCAGGGTGAAGACGAGCAGACGTCCCTCTTGAACGGCCTCGGGAGCTGCCTCGCGGAGACGCTGCAGGCCGGCATCAGTGAAGGCGCGCCCCACATTGGGGTGATCTGGCAGGACCATCACGAGATGGGCGCCCCGTTGCAGTGCCTCCCCAAGCAGGTACAAGTTCTGCTCCATATCGGGGCTATCGGGGCCAATAAAGGGGACGTTCAGACCGAGAAAGGAGCGCAGCCAGAAATACTGGTTCTCCAGATAGATCAGACGCTGCGCATGGCGGAAAGCGGCGGCATAAAGCTGGGCGATCCCCTGGATGCCTCCCTCTGGGGCGAAGCGATAGGTATGCTGGGGAATAGTGCGCGCGATCTGCACTACTGTGCGAGTCGCCAACGGTGGGGGCAATGGGTGCTCTGGCACCAGCAGCGCTGCCTCAAGCCCTTTGCGCTCTACCACGTCATTCCAGCGCTGGCGAAAGTTCAGCTCTACATCGGCGGCGGCTGGTCCCTCGATCAGGGCATGTACGTCGTGCCAGGGATGAGGTGAAAGGGGCTTGGCAAGCAAACGCCGCAGAGGCGTAAACAAGGGATGAGGATGCAGATCCCAGCGATCGAATTCGCCGTCATTCTCAATTAAAGGATCGATGCCGCCTACGAAGGCGTAACGCCCATCGATCACGCTGGTCTTCTGGTGGAGGGACTCTGCCGGATGATGGAGCAGACCACGCGAGCTATCGTCAAGTAGACAAAGGACCCCGACTGCACTCAGCTCCTCATAGGCCTGCTGGGGGCTATAGTGTGAAAAAATCTCAGGGCAGTCCCAGAGTAAGGCGCGCACCTCGATGCCGCGCTCGACAGCGTAGCCCAGGACCGCCTGCAGGGTCAGTTCATGGTTGCACCAGAAGGCGATTGCCTCCTCGCTCAGGCCGGCCTGACGCAGCTCGGCGATAAGCTCCTGCTGAGGAGGACTATCGTCAGGCCCAGCGCGCTGATCCTTGCCACGTACGAGAGGCATCGAGGGGGTAAGGCCCCAATGCGCGAGATAAATATACTGCCTGGCCTGGAAGCAAGCCAGACAGAAGGCGAGTAGGGTGGCATGACCGTCGACCAAGTAGGTCACGCGCGAATCACGACGGACTGGGGTGTCACCCTGGGCCCACCACTGCTGTCCGTCAGCGCTCTCTGCGCTCATTGCGTCCGTACCTCCGTCGCTCGAATGCTGCGCCGAACAACAAAGCTCTTCCTGCCGGCAAGCGCAAGCCTCCTGATTGTAGCATGCGCCCCAGCGGAGACACAAGCCGGACGAGCTGAGATGAGTTGGCATGAGGCGCGAACGTGGGAGCAGGGGATACGGCGGCAACCGCGCCTGACAAGGGCAATCCCTGGTAATAAAACCACAGCGGGGAGCAAACCCGCCAGAGAGGGCAAGCCAGTGGCCAGGCCTCCCCGCCATGCACCGGCGTCGTACGGCTCCTTGTCAGCTTGCCAGGCCCGGACAAGGGCCAGAAGGAAGGTCGGAGAGAGGAGTTACTGACGCGCGGGTCCGATCCAGACGGTCTGGATGTTCACGAACTCGCGAATACCAAAGATCGATAGCTCGCGGCCATAGCCGCTATGCTTCACGCCACCGAACGGCAGGCGCGGATCGCTGGCTGTCATCCCATTAATAAAGACACCGCCGGTTTCGAAGTAGCGAGCCATCTGGCGCGCACGTTCGATATTACGTGTCCAAATATTGCCTCCCAAACCGAAAGGCGAAGCATTAGCCAACTCCAAGGCATGCTCCGCATCGCGGGCGTAGATCACAGCCGCTGCTGGACCGAAAGTTTCCTCACGAAACATCGGCATAGCTGGTGTGACCCCGCTCACAATAGTCGGCTCATAGAAGAAGCCACGACCTGAGCCGGGCTTGCCGCCAAGGAGCAAACGCCCGCCCATCTGAAGCGTCTCCTCAACCTGGCGGCGCAGGGTCTCGCGCAAATCGCCGCGTGCCACCGGACCGATCTGGGTCTCCCGCTGCAGTGGGTCGCCCATCCGCAGGCGGGAGGCAGCCTCAACAAAGCGGCGCTCAAAATCAGCAGCCACCGCCTCCACCACAATGAAGCGCTTGGCTGCGATGCAGCTCTGACCAGTATTCTGGAAACGCGAGCGAGTTGCCCATTCGGCAGCCGCATCAAGATCAGCATCCTCCAGCACGATGAAGGCATCAGAACCACCCAACTCCAGCACATGCTTTTTGAGGGCACGTCCGCTGGCAGCGGCTACCTCCATACCCACCTCGGCACTGCCTGTCAGCGTCACAGCGGCAATGCGCGGATCAGTGATCAGTTTCTCGGTCTCGGAGCCGCGCACCAGCACCGTGCGCAGAATGCCCTCGGGGAAGCCGCATGCGCGGAAAACGCGTTCGATCTCCAGGGCACAGCGCGAGACATTTGAAGCATGCTTGAGCACCGTTGTATTCCCTGCCATCAGCGCCGGCGCCGCGAAACGGAACACCTGCCAGAATGGGAAATTCCAGGGCATCAGGGCCAGGACCACACCCAAAGGCCGAAAGGCCACGTAGCTTTCGCTGGCGCTGCTCTCGGCGGGTAGATCGGCCAGAAACTGTTGAGCGTGCTCAGCGTAATAGTCGCAGGCCCAGGCACATTTGACAATCTCTGCCTCGGCCTCTGTAATGGGCTTACCCATCTCGAGCGTGATCAGGCGCCCCAGCTCTGCCTTGTGCTCGCGTAAGTAGGTGGCAAGGCGCTGGAACAGGGCAGCGCGCTCCGTAAAGCTGGTGTCCCGCCACTGGAGGAAAGCGCGACGTGCCTGGTCAAGAGCGGCGTCGATCTGCTCTTCCGTGTAGAGTTCAAAGGTCTCTAGGATCTCTTCGGTGGCCGGATTGATTGACTGGATGATTGGCCTGGTAGATTGGATGGTCATCGACACAACTCCCAGGGGACAGAATAAGGCTCCTCTCGACTGTATTATATCACCCGCAGACCGGCCTTTCCGCACGCTTGCTTTCTCCAGACGAAACACAAACTTGCGATTACCTTGCCAAATCCTTGGAGAATATTTGACATATTCCCAAATAGATGGTAAAATTCTCCAATGAAATAGCAAAATAATTCCTATGAGGAGAAAATTTTGTGGTTTGAGAAGAGAGCGCGGCGGCGCCCTTCTAACGACGACACACTGAAAGGAGAAGCAGGCTATGCGGACTCAGCCCTCTCACTCGCAGCCAGATTATGGCGTCGATGCTCCCGGTATGATTCGCTTCCTTGTCCTGGCGGCTCTATTGCTCTCTCCTGTAGCGCTCTGGCTTCTAGTTAGTCTCCATCTGACAGGCATTGCCATCTGGCTCCTGGCAAATGCCTGTATCTGTCTGGGGGAGGCCTTGGCCATGCTCTGGACCTCACGAGTTGGCAAGCTGCGGGAGATACGACGCTTGCTCGACCGTCTAGTTCTCTGCGGCGATGAGAGCGTGCTTGATGTGGGGTGTGGCCGTGGAATGTTGCTCGTCGAAGCGGCTCGCCGCCTGCGCAGCGGACACGCCACGGGCATCGATATCTGGAGTACACGCGACCAGAGCGGTAATAATCCCCTGGCGACCCAGGAGAATGCCCGCTTGGCTGGAGTAGCCGAGCGGGTCAGCATAGTTACTGCTGACGCGCGGCAATTGCCTTTTCCAGAGGCCAGCTTCGATGTCATCGTCTCCTGCCTCGCTTTGCACAATATCAGCGGAGAGCAGGGGCGTCGCCAGGCTCTGCGTGAGATGGTGCGAGTACTCAAACCAGGCGGACGAATCGCCATTCTGGACCTGGCTCATGTAAAGCAATACGCCCGTGATCTGCGCGAGCTAGGGATGGATCTGCTTGTGTTGGGACGTCCGTCCTGGCGCGTCTTTCCTCCTGTGCGGATGTTACTGGCTCGCAAACCGCTGATCAGCCAGGAAGACAGCGCGCCTACACCAACCACCGCTTGATGTATCACTCTCGTGCATAAGTGGGAACAGCAGCCAAGAGATGGAGAGCCATTGCGATGAGTGCACTACTGCACGGCCTGAATCTGACAACTGGTAATCCTACTGACCGCCTGGGAGTGCTGCAACTCTCTACTGTCTGTGGCTATCAGCTTTGCAATGCTGCGGCTGAGAAAGCAACACTGCTCACAGCCGAAGAGAACTGGCTTGTCAGGTCCGGCTGTGGAGAGTCGATTGCCTATGCTGATCTTCATACTCACAGGGTCGGTGGAGAAACCAGTGGCTCTGTCGGCCTGATCTGCCTGCTGCGTCTCCTTGTGCATCCGTGCTATCGTCGTCGAGGCCTGGCCACCCTCTTGCTGCGCCTGGCAGAGGAGAAAGCTCGCCAACTGGCGGGAGTATGGTCTCCTCTGCCAGGGCCTGATAAGCCGGAGTGGGGCCTGCTTTGTATTCCCGTGCTGCCCGGACAGGACAACTATGCTGCGCAGGTCTTCCTGAAGCGGGAGGGTTATTCACTGCTACCGGGGGCGGGAGCCGACTACTGGGATTGGCCAGTCCCCCCCTCCTTGCCGATGCGAGCAGGCCAGTCCCTGCTC
>NZ_JADGHT010000234.1 GCF_019683755.1 Thermogemmatispora sp. | reverse complement strand
ATGAGGCTGCACCCGCCCTTTCAGGGATCTCCCGGTAGCAGAAGCTTCTGGGTAATAAGGGGGAGACGAGCTGGCACCCCGTCTTCCCCTTATTCTTTTTGGCCACGGCGCGGGGCTATCTCCCCCGCTCACTCGCTGCCTTCCTCCACCGGCCTATCGAAAACCCTCCCTCGTGTTTTACCATCGCAAAAGCAAGCTTTTCTAAAGTGAAAAATCACTTGTGCAATAAGTATCATATGCTAGCTTTGCGCGATCTCTTCCATTCGATAGCACTATGCGCTATACTCTCTGCGGGGTGAGAAGCCGCAGCCTTTCTCGATCATCCTTTTAGTCGAGGGGCCTATCAGGGGTTGATTCAGCCTGCCCCTGGTGTGGTGAGCCGGCACAGCGACCTGGCGCAAGCCATCGCGCCGTCCATCGCAATCGATCGAACAAAGGAGGCCATGATGCCATTTTGGGGTCTACTACGTCGCAGGCGGTCCCCAACAGCGAGGACAGCGGTTCCTGCTCCCCAGCCGGGGTTGGCGGGGCAGGAGCGTGCTCCGCGCTTTGAGCGCCGCTATCTAGAAGACGTCCCCTACCTGCTGCCTAAGGATGAGGCAGAGATCGATCGTCTCAACTTTCAGCACTATGCCCTGATGAGCGTTCAGAAGGTCCACATTGTGGCTCCGTTAGGGAGCTACCCCCAGGCGATTCTTGATGTTGGCTGCGGTACCGGCCTCTGGGCGCGCGAAGTCGGGCAGCGTTTCCCCGCCTGCCGCGTCGTGGGGGTTGACGTCGAGCCACCGGAGCGTCTGCCCACGACGCCAGTCAATGTGCAGTTCCTCTATAGCGACGTGCTCAAGGGGCTGCCCTTTGACGACAACTCTTTCGACCTGGTGCATCAGCGTCTGTTGATCTCAGCGATCCCCGCGCGCGCCTGGCCCACGGTGGTGCGCGAGCTGGTACGGGTGACCAGGCCGGGCGGTTGGCTGCAACTGACCGAGACGGGCGGCTACTATCATCGTCCAGGTCCGCTCTCGTTGCGGGTCAGTGGTCTCCTGGACCGGGCCTTTGAGCGTTGGGGCTTTGACCCCTATATTGCTGAGCACCTGCCGATGTACCTGCAACAGGCCGGGGCGGTCGAAGTGGAGAAGTATGTCTATAGCGTTGTGCTGGGCGAAGGAGGTGGCCAGGGTGGCCGTCTCCTGCAGAAAGATCTGCTGGCTCTGCTCCATGCTCTGAGTGAGCGCATGGCCTCCCTCATCGCACGCGAGGAGTGGCAACGCATGCTTGAGGCTCTTCCGGCTGAGTGGGCCGCCTATCAGACCGCTTTCCAATTCCATGTGACTGTAGGACGCAAGCCAGGCGTCTTGCAGGCAGCCAGGTAAGGTCAGGGAGGCAGATCAGGGGAAGGGGATAGCCCTGCTTGTCTGCAGTGGGGAAAGGAGCAGGGTGCAGCGCCAGCGAGCAGCTTGACCTGAGGCGAGCAGGCTGCCCGCCCTCGGCTCTCTTTCCCCTTTCGTCAGTTTTCATGCATGATGCACAAAACCCCCGCTTCCTTATCCGTTAAATTGGCCATAGCTTCCTCTCTAGTTTGGCCTTATACTGATCTGCAGAGGCCGCAAAGATGCGATCTCTATGCACTTTGTATGAATGCAGGTGAAGCGCTTCTCTTCCCGTGGCTCGCTGTACTCAGGGATGGTGCGAGCTGGCGTGTCGCGTTGAGGCTCCTCTCAGTGGTGAGCTAAGGTCGCGATGCCCGTGGTGTTGCCGCTCCTTGGTCGGCACCTGCAAGGCCGCGGGCCATCCGCTGCTCGTATGCCAGCGCTTTTCGGGCGCCGGCAGGGGCAGGCCAGCCAGCCAGCTAGCCAGTCTGTGGCTGTGGTCTGCTTGCCGGCTGTTCTCCCGCTGTTGACCCGTTGTATCAGTTGCCTGCAGATGAGGAGGCTCTGCGCATGCTTGAAAAGGAAGCGACGCCTGTTACTGCCACTGCTCCCTTCACCTCAGAACAGCCTAAACGCCGCTTTAATTTGCTGGTGAATAATCCGGTGCTGGAGGATTATTCTTTGCGCTACGCTCCGCGTTCGTTCCGGAAGTGGGGAACGCTGGCGGTGGCAAGCGCCGCCCTGGGAGGGATCGCTTATCTGGCCGACTTTGCCATCGGGGCCGATATTATTATCGCTCACGGCTTCAGCAATGCGGTGGCCGCTATTTTGCTGGCCGCGGTCGTGATTTTCCTGACGGGCATTCCGATCGCGTATTATTCGGCCCGCTATAACATCGATATGGATCTGCTGACGCGAGGGGCCGGCTTCGGCTATCTCGGCTCGACGCTGACGTCGCTGATCTACGCCAGTTTTACCTTTATCTTCTTCGCTCTGGAAGGCTCGATTATGGCTCAGGCCCTGCATCTGTATACGGGGCTGCCATTGCCGTGGGCCTATCTGGTCTGTGCGCTGGCGATTATTCCGCTGGTGGTATTTGGCATGACCTTGCTGGCGAAGCTGCAGACCTGGACGCAGCCGTTGTGGCTGGTGCTCTATGTGCTGCCCTTCCTGGCGATTCTGTGGAAGGACCCGGGGGCTTTTGCAGCCTGGACCCACTTCGGCGGGCTTTCCCCAGCCGGGGCTAGCCTGGTGCCGCTGGAGGTGGGGGCCGGCGCCGGAGTGGCGCTGTCCTTGATCGCCCAGATTGGCGAGCAGGCCGATTATCTGCGCTTCATGCCCGATAAGACGCGCGAGAATAGTGGTCGCTGGTGGCTGGCGGTGCTGAGCGCTGGCCCGGGCTGGGTGATCCTGGGAGCGTTGAAGCAGCTTGCTGGGGCGTTTCTGGCGTTCTATATCTTCGCCGCTGTGGGGGCGCAACTGGCTGATCAGCCCATTCAGCAGTTGCTAAAGGGCTTCAGCGTGCTGATCCCCAATCCCTGGCTGGCGCTGACGGTGGCAACCTTCTTTGTCTTGCTCTCTCAGGTGAAGATCAATGTGACCAATGCTTATTCCGGCTCACTGTCATGGTCAAATTTCTTTTCGCGGATCTTGCATCGCCACCCGGGGCGCGTGGTCTGGCTCTTTCTGAATGTGGGTATCGCCCTCCTGCTGATGGAGCTGAATATGTTCGCCTTCCTGAATACGATCCTGGGCTTCTATTCGAATGTGGCGATCGCCTGGATCGGTGCAGTGGTGGCGGACCTGGTGATCAATAAGCCGCTGCTGAAGCTGAGTCCCCCCTATATCGAGTTTAAGCGTGCGCACCTGTATACGATCAATCCGGTAGGTTTCGGGTCGACGTTGGTGGCTTCGGTGCTGTCGGTCTTGGCCTTCTTCGGGCTGTTCGGGCCGGTGGCACAGGCCTTCTCGCCTTTCCTGGCTCTGGGGATCGCCTTTGTGCTGTCACCTTTGCTGGCGGTGCTGACGCGCGGAAAGTATTATATCGCGCGCGAGAATAAGGCAATGCATGCTGCTGGCGAGGGCGAGCTACCGCTGTTGGCCTGTTCGGTCTGCGCCGATAGGTATGAGGCGCCCGATACGACTTACTGCCCCTATCATGAGGGAACGATCTGCTCGTTGTGTTGCACCTTGGAAAAGGATTGTCACGACCTGTGTAAGGCGACGGCCTAGCTTGCTGTTCCGCGGGAGGGAAAGCTCAAGCCTGGTACGGTGGTCGGTCTGTCGGTTGGTCGAGCGGTCGGGTCAGGCTGTGGTCTGCTCGCTGCCTTCTCGGCTGGCTGGCTGACTGACCGACTGGCTGGCCACCTGCCAGCAGGTCGGTTTTTGGGGCCGGCGTAGCATAGAAGAGAGGTGGGGTGTTTGCTGTGAGGCCGCGTGGTGAACCGCGCTGAACTGACCTGCCCACTCCTCCCCTTATGGCATGCTCCGACCGCACCCCACCTCTCTTTTTTGCCTTCGCGCTGGCGTCTTCTCTTATCCGTCTGGGTGCGCTGATCAAGGAAAGGAGGTGTTCGATGACCGCCTGGCTGGGTGAGCCGCCGCTCCCACGATTCAGCGTGGATGCGATGCCTCTGGAGCCAGTGCAGGTGCTGCAGTTGCTGCAGCTATGCGATAGTGCGCTGCCCGTGGGAAGTAGTGCGCATTCGTTCGGTCTGGAGACGTTGGTCGCTGAGGGGCTGCTGACGGTGGAGACCTTGGAGGAGTTTTTAGAGGCGTATGTGGCAGAGACCGGCTTGTTGGAGGGGGTCTTTTTCGGACGCGGCTGGCGGCTGGCGACGGTGGCTTCGCTGGAGGCGCTATTGCTGGGCTGGCGACGCTTGAACGCCGAGCTGAGTGCGCTGAGGTTGCCTCGTGAGAGCCGGCAGGCGAGCGTGATGATGGGGCGGCGCCTGCTGCATTTGGTACAGAGCTGGTTGAGCGATGAGCGCTTGCTGCGCGTGCAAGAGGTGGCGCTGCGCGAGGAGGGGGCTAGCCATTATACGCTGGCGCTCGGTCTGCTGTGCGGCCTGTTGGCAATCGATGAGCGCGCGGCTCTGGCGGCCTTTCTGCAGCAGCAGGTGGCGGCTCTGCTGGCGGCCTGTCAGCGCTTGTTACCGCTGGGACAGCGACGGGCAATGCAGTTGCTTTGGCGCTTGAAGCCGAGGCTACTGGCGGTGGCAGAGCAGGCCTTACGCTGTCTGGAGACCGGTGAGGAGCCGTGGCAGTGGACCCCCTTGGTGGAGCTGGGCAGTCTGCGCCATCCGTCTTTGGAGACTCGCCTCTTTATTAGCTAGTCAGGAGGGAGCGGGGCCGGTCTGCTCGCTCTGTGAAACGACCCGGCTAGAGAGGGAGGCGCAGGAGGCAGGAGGAAAGGGTCGCGTGCAGGATAAGCAAGTATGGAAGGAGTAAGTACCTGGATGCGGGCGCCGGGCAGTGAGTCAGGCGTGGGAGCCGCTGAGCAGGTGGCGGTAACGGGATCTGAGCGTGAGCAAAGGCTCGCGGCGAGGCCGCGGGGGTTGAGCCACGCTCAGGGTTATCGCCCGGAGGTTGCTGGCTGGCTGCGGCTGGGATTCGGTTACGAGAGGACGACGGGCCGGTCGCGGCTTCTCGTTCAGGAGCAGCGGCCACCGTTGCAGGTGGTGCGCGCTTTCTCGACGGACGAGGGTGGGGCCTTGGTACATGTGCACAATCTTTCGGGCGGTGTCCTGGGAGGCGATCGCTGCGCGCTGGAGATCGAGGTCGGGCCTGGGGCACGGGTTATGCTTACGTCGACGGGAGCGACGCGCCTCTATCGTCCGCGCGCCGAGGATCGCCCGGCTCTGCAGCGCTGGCAGGTGCATGTCGGTGCCGGGGCCTTATTGGAGCATTTGCCCGATGCTCTGATTCCTTTTGCGGGGGCGCGCTACCGCCAGGAGGTGCTGATCTCTTTGGCGGAGGATGCCGGCCTGTTCTGGTGGGAGATCGTGGCGCCGGGTCGTGTGGCGCGCGGGGAGTGCTTTGCCTATGAGTGGCTGGAGCTGCTGTTTACCATCAGCAGGGGCGAGTTCCCGCTGGCGCTGGAGCGTTTCCGGCTGGAGCCGCAGCAGCGTTCTCCCGGAACACTGGCACGCCTGGGACCCTTTCGCTACTGCGCGAGTCTGTATGTCTGTCGCACGGGCCAGCCACGGCAGCGCTGGGCCGACCTGGAGGCAGAGCTGGCGGGACTGGCGCAGGAGCTGAGTCAGTCAGGCGCCTGCTTGTGGGGGGTCAGTCGCCTGGTGGCAGACGGGCTGGTGGTGCGCGGCCTGGCTCAGGAGGGGCTGCCGCTCAGTGCCGGCTTGCCGCAGTTTTGGCGCCTGGCACGACTGCGTCTCTATGGGAGAACCCTGCCGCTGCCACGCAAGATCACTTGATGACTGGCCGCCCTGTTCTGGCGCTATGGTGCACGGTGGCCCTATTGAGGTTGAGCCGAGCAAGGAGGAAGAAAGGAGGTTTGTCGCGCGATGTATTTGACGCTGCGTGAGCAGGAGAAGCTCTTGATTGTCGTGGCGGCAGAGCTGGCGCGCAAGCGGCGGGCGCGCGGCCTGAAGCTCAACTATCCTGAGGCGGTGGCTCTGTTGGCCGCCGAGATGATGGAGGCGGCGCGCGATGGGCGCAGCGTGGCTGAGATTATGACCTTGGGAACAACTTTGCTGACGCGCGAGGATGTCATGGAGGGCGTGCCCGAGATGATCCAGGAGGTGCAGATCGAGGCTACCTTTCCCGATGGCACCAAGCTGGTGACGGTGCACGATCCGATTCGCTAGCTGCGCTGGCTGTGCCTGTCCATCAGAAGAAAGGAGGGCCTTGATGGGAGCAGTAGAGGAGCCAGGGACAACCGCCAACCTGGAGGGCCTGGCCCCTGGGGCCTATGTGTTGGCCGAGGGGGAGATCGTGCTCAACGCTGGTCGCCGGACGGCACGCCTGCGGGTGCGTAATCGTGGCGATCGTCCGGTGCAGGTTGGCAGCCATTATCACTTTTTCGAGGTTAATCCGGCGTTGCTGTTTGAGCGGGCCGCCGCCTACGGGATGCGCCTCAATATCGCCGCGGGGACGGCAGTGCGCTTCGAGCCGGGCGAGGAGAAAGAGGTGACGCTGGTGGCCTTCGGAGGCCGCCAGGCGATCTATGGACATCGTGGCCAGGTCAATGGGCCGTTGTGGGCGAGGCCGCCTCTGTCTCAGCCGCCTGCTGACGAGGCAGATGAGGCAAAGGCCAGTGACGGCACAGGCCCTGTCTCAGATGAGGAGGGGAACGCATGAGTCTGTCGTTGCCACGTCGTGCTTATGCCGATCTCTATGGACCAACGGTCGGCGACCGTGTGCGCCTGGCCGATACGGCTCTGCTGATCGAGATCGAGCATGATTACACGGTCTATGGCGATGAGGTCACCTTTGGCGGCGGCAAGGTGATCCGCGATGGCATGGGGCAGAATAGTCAGGCGCTGCGCGAGGGGAACGCCGGCGAGCTGCGGGCCTTGGATCTGGTGATCACGAATGCGATTGTGCTCGACTATTGGGGGATCGTGAAGGGCGATATTGGTATCAGAGATGGACGCATTGTGAAGGTGGGCAAGGCGGGTAATCCCGATACGATGGAGGGGGTTGATCCAGAGCTGGTGATCGGGGCCAGTACCGAGGTGATCGCCGGCGAGCATCTGATTGTGACGCCGGGCGGCATCGATAGCCACATTCATTTTATTTCGCCGCAGCAGGTCTATGAGGCCCTGGCCAACGGGATCACGACCATGATCGGCGGCGGGACAGGACCGGCGACGGGGACCAATGCGACGACCTGTACGCCCGGGGCCTGGTATCTGGCGCGTATGTTGCAGGCGGCCGAGCATTGGCCGCTGAACTTTGGCTTTCTGGGCAAGGGAAACGCCGCCGCGGAGGAGCCGCTGCTAGAGCAGGTTCAGGCCGGAGCCTGTGGGTTGAAGTTGCATGAGGATTGGGGCAGTACGCCGGCGGCCATCGATGCTTGCCTGCGGGTGGCTGAGATCTGCGATGTGCAGGTGGCAATCCATACGGATACGA
The DNA here is from genome assembly GCF_019683755.1 of Thermogemmatispora sp. Classification (GTDB taxonomy): domain Bacteria; phylum Chloroflexota; class Ktedonobacteria; order Ktedonobacterales; family Ktedonobacteraceae; genus Thermogemmatispora. Next base: position 3 of record NZ_JADGHT010000234.1, on the reverse strand, counting down.
TGA
>NZ_JADGHT010000233.1 GCF_019683755.1 Thermogemmatispora sp. | reverse complement strand
AAAGTTACAGTGTAATAACGAGTGCTTGCTATGTCAAGGGGACGGGACCGAAGTTGGCGGGCAGAAAGGAGCCAGGGGGAGAAATTGCGTGCTGCTGAAGCCTGAGCTAACCTGGTCCTAGGCCAATGGTCACAATTGACAGCACGGAGAGCGCCTTTTATCCTGGAGGGCAGGAAATTCTTACGGCGGAGGCAGATATTCAATCATGGCTCCCGACTTTGCCCATCTGCATGTTCATACTGAGTACTCCCTCCTTGATGGCCTCAGCCGCATTAGTGCCCTGGTCAAACGAACGAAAGAGCTAGGCATGAAGCATCTAGCCATTACCGACCACGGCGTTATGTACGGGGCTATCGAGTTCTATAAAGCCTGCAAAAACGAAGGTATTCACCCTGTTATTGGCGTCGAGGCCTATCTGACTGAAGATCTCCATGATCGCACGAAACGCCATAAAGAAGATTATAATCATCTTCTGCTTCTGGCTAAAAACTATACTGGTTATCGCAATTTAATGAAACTGACCACCATTGCCAACACCGAAGGGGTGCACCTCAACAAGCCGCGCATTGATCGTCGCTGTCTGGAGCAGTATGGCGAGGGGCTAATAGCCACCTCCTCCTGTCTGGGCGGTGAGATCCCGCAGCTCTTGATCCAGGACAAAATCGACGAGGCGCGCAAGATCATTCGCTGGTATCAGGATGTCTTTGGCCCAGAAAACTTTTATTTCGAGCTTCAGGAGCATTCTGGCTATCCTGAGCAAGAGATCGTTAATAAACGCCTTTACGAGCTTCATCGTGAAACGGGCGTGCCACTGATCGTCACCAATGACCTGCACTATGTTAATGCCGCCGATGCGCACACGCATGAGGTACTCCTCTGTGTCCAGACCCAGAGCCAACTGAGCGACCCGCGGCGTTTCAAATTCGAGAGCCACGAATTCTACTTACGCAGCCCCGAAGAGATGCAGCGCCTCTTTCCGGATCTCCCTGAAGCGCTCCTCAATACCGTACGCCTCGCCGAGTCTTGTGAAGTTGATCCCCTGGCCTATAAAGCCTCGCTGCCGGCCTATACTATTCCCCCTGAGTTTCCTTCCCAGGAAGCCTATCTCTACCATCTCTGCCTGCAAGGTGTCAAAGAGCGCTTCGGCGAAATGACCGAGCGTATCAAACAGCAGCTTGACTATGAATTCAACCTGATCGTCCAGAAAGGTTTTGTGCCTTATTTCCTAATTGAATGGGATTTCGTAAATTATGCGCGCCAGCATGGCATTCGCTGTTCAGCGCGTGGCTCGGCGGCTGGCAGTCTACTTGCCTATGTACTCGGCATCACCAATGTAGACCCGCTGCGCTATCAACTCCTATTCGAGCGCTTCCTCAATCCCGAGCGCTCGGACATGCCTGATATTGATATGGACTTCCCGGATGATCGGCGTGCCGAAGTTATTGAATATGTAGCGCGCAAATATGGGCACGAATGCGTAGCGCAGATGGTGACCTTCATGACGATGGCCGCCAAAAACTCAGTGCGCGATGTGGCGCGAGTCATGGGGCAACAAGAGCTAGGTGATCGGATAGCCAGACTGATTCCCTCGGGGCCGAAAGTCACCTTAAAGAGTGCCCTGGACAATGTCCGCGAGTTACGTGCTCTCTACGATCAAAGCCCGACGGCACGTGAGCTGATTGATCAGGCGATGGCCCTGGAAGGTTCGGTACGTGGCACTGGTGTCCATGCCGCTGGCGTCATCATTGCCAATGAACCGCTGGAACACTTTGTGCCATTGCAGGCCATCAACCCGAAGGACCCCTCTCAAGGCTGGAAGACCCAATATGAGCAAGTCCATCTGGAGGAACTGGGCCTAATCAAATTCGACTTCCTGGGCCTTTCCAACCTGACCATTCTGGACAACACTCTCAAGTTCATCAAGCAGTCTCGAGGCGAAGAAGTCGTTTTAGAGCAATTGCCGCTTGATCCTCTGCCCGAGACAGACGAACGCAGCCGCGAGCTGAATGAGAAGCGTGCCCGGGCCTTTGCCCTGCTTGCTGAAGGCGAAACGACGGGCATCTTCCAGCTTGAGGGCGCCAAGATGCGCGAATACATCAAGCAGCTCAAACCAACCTGCATCGAAGACATCACCGCAATGGTAGCCCTCTATCGTCCTGGGCCGATGGATAGCATTCCTGACTTTATCGCCGCCAAGCACGGCAAAAAACAAGTCAGCTACCTTGATCCGCGTCTCAAAGAGTGGCTTGAAGAGTCCTACGGCGTGATTGTCTATCAGGACCAGGTGCTACAGATAGCTGTTCACCTGGCTGGCTTCTCGTGGGGCAAAGTCAACAAGTTCCGCAAGGCTCTCAGCAAGAAAAAGATGGACGAGGTCGAGAGCTACAAAGGAGACTTCGTCGAAGGCTGTCTCAAGAACGGCATGAAACGCGAAGTCGCTGAGCAGCTCTTTGAGCTGATCCTCCCCTTTGGGGGCTACGGCTTCAACAAGGCCCACGCTGCCAGCTACGCTGTCGTGGCCTACTATACCGCCTACCTGAAGGCTAACTATCCTGCCGAGTTCATGGCTGCCACCATGACAACGGAGGCGGCTGACGCTAAGAAGATCGCTAATGCGGTCGCCGAATGCAAGCGCCTTGGCGTGCCAGTCTGGGGGCCTGATGTCAACGCCAGTCAGAAGGGCTTCACCGTCGAAAACGGTGGCGTCCGCTTTGGTCTATTGGCCATCAAAGGGATTGGCGAAGGCCCCATCGAAGAGATCCTGAAAGCCCGTGCTGAGGGAGGTCCCTTCCGCGACCTGGCCGACTTCTGCATTCGCGTCGATCCGCGCACAGTGACCCGCGCTGTCATCGAGACTTTGATCAAGGCCGGCGCGATGGATAGCCTGGGCAATGGCAAGCGTCATCAACTGCTTGAAGCCGTTGAGCGCGCTATGCAGATCGGCAAAAGTGAGCGCGCTGCCCGCGAAAAGGGATTGGTCAGTCTCTTCGGTGAAAGCCTGGACGTAGAGCAAACCTTCGCCTTCCGCCTGAATCCTGAAACACCCGAAATCCCGCGCAAGCAATTGCTCAATTGGGAAAAGGAGCTACTAGGCACCTATATTTCGCGCCATCCCCTCGCCTACATCAGCGATCTGCTGAGCAAGCGCACGACCCATACAACCGGTCAGCTCAGCGAAGAATTGGAGAACCAGGAGGTAACCCTTGGTGGTACCATTCTGGAGGCGCGGCGCATTACCACTAAAAAGGGCGAAACGATGTGCGTGGCCAAACTAGAGGATCTGACAGGCACGGTAGAGGTGACAGTCTTCCCTCGGGTCTACGAGCGCACTGCCGACCAATGGGTTGAAGAGGCGGTAGTCTTGGTCCGGGGCAAGGTGCAGATGCGTCGCGATGAGCCTACGCTGATCTGCGACGAAATCGAACCCCTCCAGGCTGCGGAGGAGGAGCTCAACCGCCAGCGCCATCAGGTTTGTCTGCGTTTCCGCACCAGCGGCGAGAGCGAGCGCGCCATCTCCGACGATATCATCAAGTTGCAGGATCTCTATCGCTATATTCAGGAGCGGCCCGGGCGCGATCGCTACGAGCTGATTATCGAGAATGGTCATTGGCGCGTCCGCCTGCGGCCACGCGATAACACTATGCATTATTCACCTGAGCTGCGTGCCAAGCTTGAAGAGTTGCTCGGACATGAAGCTGTCACTGTCCAGGTGCTCGACGCCTAGCGGCGATGGCTTGGCCGAAGCAAGAACGAGCTGGCCAGAGAGAAGCGGAGGAAACAGAGGGAAGCAGACTGTTGTCTGCCTCCCTCGATAGCGCTGCCGGGCCAGCGCACCAGGGCTTGACAAAAGAAAAGCCGTTCTGCTATACTGCACTTGTCAAAGGCGGGGCGTAGCGCAGCCCGGTAGCGCACCACAATGGGGTTGTGGTGGTCGGAGGTTCAAATCCTCTCGCCCCGACCTGTCGAGGCACTGGTTACAAACCAGTGCCTCTCTTTTTCTAACAGCCATGAGCAGGTGACCACCTCTCCTGGCCGTCGCACTTCGATCAGCTGTTGCGAGCAGAGAGAGGCGTGGGTTTAGCTGACGATGGCTGACTGGCAGACTCCTTCCAGCCGCTTTCCCGACCTCCATTCTGCCCTATCGGTGAACAGCACAAGAGCCTGTGAAAGAGAGGTGGCGAGTGGGAGCAGCCGACAAGGAAGGGATAGTAATGCGTGGCACAAGCCAGCCCGTCAAGACAGGTGGAGACAAGGAGCGGTGAGGCGCCCTCGATTTGGGCAGCCGGCTGATAGCCGTGAGAGCCGTGGTCACCAAGTAGGCGAGCTAGTGCAACACAGGTAGGCGTTCCCAGACAGCGCGCAGCCAACGCGAGCGTAACTCCTCTCCAACCACCAGCAACGTAATGCAAATTCCCACCAGCGTGCCCATAACCCAACAGACAAGGGTGAGCGTAGTGGCATCCATCGACTGCAGCAGATGTGTGACCGAAGCCAACAGGCCCATGAGCGGGCCGCCTTCCAGAGGAAGGAGACGGAGTAAGGCTGGCTGAGTTAGTAAACTACCGAGCGAAGCAATCGTCGCCAGCAAGGCCGCGGCCAGTAGCTCACCAGGAGAGGGGCGCAACTGGGCGAGGATCGAAGACGGTTGTTGCTGAGGGGTGCGGGCCACCCGCTCCATAATGCGCAAGGAGAGATCTGCTGGCTCGGCGACCATCTGAAGGCTCTCCAGATGACGTACCACCTCTTCAAGCAGCTCCAGCTCAATGCGGCAACTTGCACAGCGTGCTAGGTGAGCCTCCAAGGCCCGCGTGCGCTCTACAGATAGCCGCCCATCCAGATAGAGCTGAAGCTGATCAGCAGCCTCACTGCAACGCATTCGTCACCTCCGCTTTCTGAGAATCCGCCTGGCGCTGGGCCTGCAGACGTGCCTTGAGCAGGTTGCGTGCGCGGAAGAGATGCGTTTTAATGGTACCGATCGGCATCATCAAAATCTCCGCCATCTCCTCGTAAGTCATTTCCTGCAGATGTCGCAGTATCAGAACGATACGATACTTGGTTGGTAACGCCTCCAGCTGTTCACGGACCAGGGCCTGGCGAGCATGAGCTTCAAGGGTAGACTCGGCCTGGCGCCTCTGGTCGCCGGCTTCGTCCAGGAGCTGCTTTTCCTGTATGGCGCTCTGGAGAGCCTTATCGCGCTTGCGCTGTTCGAGCTGGCGTAAGCAGCAGTTATAAGCAATGCGATAGAGCCAGGTAGGAAAGCGGGCCTCGCCGCGGAAGGTTGGCAAGCTCTGCCAGGCGGCTAAGAAAGCCTCCTGTGTAATCTCGCAAGCCTCCTCATAGTCCTGCAACATACGCAGAATCATATTAAAGATGCGGCGCTGGTAGCGTTGAACCAGCAGGGCGAAGGCCTCACGATCTCCATGCTGGCTGGCCCTCACAAGCTGAGCATCGTCCTGCTCCAGGCGAGCGCGGGCAGCGCTGGAGAGGGGGAGATTCAGGCTGCGAGCGGAGTGCAGCAGTTCCTCATTCATAGGTTGTGCATCAAGCCTGGTACGACTGGAGAGCGAAGCTCGGCCAGGAACGAAACGGATTTCGTCGTGCAGGACTCTTTCAATTTATCTTATATATTATACACGCGAGGCAACAGTAGCGAGGTCAGAGGCATGTCGTCGAACGTCCTGGCTGCCCTTTTGGGCTGGCTCCTGGCCCTAGTCATCTTTTGTGGCTTTATTGTCTTACTACGCTACCTTGACCATCGAGAGCGCATGGCCTTAATTGAACGTGGGTTAGACCTGGAGAGCCTGCAGAGACGCAGCCACAGCCGGCGAACCCTGCGGGCAGGACTGATTACTATGATGGTGGGCCTGGCGTTGACCTTTGGCCTGTATCCCCTGGGGTTCATGCTGCCATCAGCTCTTACCGCTGCCCCTTTCCATCTCGGTCCCTGGCTCCTGCCGGGCCTGATCCCCCTTGGAGTGGGAGCTGCCCTTGTTGCCAGCTACTATTTAGAGCAAGATGGGCAACCACCACGTGACCGCCAGAGACCACGCCCACCCTTGCTGTCACCCCCTGAAAGCGAACGGTCTGAACACAACTCGCCCTAAAAACAAGGTCAATCAGGCCCGTCTGCCTTGTACTAGCTTTCTGGTCCTCCCCTGCCTCTCGTCTCTTGACAGCTGTGTCCTATCGGCCTATACTCAGAGCAAGTTCTTTTAGTAAATCAACTAAGTCAACAATAGCACGATAAGGAGCTGCCGAGTCGCTGGTTGAGGAACTCTTAGCGGCAAATGAAGGCTACGCAGCCACCTTTAACAAAGGAGAGCTACCGCTGCCGCCGGCTAAAAAGCTCGCGATGGTCACCTGTATGGATGCGCGGATTGATCCAGCGCGTATTCTGGGATTAGAGGAAGGGATGTTCATGTCATACGCAACGCTGGAGGGCGCACAGCGGAGGCGCTGCGTTCACTCATCATTTCCCAGCAGCTCCTGGGGACGAGAGTCATCGCCGTCATTCACCACACCGATTGTGGCAGGCTCACCTTTGAGAATGCTGATCTACAGCGACGCTTGCAGTCGCAATTTGGCGTAGACGCATCGATATTTGACTTTATGCCTTTTAAAGATCTGGAGCAGTCGGTACGTGATGACATGGCTCTGCTCCGCTCTTCTCATTTTCTACTGAAAGAGACAGAGATTGGCGAATTTCATCTACGCTGTACACAGCGGGCGGCTTGCGCCCGTGCACTGACATGCCCCGCGCGTAAGAGCGGTCAGCCCTGATGTGCGGGCAGAATGCCCAGAAGGAGGAACAAGCAGAGTGGTATGGAGCGCGATAGTCTGGAGCTAGGACCACTCGTGTTTCGCACCAGCGGCGAGGGATTAATCGTCGAAACAGGGGAGCGGCGCTATGTGCTTGATCGCCAGCTTAGCTGGCAGTTGCATCAGTTTCTCCATAGCTATCAGCACGAACACCAGCAGCGTGAGTACAGCGAGAAGCGAGAGCATCGACTGCCTCTCTGGGTCTATGCGATGCAGGAACTGGGATAGAACGCTTAGTCTGATTGATCTTTTGCCTGGCCAGGCTTAGCTGCCCTCTCAGGACTCATCGGCAATCGCTGGGCTTTGGCAGGAATGGGGCGGCTCTTCGTCACCAGCAAGCCTGGTCAGGCACCAATGATAACTTTCCAATTTTCCCCTGGATTCCTCGCCTAACCCCCTTGACAGCTACAACAAACAGTGCTATTATCTCCACTGCACTCGGGAACACGGCAGCAACGATCAGCCAGGACCCGGTGCCCTAATGGATCACATGGCTGTAGTGCCTGGTGCACCTGAACAACTGAAGAGTGATAAGGCTTTGAGTTGAGTGACGACCGGAAACCTGGGTCTACAGGCGGCTAGCCCTTACCAGAATGCGTCAATGAAGGTCTCCAGGTGAGGAGACTTTCAGATAGATCTTCTGGATGGCGAGTTTGATCCTGGCTCAGGACGAACGCTGGCGGCGTGCCTAACACATGCAAGTCGAACGCTCTCTCCGCGAGGGGAGGGAGTGGCGGAC
>NZ_JADGHT010000232.1 GCF_019683755.1 Thermogemmatispora sp. | reverse complement strand
TGGCCGGTACTTGAGGGGCTGGATCATCCTCACTCTGTGCGCATCCTCGATAGCGAGCATTTTACTGTCGCGGATACCGTTGGGGGGCGGGCCCTGCTGGCCCGGCTGCCTGATCCCCAGAGCAAGGCCACGATCGAGGCGGTGGTAGAGGCCGGCACCGACTGGCTTCAAGACTGCAGCTATGACCCGCGCTCTCAAACCTGGGTGCTGGTCGATGGCAAGGCCTCACGCGTCGTGCTGCGCTCGGGCACTACTGGCGGCACCGAGCTAACGGCTATCCAATTTGATCCGGAGTGGCGCCTCTACGAAGCTCTACCACTGCAGGAGGTCGCCCGCGAACAAGAACCGTCACTGAGCATGGCGAGCCATCAATCGTGATCATCTCGCCTGTCTCTGCTAGACCTGCCTGCTACACCGGGCTGCAGTTGGCGCTCCTCTCCTCGGCGCTGCCGGCCCTGTTGTAGCCCTGCCCCCACTGGCGCCCTGTCAGCAGAGGGTAGAAGTTCAAGAAGAAGCGTAAGGAGAGAGCAGAGGTTCATGACAACGAACGCTAATAGTGGTTTCACGCTCTGGTTTACCGGGCTGTCTGGTGCTGGCAAGAGCACCCTGGCCCGCGCTATCGAGCAGCGCTTACGAGCTCGGGGTCGCAACGTTGAGGTTCTGGACGGCGATGAGGTGCGCACCCATCTGAGCAAAGGCTTGGGCTTTAGTCGCGAGGATCGTGATACCAACATTAAGCGCATTGCTTTTGTATGCAAGCTTCTCACGCGCAACGGTGTGATCTGCATTTCGGCGGCCATTTCACCCTACCGTGAGGCCCGTGAATGGGCGCGGCGTGAGATCGGACGCTTCGTCGAAGTCTACGTCAAATGTCCGCTAGAGGTATGTCGCGCGCGCGATGTCAAAGGCCTTTACCGCCTGGTTGACGAGGGCAAGATCAAAAACTTCACAGGGGTAGATGATCCTTACGAGGAACCCGAGCGGCCTGAGCTGGTCATCGAGACAGATCGCGAGACGCCGGAGCAGAGCGTGGCGCGCATCTTTGCCAAACTGGTCGAGCTAGGCTATCTCGAACCAGAGTTTGCTGAGGAAACGGTCCCGGCTGGGCAGGCGGGTGAAAGCCTGGCTTCCTGATCCTGAGAGGGGCCCTCGTGCCTTAACTGCTAGCCCAGGTCTGGCCTGCTGACTGTGAGAGCCGTCAGCAAACGAGCAAGGAGACGAAGACAGCGCCGGGCCTGGGCGGTAGAGGTAGAAGGAGCGGTCAGCCTTGAGTGAGTACAAGGAGAGAGAACAGCAGATGTCTGAGGATGGATTGATTGCCCCTCATGGGGGCGAGCTGGTCATCAATCTGGTTGATGAGAGCGAGCGGCAGGAGCTAAGTGAGCGCGCGTCTCATTTGCCGCAGGTGCCCGTTGGGATACGCGAGCTAGCCGACCTGGAGATGCTCGCCGTAGGCGCCTACAGTCCTCTGCGTGGCTTCATGACCCAGACCGACTACGAGAGTGTAGTCGAAGAGATGCACCTCAGCAATGGTCTCCCCTGGACCATTCCCATTACCCTGGCCGTCGATGCGGACCGGGCGGCTACCCTCAAAGAGGGCACCGAAGTGGCGCTTGTGGATGGGCGTGGGGTGCTGCAGGCCGTGCTGACCCTCGAAGAGAAGTATCGCTATGACAAGCAGCGGGAAGCGCGGCGTGTCTATCGCACTGATGACGAGGCTCATCCTGGGGTCAAAGCCCTCTACCAGCAGGGCGATGTTCTGCTGGGAGGTCGCGTACGAGTCCTGACCCTGCCAGAGCAGACCTTTGCCGCCTATCGCTACACGCCGCAGCAAGCGCGGCGCCTCTTCCAAGAGCGCGGCTGGCGCCGCGTTGTTGGCTTCCAGACGCGCAATCCTGTCCATCGAGCCCATGAGTACATTCAGAAATGCGCCCTGGAGATAGTCGATGGTCTTTATCTGCATCCCCTGGTCGGGGCCACCAAGGATGATGATATCCCCGCCGCAGTCCGCATGCGCTGCTATGAAGTGCTGCTCGAGCACTATTATCCCGCTGATCGAGTGATCCTCGGGGTATTGCCAGCGGCCATGCGCTATGCTGGTCCGCGCGAAGCGGTCTTCCATGCCATTCTGCGGAAGAACTATGGCTGTTCCCACTTTATTGTAGGGCGTGACCATGCCGGCGTCGGCAATTACTATGGAACCTACGATGCCCACTACATCTTTGCTGAGTTTGATGCAAAGCAGCTCGGCATCACGCCGCTCTTCTTTGATCATACCTTCTACTGTCGAGCCTGCGAGGGCATGGCCTCGGCAAAGACCTGTCCTCACGATAGCAGTCAGCATGTCATTCTCAGTGGCACAAAGGTGCGTCAAATGCTGAGAGCCGGCGAGATGCCACCACGCGAATTCACACGGCCAGAGGTGGCGCGCATTCTGATCGAGGCCATGCGCGAGAGGAGCAGCAAAGGCGCTTACCTCTGAGACGAGAGGGGACGCATCGTGCGCAAGGAGCAGAGAACTGGCACGCTACGATCGGTGCGCGGCTGTGCCCTCTGAACCTACACAGAGGAGGAAGGAGACATGTCAGCAGCGAGAGTCAGCGCGGAGAAAAAGGCTAAATTGCCGTCGCTGCGGCGCTTTCTGACGATAGAGATAGCCATCCACGGCGCTCCGCTCATCCTTGGTGAGCTGGGACTAGCCGCTGGTGGCTACGCTGGGGCTGGTCTCTGGCTTCTGGGTCAGGGAACGGCTCTACCGTGGAGAGGGCATGATGCTTTGGCTCCTGGCTGCGGTGGCTTCTTTCTCGGGGTGGCCCTCAATGATCTTGCCCTGCTGCTCTATGGTCTACTGATCGTGGCCCGGCGTCGAAGGCGGGGAAAGGCACCGCTGGCGCTGCCGGAGCGGCGGCAAGCGCTGCTACCGCTAGCGCTCTTCTCGCTGCTTCCCCTGGCTGTGCCGCTCCTGATCTGCTACGAGGAGGCGCCGTCGATGGCGCTATGCGCCACCAGGTTGATCGGTCGAGAAGACAAAGGGACAACTCTACAAAACCTCTCTGGCCTAGAGGCGTCAGGCGTGGCTGATGGACAGGGCCAGGCGTTGACGGGAGCGGACTACCAATCAGGATCTCTGTGGTATTGAGCGTTGGTCGAGTTACCAGTGTGGGAGGTACATTGATGGATTTTCGTATATCGCTTGCAGGGTTGATGGTGGGCTTCCTCATCGGACTCACGGGCATGGGAGGAGGATCGCTCCTGGCCCCCATCATGATCCTGCTTTTCCGTGTTCCCCCGTTATGGGCTGTGACCTCGGACGTCACCTACTCAGCCATTACCAAAGGCTTTGGCACCATCATTCATGCGCGTCAGCGCCAGATTGACTTTCGCGCGGCGTTCTGGCTTGCCTGTGGAAGCGTTCCGGCCATCCTGGTCAGTGTTTTTCTCGTCCAGTATATTCGCGCCCACTACGGTCATCTCATCAACACTATCTTGCTGCACGCCATTGGCTACACGCTGGTCCTGGTTGCCGTTCTCTTACTCGCGCGGCCCTACCTGTTGCGCTACGCCGAGCGGAGAGCCCGCGAGCGCAAGAAGGCGGCGCTCGCAGCAGCGGCGGCGGAAGGAGAAGAACAGCAAAGAGGGAAGGTTATAGAAGAAGGCCGCCCATCCTGGTACCGCAGAGTGTTGCTGATCATCGCGGGAGCCTTTGTCGGTTTCCTGGTAGGCCTCACCTCGGTTGGCAGCGGCACCCTGATCATCGTCACCCTGGCCTTTCTCTATCCCGAATTGGGACCCAAGAAGCTGGTTGGCACCGACATCTTTCAAGCTTTTCTCTTACTGCTGGCCGGCATGGTAGGCTACCTCAGCTCCGGCGCGATCAACTGGAGTATCGTCGGTTTACTCCTCCTCGGCTCGTTGCCGGGTGTCTACATTGGTAGCAAACTCAGCAAATTCATTCCCGACCAGGTACTCAACCCTGTCCTGGCCATCGTTCTGGCCGTCTCGGGCTGGAAGCTCATCTAAGCACAAGTCTACTCCTGGTCCTGGCTCTGGATCAGCCGCGCCAATTTGCCAGGCACGCGAGCCTGAAGCAAGTGGAGGAGGCCGTAGCGCCTCCTCTTTTGCTGTTGCTATCCTCCGCCTGAGCTAATCGTTATCTAGCTGAGGCTTCACTATGGCAGCCGGGATAAGCCGTTGTTGAGACTCGCAGAGCGAGCATTACCAGATGCGCACAATCTGGGCGAAAGCAAGAGAATGAGGTACAATACATCATAGCTTGCATACGCAGAAGATACCCATCTCTTGCCAACGGGAGGCAGCATGAAAGCCGCAGTCTTTCACCAAACCGGTGGCCTGGAGGTTCTACAGATCGAAGAAGTGCCCTATCCGGTGCCCGGTCCCCAGGATGTCATCGTCAAAGTCCGCGCCTGCGGTGTGAACCATCTAGATCTGCACTCGCGCCGTGGGAGAACCAAAGTGGCCCCCATGCCACATATTTGTGGTTCAGAGATCGCCGGCGAGATAGATGCTCTAGGGGATGCGGTCAGTGGACTAAGCGTAGGTCAGCGGGTGGCAGTGGCGCCGTACCTCTTCTGTGGCCGCTGTGAGTATTGTCGCTCAGGTGAGGAGGTGCTCTGTCTCAACGGCGACATCATCGGACTGGCCAGCCAAGGGGGCTTTGCGGAGTATGTGCGCGTTCCCGCCTCCAGCATTGTGCCCTTGCCAGAGGGCCTGGACTTTGTTTCTGCCGCCGCGGTGACCCTCTCAACGATTACCGCCTGGCATATGCTCACCACGCGGGCGCCATTGCAGCCGGGCCAGGATGTGCTTGTGCAGGCTGCTGGCAGTGGTGTTGGCAGTGCGGCTATCCAGATCGCCAAGCTCTGCGGAGCGCGGGTTATTGCCACTGCCGGCACTGACGAGAAATTAGAGCGTGCCCGTGCCCTGGGAGCTGACGAAGTCATCAATTACCGCACCACCGATCTGGTGCAAGAGGTCCGGCGCCTAACCAATAAGCGAGGCGTCGACGTCGTGGTCGATCATATCGGTAAAGATACATGGGAGCAAGACATCGCTTGCCTGGCTCGCAAGGGGCGCCTGGTAACCTGTGGCTCGACGAGCGGCGATGTAGCTCCAACCAATGTATGGTTGCTTTTCATTAAGGAGATTGCGCTCATCGGCTCCTATGGGGGCACGCGGCACGACCTGGCCGAGGTGCTCAAGCTGGTGGCGCGAGGTCAACTCAAGCCGGTGGTACACGGCACCTATCCTTTGAGTGCCATCGCCGAGGCTCAGCGCCTCATGGAGGAGCGCCAGCAATTTGGCAAGCTCATCATTCTCCCTAACGACTGAGACCAGGCAGTGGCGCTGCAAGCCTTAGTAATAGAAGGTCTCTGCCGATGGTGGCCAGACCCTAGCCGGGCCAGAGGCAAGACAGAAAGCAGTGCAGAAGGGAGCAGTGTTATGACCCAGACAACCGGTCAGGCGAGCAGCAGCCCCATCGAGATCGTTGACCAGCCAGAGGAGGAGCAGCAAGACCAGCGGCTGACCATCCTCCTGGTCCTGGCAGTCACTATCATCAGTGCCCTGATCACCTTTCTCATTGTGCGCCGACTGCTTGGTGAGCAGGAGAGCTAAGAGCCGCTGCCGAGCCAACCTGGTCCTGCCAGTCAGGTACAGCTAACCGAACCAGCAGGCCAACACACCGGCAAAAGGAAGCGTATCCAGCGGCCAGCGAGCGGGCAGCCTCTCTTACTCTGACCGGGCTGCCCGCTCACGGTAGCTCTTGCCGTGGTGGGGAGTCAAGCCGCAACTTGGCTACGCTCTTGCTGCTAGAACTCTTCGTAACCGTGTTCCAGCAAAGGGCGTAGCTCGCTTCCTGTTGAGAGACCAACAATGCGCGGAGCGCGCACCAGGCGCAGATGACCGCGGGCCTGAATCAGGTAGACAATGGCTTCAGGCCGGTAATAGCGGCGAGCGATCAACGCAAAGACATCCTCCCAGGGCTGATAGTGACCGCCGGGCAGCTCAATCAACTGAATGACGCCCTCCCAGGGGCGAGAACCGACGTACTCGAAATACACGCGCGTGCCGACTGCATAGGCCGGGCGGGGCAGGCGCTGCGGCTCCACCTCGGGAGGCCAAGCGCAGGGCTGTAGACCGCGAAATGGCTGCCAGCAAGCAGCTTCGGGTAGCCAGCGGAGAGTAGGCAGAATCAGCTCCTCGCTCACTGAGCGCTGCGTCCTCCATCGACGGCCAGCACCTGGCCGGTGATATAACGAGCGGCCTCCGAGGCCAGAAAGAGCACGGCTGGCGCCAGCTCGCCCGGTTGGCCGATCCGGCCCATAGGGGTCGTACTCGCGATATAGCTTTCGGCGCGCTCCAGCACCGCCTCCGTCATCCGTGTGCGGAACATGCCCGGAGCCACAGCGTTCACGCGCACGCCGCGTCCGCTCCACTCTACTGCCAGTGAGCGCGTCAGATTAATCACAGCGGCCTTGCTAGCGTTATAGCCTACGGTTCGCAACTGTTCGCCGCTCAGACCCGCGATCGAAGCCACATTAATGATTGACCCTTTTTGACGCTCCAGCATATGGCGACCCACTGTCTGAGACATCAGAAAGGTCCCAGTCACATTGGTCTCCAGCACCTGGCGCCAGCGTTCCAGGGGCATTTCCTCGGCGGGCGCGCCCCAGGTTTGACCAGCATTATTCACCAGGACATCGATCTTGCCGTAGAGCGCCAAGCTTTGGCGCACCAGGGCCTCAACCGCCTCCGCATCGGCCACATTGCAGAGCTGAGCGTAGACAGTGATTCCCTGTTCCTTCAAATGGCGCTCCGCCTCCGCGAGCCACTGCTCGCGCCGGGCAGTAATGATCACGCTTGCGCCGGCCTGGCCGAAGGCCTCGGCGATCTCCAGGCCAAGGCCACGGGAACCACCAGTAATCAGTACCACCTCACCGCTAAAGTCGAAGCGAACCTGTCCCATAGAGCCTCCTTATCGTAGGAACGTTCGGACGGACTTGCCTGACTGGCGGGCGAAAGAGTGCGAGCCAGCCAGCCAGCGCGAGAGAGAGCCAGTCAAGCGGAAGAGGCCTAGCGACCAACAGAGGAGCAGGCGGCGAGCGAGTAGATGGGGATCGGGCCGAGCCGCCTGGGGCTAGCAAAGAGCAACAAAAAGCGGGCGGCCCGACCACCTTCACCGCCCGCGCTAGATCCAGCAAAGAGCCAGCGAGCTAACTAGTGGGAGCAGAGTCGGCGAAGCCAGCGCAGTAGTCGGGCGGCTTGAGCGAGCTGCGCGCCGCCGATCGTAAAGCAACTCCTGTAGCCAGGCTGACCGCGTCCGCTGGGCTTGGCAGCTCCTGGCCGCTTCACCTCTCTGTCTGTCTGCCTGCTTCGCTCAGCTCAGCTCAGAGCCGAGAGCAAGGAGAGGCTCAGATCTCCTCAAGGGCCTCTGGTGGTGGCTCGTCCACATGGCCATCCTCCAGCGGCTCGGCCTCGCCGCCGCGGAACGACAGCATATTACTGCGAATCTGCTCCTCCAGAGCCTGGGCCACATCCGTATTCTGGCGA
>NZ_JADGHT010000231.1 GCF_019683755.1 Thermogemmatispora sp. | reverse complement strand
GTCATGGGCTATACCGCTACTGGCCCCACGGTGGCCAGTGGGACCAGGGCAGGCAGTGGCCAGGTGTCCGGTAGCGTCGGCGCCGGCGCTGGTCAACGCTTGCTACCACCGGGTCAGCGCTCTGGCCCGGTGGCTCCTGCCCTGCCAGCTTATATCAGTCCTCAGGATGAAGCCTATAAGGCCAAATATGGTCAGCCAGGCGGCTGGGATCTGTTGCGCGTCTCACCTGCCGAGCGGCGTCGGCTCCATTGGCTACAGGTCTTTGCTGCTGCTCTACTCACTCCCTCCCTGTTCTATGAGCTATTTTCGCGACTGCCTTTCTTTGAGCGCGCTCCTCTTCCCCCAGATCCTGCTTTTCTACCGGCATTGCTAGCTATGCTGCCGCTGGCTCCATCAGGGGCTTTGCTGCTGAATACAGATCATGGCTGGCAGCGCTCAGCGCTGTTGAACCGTTTCTGTGCGGGGCTGGCCATCACTCTGGCTGCTCTGGGTATTCTGGAACCCACTTGGCATAGCTTTTTCCAAGATGGCGCGCCCCCACTCCATGCCTTGACCCTGCTCGCTTTGGCGGCCCTGGCCGGTACTCTGGGCAGCAGCCAGTCTATCAGCAGCCGTTTGTTGGCTGGAGCAAGTTGGGCAATGAAGCGCTTCCGCTTGCCGACTCTGGCTCTAATCATGATCATCGGCGTCAGTCTGGGCTTAAGCCTGGCTTTGGGAACAAGCCTGAGTCTGCTGACGCCCCTGGCCGTCGCTGCCGGGGCGACTGTGGCTCTGGCTCTCATCTTCCGGATCGATCGATTGATCGGGCATCCCTAGCTGCAGGTGAGAGAGCAGTGATGAGGTCTGGAGCATTGGCACAGCCGCGGAGCAAGGGTAAAGTGGTTGTGGTGCTGGGTCCTACGGCCTCGGGGAAGAGTGCCCTTGGCATTCAGCTTGCGCAGCGCTTCAATGGCGAGATCGTCTCTGCCGATTCGCGTCAGGTCTATCGAGGACTAGACATCGGCACCGCTAAGGTTACCCCCGAGGAGCGGGCGCAGATCCCTCATCATCTGCTTGACGTGGCCGATCCTAGCGAGGTTTACAGTGCTGCTCGCTTTCGGGAGGAAGCATTGGCAGCCATCGATGCTATTCTGAGTCGTGGCAAACTGCCCTTGCTCGTGGGCGGCTCTCCCCACTATATTCAATTGGTTGTTGACAATCTGCAGGTGCCCCAGGTGCCGCCCGACATGGAGCTGCGTCGTCAACTTGAACAGCGCCCGCTGGCAGAGCTGGTTGCCGAGCTGGAGCGACGTGATCCACATACTGCGGCACATATTGATCGGCGCAATCCGCGACGGGTGATCCGCGCTCTGGAGGTCTGCCTCCTGACGGGCCGACCTTTCTCCGAGCAACAGGGAGCGCCAGCCCCTCTCTATGAGTCTCTGCTGCTTGGGATTCACTGGCCACGTGCAGAGCTGTACCGCCGCATTGATCAGCGTGTCGACGAGCGCCTACGTCAGGGCATGGTCGACGAAGTACGCCGCTTACTGGCCCAGGGTATCAGTCATGAACGGCTGGAGGCCCTGGGACTGGAATATCGCTTTATCAGTCGCTTGCTGCGGGGAGAATACGAGAGTGAGGCCGTCATGGCGGAGCACCTGAAGCATGCGATTCACGACTTCGCCCGTCGTCAGTTGAGCTGGTTCCGGCGTGATCAGCGCATTATCTGGCTGGAAGGCCCCGACCTGGAGCGAGCCACAACCGAGGTAGCGCGCTTTCTTGGAGAAGAGTGCGGCGGCGCCTTCTCTGCTGCAGAGCTGGCCCAGCAGCCATCAGGTGAAGTCAACCAGGGGCCTTCGCAGGGTATGGAGGCAGGCAGCTAGCGAGTACGGCTCTCGCCTCCTTGGCGGAGCCTGCTCGAGAGCAGGCTCCGCTCTCTTAGCTGTGAGCTTCCCCCGAAGGCTCCTCATTAAAGCATCGCCAGCCGGATCAAGCAGGCCCTGGGAGATGGGCAGGTTAAGCCACGACAGAGGTGGCTTCAGAGCTGGTCTCGGGTCCCTCCTCAGACGAAGGACGGCCACCATTGCCATTGCCGTTGAGAGCGCTGTGTGGTGTCACCACAGGGAGATTGCTTTCGACGACCTGGCCCCCATCGATCAAGAGATAATAGGGGAATTGAGCAGGATCGAAAGCACTGCTATGTGAGATAAAGAAGATCTGCTCGAAATGTTGCCCAAGCATCTCACCAGTGACCACCTCGACCACTGCCTGCGCTCGCCGCTGATCGAAGGAGCTGAGAGGCTCATCAAGGAGCAAAAAGCCCGGGGCAGCGCTTAGCTCGCGTGGCAGAGCAGCGATTGCAAAGGCCAGGCGCAGGGCGAACGAAATCTGATCTGCTGCGCCGCTCGAAAGCGCTTCTCGCGGAATATACTCTCCTGCCGCCGAATCCCAGACGCGCCAGCGTAGAGGCCCCCCGCTAGCGCTGCCCTCCTCTGGCTCCGTGACCAGTTGCACATCGTGATAGCGACCACTGGTTAGGAGAGGCAAGATCTGCTGCATGTAGTATTCGGTACGCGGGATCATCTTGCGCATCAGGCGCTCAATGACCGCGGCGATCAACATGCTACCCCGTTTCTTCGTCTGATAAGTGCGCTCTTGCTGCTCCATGCGTCTGCGAGCCTGCTCCAAATCAAGCTGCTCGCCGCCGGTTTTGAGCTGTTGGCTCAGCTCCAGCTCCTCCCGCTCATGTTGCTGCATTTCCAGCTCCAGACGGGCGCGCTCCTCCTCCAAGCGCTGGCGATCGTCAACTCCGTACTCACCAACGAGAGGCCAGACTGCCACAATTTCCTCACGCCGATAGCCCTGGGGAATGGGGCGTCCACGCAGATCTAGCAACGCTCGCACTCGCTCCTGGATCTCTTCGATCTCCTGCCGACACAGCTCGATCTTAGCGCGTGAGGCTCCCTCCTGCACCTGTAACTGCTCCAGCTCTTGCAGGATGCTTTCCTCACTGGCCGCCTGCAGCTCCTGCTGACAGCGGGCGCGCAGTCCATTGAGGGTCTCAGTAAAAGGATTGGGGGGAATAATCCAGCTACCGAGAACGGCGCTGAACTTCGCCAGTTGCTGGTAGTAGCCGGAGAGCGACTGCTGACGCTCTTTCAGGAGCGCAGCGTAATGCTCGCGGCGGCCCTGTAGCTCAATGCGGCGCCCGAGGGTAATATGGAGTGCCTCTAGCTCGCGGCGAGCAGCACTCTCTGCGCTACTGACCTGAGCCTGGCCGAACTGCAGTCCGAGAGGCTTGACACGCTGGCGTAAAGAATCTGTCAACTGCTGCAGAGCCTCCCTAAGAGCGGCCTGCTGCTCGCGCGCGCGGGCCAACTGCTGAAGAGGATCGCTTGTCTGAAAGCGTTCGAGGCGTCCGAGTAGCACCTGTTTGCGGGCCTGAAGGCTCTCCAGCTCCTGCTCGCAGGCCTTGATCTGCTCCTGAAGCTCAGCAATAGCATCGATCTTCCCATCGAGGGCAGCAATTTCCAACTCAGCGGTCTTAAGAGCCTCATCGATGATGGCCTTTAGCTCAGCATGCTTGGCAGGTGAATTAAAGACGTTGGCTTCGAAGGTCGGGATTGGGAGGCCCTCCTGCCCCATCAAGGTCGCCAGCTCATGGCGAGCCTGTTCCACGGCCACCAGGTCGCTGCGGAGCTTGCTGTGAATATCATCCCAACCTTTAGAGCGCGCCTCTTCTTCCAGGTCGCTCACCTGCTTACGCAGAGCAGCCACAGTCTCAGTGGCCTTAGCCACCTGGGCCCGCCAGGTAGTCAACTGCTCACGAGCCTCAGCAAGAGCCTGCTGTTCATTGAGCGAGGAGCGCTCAGCCTGAGCCTGCTCAATCAAGCGACGCGCCTCATCGGGGGAAGCTGGAACCTCGGCCCCCAAAGCCCGGATCTCCTCCTCAACGCGGGCTAGAGCCTCCTGACCGCCATTGGCACGCGCCGCGGCCTCGCGAGCCGCTACCATTGCCCGTACATGATTGAGAGCATCCTGCTCACGCTGCAAAGCCTGCTGAACCGAGACACGAGCTCGACTATAGCGGATAAAGAGCGCAATGAAAGCAGCAACGCAAGCAGCCGCCAGCACAATGCCGATCACCGCCGGGACCAGGAGCTGCGACAAGGCCCACCAGAAGCTCAGGGATGCCGTGATCGCGAAGGCGGCCACGGTGACCACAAGCACAGCGAACAAGCGACGCGCCACGCTGAGAGCAGCCGCGGCCTCCTGGTGACAGCGCTCATGCTGTTGATAGGCGGCCCGTACCTGCCGTTCAGCCTCTGTCACGCCGCGCAGTTTGTCGCGCAAGCGCAGCCATTCCTCAAGCTGACGCGCGAGATTCTGACGTCGCCAGCGCTCCTCGTAAGTCGCGACCCGCTGTTCGACCTGGCGCAATTCCTGTTCAGAGCGCGCCTGCTCCTGTTCGGCCTCGCGCAGCCGACGGCGCCTTTCCTCTATCTGATTCTCTAGCTGCTCAGCCTGCTCACGCGCTGCCAGGCGCTGGGCATAGCGCTCCTCAGCCTGACGCAATGCCTCTAAACGGGAGGCTAGATGACGCAGACGACGCAGCCGCTCCTCCAGCGATGGACGACCGGCACGGCGACGCTCCTCCAGCTCACTACGCGTCAGGCGCGCCTGATCAAGGCGCGCCTGAGCACGACTGATCTGTGCCTCTAGCTGCTCAAGGTTCTCCTCAAAGGTAGTGCGCTCCTGGACCTCCTGCTCTAGCTCCTTAATCGTACTCACAGTCGCCAACAGGTCGGTAGCCATGCGCTCCAGAGTGCCGAAAGAGCGGGAAAGATCTTCCAGCTCACGCACACGCTTTTCTAGAGCAGGCAGCTCCTCGCGCTCGCGTAGCTCCAGATCAGCGATCTGGCGATCCAGCTCAGGTAGCTCGCGCCGAGCCTCAGCCATCTCATCATACGCCGTAATCAGCTCTGCCAGGATCGCCTCAGCTTTCTTAAGCTGCTGTACGCGTGCCTGGCGGCTTTTCAACTCAGAGCGCTTCTGCTGGATGGCCGCTAGATTACGCTCTTGCTCAGCGATCTCAGCCTCCTGTTGCTCGATCTCCGCGAGATGTTCATTGACTGCGACCGCATCTAGAGCCTCTTCGACCTGACCTAGCTTGGCGCTCAGCTCTGGAATACGTGCTTGCAGCTCAGCCAAACGCAGGCGAGCAGAGCACTCGCGCAGCTGCTCCTCATCTTCAGGAGTTAAACGAAACTGCTCAGCCAGGCGCGTGAGCTTCTCCAGGCCCAGCAGGCGGCGCAGAGTACTCTCCCGTTCGCGGCCACTGATCTGTTCAAGGCGCTGTAGCCCCTTCTGCTCTACCAGGCATGAGTTGCGCAGTGTCTCGCCATCGAGGCGGCCCAACTCAGTGATAATGCGTTCATTAGCGGCACGTAGCTGAGTAATTGGCTCACTCTCAGGCATCCCCAGGCGGCGCACCAGGAGTGAGACGCGCTGGCCACTGCCACGCTCAACCGTGCGCGTGATGGTCAACTCAGTGGCACCGACGGAGAGAGTCAGCTTAACCGTGGCCTCGGACTCTCCGTACATAATCAGATCATCCAGCGCCCGTTTCTCCCGATTTGTAGTGAGTGGCTCGCCAAAGAGAGCAAAGTAGATACATTCAAAGAGGGTTGACTTACCAGCCTCGTTCGGCCCCTGGATCAGGATACTTCCGCGCTGGGGAAAGTGCAAATCTAAATCGCGCAAGAGCCTGAAACGCTCGACCGTCAGGTGTTTTAGAATAATCATTTCTGCTTCACTCCGTTCACACTCCTCTCGGGAGATGCGAGCGCTCTCCGCTGGCCCCTCTTAGAGCAAGAGGAGAGAGGCCAGCATGCTCGCCGCGATCCGCCCTTACGCTACCACAACTCCTTTACATAGCTCAGTTCAGTAAGGCAGATTCACCGACCGACGGGCACACCGCTCGGACCCGAGCGGGCAGGCGTCCAGGGTGATCTGCGCTAATGGATTTCGTCCAGAGCATTCAACAGCACTTCTTTTGTCACTAAAAGAGCTTTTTTCTCTTGTTCATCAGAGGCGGCAGCGATCCACTCGTCGGCCAGAGCAGCCAGTTCCTCGCGAGGGGAGAAGCGCTCAGTAGCCTCAGCCGGGCCGGGAGCAACGGAAGCCTCATGGTCGTCAGGCAGCAGCGTCAAGGCTGTGTCATCGATAGCCAGCGAGAAGGCATGCTGTTCGCCGTAACGGCGGATCTGGTTCAGATCGAGCTGATGGTATTGCTGGCGTGTCAGCTCACCCTCCAGTTTCAACTGAACCATGGTTTGTTGGTCGCAAAGAGGGCGCAGGCGATCTAGAATCACCGCGGTGGGAGAGCCAGCAGCATCAGTAGAACTGGAGGCCTCAGTTTCGCCGCTGTGTGCCTCTGCCGGCGAAGCAGGCCAGAGAGCGCTAGTCGGCACAACCAGGCGGCGCAGGCGCACCGTTTCGACAGCAATATGTTTACACCAGCGGATGCCATCGCTGGCCAAGCCGAGAAAGACAAAGCCCGGCTCGGTATCGGCGGGGTCATTGAAATCAATATGCTGAGTGGGCCCAGCGACGATCAGCTCGCACTGGCCGAGGCGCATATGATGAAAAGCATGATGATAACCAGCTAGGATATACTGGAAGGCGGTCTGCCGTGCCAAAGTAGAGCGACTCACCAGGGCCTGGGCTTCGGCAGGGACAGGCTCATTGGCCAGGCCCTCGATCGGGGCGTGGAGGATCAAAATACGGATCTGAGCGCGCTCAAATTCAGCGGCGGGGCGAACATAGGCCAGAGGATCACCCTCCTGGCCAGCGCGCACACTCAGACCACAGAGGCCGACCCGTAGCTGCCCAATTTCACAGAGGGCCGGGGGCAACTCGATCAGAGGCTGCCCACCTCCCAGACCAACGCCCGCAGCCAGCGGAGCAGACGGGCGGGGAGGAAGTGAGAGCGGCTCAAAATAATGGAGGGCGCCAAGGCGCGCAAAGCTCAATTGAGGTGCCGGCAGCGCCCCCTCCGCAAGGGCGCGCCCCAAAGGCGGCGTATCGTGCAGCCCACCAACCATAAAGGTGCGCACACCGGCCTGTCGAAGTTGGACCAGGCGCTCGGCCACAAAGCTACGCTCATGCTCAGCCGGGTTTAAGCTATCGAAGAGATCGCCGGCCTGGACGAAAAGGTCCACGCCCTGGCCAATGGCAAAATCGACTGCCTGTTGAAAAGCATGTCGTAGCTGACGTGCTCGCTCCTCACGTCGGCGCATCGGTTGACCAGCGGCAGCTCCCAGATGGTTATCCGCTGTGAAAACCACCGTGACCACATCACGCGAGTGTGACGCGGCATCCTGCTCCTCACTCGCCTGCTGCTCAGGGTCCAGAGTCTTTCCTGAACCCTCCTCCACAAGTTCTTCTGTCATCGTAAGCTACTTCCAACTGAACTGAGAGACGATCCTACTGTCGTGCGACAGGTCGCAGTGATCTTTCCTGCACATAGAATGGATGGTAAGAGGAGTCTATCATAAATTATGACGATTAAAAAACAGGCGGCCCGGAAAGAGGGACCATTT
>NZ_JADGHT010000230.1 GCF_019683755.1 Thermogemmatispora sp. | reverse complement strand
CTGCGGGGGGGAGCGGCGGGCTGGTGGCTCCTTAGCGGGCATGCTCCCCTGAGTAACTTTGGCGATATTCAGGCCTGGCTTCCCACCCTAGAGCCAGGTGGAGGGAATATCGCCACCTTCGGTCTAGTCATCCTGGCCTATCTGGGAGCTGAGACTCCCCTCAACATGGCTGGAGAGGTAAAGCACCGCCGAGTGGTGACGCGCCATCTCTGCTGGGGGCCACTGGTGGTCTTGCTAGGCTATCTGATCGCTACAGCAGCCCTGCTCGTTGTCGAAGGGCCGACCAGCGGTGCGCTTCTCCCGGCATTAGTGGCCACTGTTGATCTGAGCCTTGGCAAGGTGGCCGGCAATCTCCTGGCGGTCTGTCTGATCATCTTTTTTTTCACAGCTATTGTTGCTTATAACTGCAGTTATGCCCGTCTGCTGTTAGTGGCTGGTATTGATCAGCGCTTGCCTGCCGGTGTGGGGCGCCTCAACCGCAGTCGCATACCGGCCAGGGCCATCCTCTTTCAGACAATTGTGGCCATGCTGCTCACCACACTCATTTTTATTGTAACTCCTCTCGTAGTGCACGTTGGTTCCCCTGCCGATCTGACCACCGAAGTCTACAATGTGATGCTGGCCTCTTCGACACTCGTTTGGGCCACCTCTGCCTCCTTTCTTTTCGCCAATCTGATTATGTTTGCCTTGCGCAATCAGAAGGCGTTTCATGCTCAATTAATCTTCCCTGCTCCTATTCTCTGGGGCAGCGTAGTCTTAGGGCTACTCTCGTCGCTCTTTGCTGTTGTGGATTCGCTGATCTTCTCCTGGATTCCGGCACTTATTCCTAACAGTAGCTGGTGGTATATCATCGGAGGGGTGACCTGCTTCTGCCTCATCATCGCCGCCATTGGCAGCATGTTCGCCGCCAGTGAGGCTGATTGGCAGGGGTTGAGTGGCGAATAAGCAGACGGCGAGCAGATGGGGACACAGGCACAAGCACGTGATTAAAAAAAAGAGCCGGTGGTCGGACTCGAACCGACGGCCTGCGCATTACGAGGGCGCTGCTCTACCACTGAGCTACACCGGCAAAGGTTGGGTTAACTCTGGCAACTCTCCAGCCTGGCCAATGGGAGACGCAGCCAGCCAACTGGAGCATTGCTGTTGTTGATTATACTCCTCCTCTGGAATTACTGTCAAGCACCAGTTTGGCTACGGCGCTGCAAGACATCAGTGCGCACGGGAGTCAACTACCCAAGCTGCAGGCTTCACTAAGGGAGAAGGCAAGACAGCAAACCGGCTGCTGCTAGCCCTATCCACTTCATCTGCTGTGAGCGTCCTCACCTTCGAGAGAAAGATGGCCTGTTAGATCCGTGAGCAGAGAGAAAGCACCGTAAGGGCGAGGTCGAGGGAGAGCTAAGGAAGATCGGGAAAGGGCCGAAGAACGGCCACCAATAGTACTCTCTGTCTGAAGGAACTGTACCTCTTGCGGTGCTGGTGCGTCTCTATCGAAGGAGTAGAAAAGAGAAAGTCCTATTCCATCCGCAAGTTGTTTTGTAGCTTTGCCTAGAGTAGTCGCAAGCTGGATTATGAAGCCAAGCAAAACGGTACTCATCATCGATGACGACCGTGATGTCAGCGAGCTGCTGCAAATGGTCATTCTAGAGCGCACGGACTATCGCCCGCTGTGGATTGGGGAGAGTGAGCTAACGCTGTATGCAGCCCCCCACGTGAGGCCAGCGCTGATCTTGTTAGACTATCGGCTGCCGCGCATGCATGGCCTGGAACTCTACGACCGCCTCCAGGAGATCGAGACCATGCGCAACGTGCCTACGGTGCTGATCACGGCCTGGGATGACCTGCCGCTTGAAGAGCTACGCCGTCGCGGTATCTATCTCTTGCGCAAGCCCTTTGATTTAGAGGAACTCCTCCAGCTAATGGCGTTGTTGTTACCTGATGCAGCTCCTCCCGGATATTGAAGACGAGAGAGAAAAGCTCAACCAGGAGAGGGTCGAACTGTGTACCAGCGTGGTGGTGCAGTTCGATCAGAGCCTGCCGGGGGGTGCGGGGAGCTTGATAGCTGCGTCCACTCGTCATAACGGCGAAAGCATCGCAAATAGCGATCAAGCGGGCTCCGAGAGGAATAGCCTCGCCAGCCAGTCCAGTCGGGTAACCGTGACCATCCCAGCGTTCATGATGGTGGTAGACAATGCGTACCAATGCCTGGGGTGCTTGCAGACGACTCAGAAGGAGGGCCCCTTTCAGACAGTGAGTTCTGATGAGGGCAAACTCCTCAGCCGTCAAAGCAGTCGCTTTATGCAGGAGCTGGGTGGGCAGGCCAAGCTTGCCGATGTCGTGGAAGAGAGCCGCCAGCTCGATCAAGACACTTTCGTAGGCCGGCAGCTTAAGCGCCTGCAAGAGTGGCGTCGTCAGCAAATAGACGCGCAACGAGTGATGATATAGCTGGCTATCATACTCGCGCAAGGCACGGAGGAGATAGGTGAAGCCACCGGCAGGTAGTGGCGACTCTGGCAGACGAGGATCAGGAAACCGCTGGCGCGTTTCCTCTGATTCTGAACTGCTTCTCAGCGGCTGAGTCGTTTGAAGGCTTCCCCTGTCAGGCTGGTTCTGTTGCCAACCGGGGTAAAGCCCTGCCTTCCCGGACCGCCTCGCTCGTCCTAGAGCGGCACTGCTGTGTCTCGTGGTGCTCTCTCTCATCATTTCTCCAGCTCAGCCTGGCAGATATCGCTTCGATTGTCGAAAGGTTTGTCGCTCTAAGAGAGATACGTTTTGAGGAGCGAAAAAGTTGATGGGCAAGGCAGCATGCTCACTGTGGGGCCCATGAGGGCGGTGTCAGCGCGCTTAACAGCCCTTTCTCCTCTCGACAAGGCAGCCCCAGTATGGTAATATGGGATCAAATCTTAGATCATCCGCCTGCGACAAGGAGCGAACGGGCCTGAGGGGTCTTGCCTTCTCAGGATCTCAGGGTGAGGGGAAGCGGTTCCCGCTAACGGCGCCAAAGAAGATGACTGTTCCCACCTGCGTCTGCTCCGTAGTGATTTAACGTCAATGAAGGAACGTGAAACGAGTGATCAACCTGCTCAAGAATCGCGCTGCTTGCTACTCGCGACTGCGAATCGCGATAAGCTAGAAGAATTGCAGGCGCTTTTCACGGATCTGCCTTTTCGCTTGGTTTCTCCTGCAGATATTGGTCTGACGTTGGAGGTAGAAGAGACCGGGCAAACCTTCCGCGAGAATGCTGAGCTCAAAGCGAAAGCTTACGCAAAAGCTGCAGGGTTGCTAGCGCTGGCTGACGATTCTGGTTTGGAAATCGATGCCCTGGGAGGGGCGCCCGGCGTCTATTCCGCTCGTTTCCTGGGGCGGGACACTCCCTATGAGGAGCGCTTCCGCGTTATCTTGCAGCGTCTGCAGGGGCTTCCTCCGGAGCGGCGCACAGCACGTTTCCGCTGCTGCATCGCGATTGCCGAGCCTTGGGGTTACTGCCGCACAGTTGACGGAGTCATAGAAGGCCAGATTGCAGAAGAGCCGCGCGGCAGCAACGGTTTTGGCTATGATCCGATTTTCCTCGTTCCTGAGCTTGGGAAGACCACAGCCGAGCTGTCCCCGGAGGAAAAGCATCGCATCAGTCACCGGGGAAGGGCGGCTCAACTGGCACGGAGACTGCTCGCAAGCTGGCCTCCCTTCGCTACTTCTGCCGACCTGCTTGACTCTTTGCCCTAGCTTCTCCTCCCCTTGGGGCTGGATGGGGTTACGTGCATGTGTCTGCAGGTTTGGCAAGAGAGCGAGTGAGCAAGCAGGAGAGAAAGATTTCCTATGGGGAGAAAGCCGCCTATCCGGGTCGCGCTCGATCTGGAAACAACCGGCCTGCATGTGGAGCAAGATGCCATCCTCGAAGTGGCTGCGGTCAAGTTCCAGGGCACGACAATCCTCGATCGCCTTGAAACGCTGGTGGCTCCGGGACGCTCTATTCCATATCGGGTGCAGCGTCTGACAGGAATCACCCCCCGGCAATTGATCGGCGTGCCTTCGTTTGAAGCCATTGCTCGGAAGCTTCAACAGTTTGTCGGCAGCTTTCCGATAGTCGGACATAGCATTCCTTTTGACGTCAGCTTCTTGCGGCGCCAGGGATTAGCATATCATAATCAGCTGATCGATACCTTTGAGCTGGCGTCAGTCTTGCTCCCCTCGCTGCCGAGCTACAGCCTGGGCTATGTTGCGCGCTTTCTGGGAGTTCCTAGCTCGCCAGAGCGCCATCGGGCTATGGCCGATACCTTACTGGCTATGCATGTCTTCCTGGCTCTCTATGAGCGTCTGCAGACGATTGATCTGGCAGCTCTTGAGGAACTCGCTCATCTCGATGCGCCGCCCGATTGGCCGTTGTTGGCATTCTTCCGTCAGGAATTGCGTGAGCGCCAGCGTGAGCAAGGACTGCAGCGCGGCTCTATCTGGGGCAGCCTTGGCCAGCATTTTGCCGCCCAGCTAGGCATGGACCCGCGGGTGCTCTCATTTGCGGTAGCGCGTGCCGGTCCACCGCTCCCTGTGTCGCCTGGGGCCTCTCCGGCTGAGCATGCTCGCTCGTCTCTATCTTCGTCCAGCGCTGACCCCGCCGCAAGTACCCGGACCCCGACCTCTGCACTCTTCTCGCCGGAGGTCGTATCTGACTTCCTGATTCTGGCCGAGGCTAGGCGCTCAGAGTGTGAGCGTAAACGGCTCAGCGGTTACGAGGCCTTGCGCCACTTCCTATATGAGACGCTGACTCACTCTGGAACAGCTTTAATCGAGACAACTCTTGGTAGTGATGACTATGTACCTCTCCTGCTCCCTGTGCTTGAATGGCTCAAAGATGCGACCACACAGGGTGGAGGAACTGCGCGACCGGAGCCGCGTCTGCTAATTACCTGTGCGTCCGCTCAGACTGCTTATCGCATCAGAGACACGCTTTTGCCTCGCTTACAGGAGCAGCTTGGCACGCGTTTCACAGTGGCCTATCTGGCCGAACGCGATGGCTACCTGTGCCTGCATCGCTGGTTTGGAGCTGCCCAAGTACGCTTAGGAAGTGGACCTCGCTCAGAGGAAGCCCGCGCTTTTGCCAAGTTCACTCTCTGGGTCCAGGAGACCTTGACCGGTGAGCGGGGAGAGCTGACGCTGTTGCCCCACGAGGTCTCTAGCTGGGAGCGTATCTGTTCGGGAGGAGAGCACCTCGTGGCGAGTGACGAGCGCCTTGGCAGCATTTATGAGCGCTGTGCTTATCGTCGCAAGGGGTACTGTTTCTATCAGCGAGCTGAGGAACGTGCACGTACCGCGCAGATTGTGATAACCACCCATGCGGGGCTACTTGATGATCTATCTTCTGCCCAGTCGCTCCTGAGCGAGATCCCCTATCGCCTGATTCTAGATGCTGATCTGCTTGAAGAAGAGTGGTCCCGGCGCAGTGGCATAGAGCTGAGTCAGGGCCGCCTGCTCATGCTTCTCCAGACCCTGGGAATGGAGTTACAGAGTGGGCATTACCAGGGGTTGCTGGCGCTGGCAGCACCAGCCCTGCGTGAGGGAGGAGGCACCACTGTTGGAGGTGCCTTGAACGTTGCACCCTCTGCCACGATCACCCGTGCCGAGCTGGATATGCGGTTGCTCTCGTGGTTCCAGGCCCTGCGCCAGGCCTGTGGGGCTACCAATCACTTTTTCGCTGCCTTGACCCATCTGCTCGATGAGGCTCTGCATACGCCGGCGAGTAACCAAGGTGCACGCCATGAGCGCGGACGTTCCTCAACAGCGCGTAATCAAAACCCCAATCCCCGCTTTGCCGAGCGGCTTGATCAAGCCCTGCGCCTCCAACGCTCTCTGTTGAATCTAGAGAGCTGGGATGAGGCTGCTCATGCCTGGCATCAGCTTTCGCAGCACCTGCAGACGGTAATTGAGCTGTCTCAGGAGGCCGAACGCTTGCTTCTGACAGGCTCTCGCGGACGCGCCCGTTTGGAGCAAGGAGGACTGTTGACCGAGGCGCTGGCGGCCGAGTTCGCTATCAGTGCTCAACGCCTGCGTGTCCTAAAGGAACGGGGAGATCAAGCCTTTGCTTTAGCTGAAGGCGAAATGGTCTATTGGCTACGTGTTCCGCCTGCCTCGCTCCATCCACTGCCCCGAGGCTTAGATCCTGCCGGTTCTTCTGCTGTTTCGGGCGAGCAAGCCCAGGAGCATGCTCCAGCCCTCTATGGACAGCCGATCCAGATCGCGCCCATGTTGCGGCGCCTGTTACTTCATCCCCAGCGGGCCACAATCTTGGCGGGAGTAGCCTTAGCGGTCGCCGGCGATTTCTCCTTTGCACGAGGCCGACTGGCCCTGGAGGAGAACTGTCCGGCTTACTCGTTAGAAGGCGATCATTGTACACAGACGCTGCTATATATCCCGAATGATGTTCCTGAGCCGAATATGCCTCAATATCAGCGGCGCCTCGATGAGGCTATTTTGCAAATGGCAGAGGCCTTGGAGGGACAGATTCTTGTTCTATTTACCTCTCACGCTGCATTGCGCAGTTCGTACTCTTTTATTAAAGCAGCCTTAGAAGCGCGTGACATTCTCTTGCTTGGTCATGGAATCGATGGATCGCCGCGCCAGCTCTGGCAGATTTTTGCGGAGCAGCCCCGAGTGATGCTTTTTGGTGCAGGGGGCTTCTGGGAGGGTGTTGAGGAGCTACCGACGCTGCCGTCCTGCCTATTTATCACGCGGCTGCCCATGCCGGCCCTCAATGATCCTCCTTTGGCGGCGCGTGCCGAGCAGTATGCTGATCAGCTTCATCAAATGACAGTCCCTGTTGCTGCTCTTCGCCTGCGCCGCACCCTCAATCGTCTGGCCTGGAGCAGTGCTAAGCGCAATAGCGTCATCATCTTTGATCGGCGCCTGATCTCGAAAGAATACGGGCAGCTGATTCTGCATTCGTTGCCACGTTGCTCACAACGCCAGGATAGTGTGGCCCAGATGGCCGATGCTGTGCTGGACTGGCTCACCTCTGAGGGCCTCGGTGACCGGCTTGCGCCTGGCTCTGGGGCCAGGCTACCTTGACCCGTGCCCGCGCCCTATGGTATCGTACTGGCATTGAAGAATGCCAGGGCCTGGCAGCAAACAGCATGTTGAGAGCGGCGAGCGATGATGAGTGCGGCTGAGCGTGTAGCGCTGGCTCTTCCACATGGGACAGTGCCTTTGCCAGCCTTTTTGCCTGATGCAACGCATGGGGTAGTACGTGCGGTCGACAGTCTTGATCTAGAGCAGTGTGGAGTCCGGGCAGTTGTCATGAATACCTTTCATCTCATGCAGCGCCCTGGCTCCTCGGCAGTGGCGGCTGTCGGCGGCTTGCATGCTCTGAGCGGCTGGCGGCGTCCAATTGTGACCGATTCAGGGGGCTTTCAAGCCTATTCCTTGATTCGTCAGAATGCCCGCTATGGTCACCTGACAGAGAAGGGACTGACCTTTCAGCCAGAGGGGGCGGCGCGGCGTTTCTTGCTCACGCCTGAGAAGAGCATTCAGTTACAGGTAAGCAGCTATGGCAGCGACGTGGTAATCTGTCTGGACGATTGCACTCACGTTGATGAGCCACCTTCCAGAC
>NZ_JADGHT010000229.1 GCF_019683755.1 Thermogemmatispora sp. | reverse complement strand
TTTTGGCTCGTCTTTGGCTGCGGTCTGCTGATCCTTGTCGTACAACGCCTTCAAAGCGATCTGCTGCACGCCAGCCAGCAGGGGATTCCTCTCCAGATCGGACGCGAGCTAACGCGCATTGTGCATCAGGTAGCGCCCTGGCTCTTCTCGCTGCCTTCACTGGGAGCTGGCTCACGTCTTCCTGGTCCTCTCCTCTACCTCGGTGGTGGTCTGCTACTGGCGATGGTGCTCGGCTGGCTTGGGGGGCTGCTCGGGAGGCGAGCTGCTCTCAGCCGATGGAGCCCGAGGGGCGGCTAGCGACCAGGAGCGAGGCTGGCGAGTGAAAGAAGGGGCCAGGATGGCGGAGAAAAGCGTCAGCGAGTGCCTACGTAGTGGCTGACCGGACAAAGGGCCTGAAGAGGCTGGCCTAAGACCGCGGCTATGGTATCATTAGGCGCGGGTTGCTGCCGCGAGAGCTGGCCAGCCCACCCTGATCAGACCAACACGAGCACAGACAGAAGGTGGCACTATTCCGGTGAATGTGACTGATCCAAGCATGACCCAGAGCACAGGTGAAGAGATTCTCCCCATTTCCGAATTGGCGCGCCTGTTGAGCGCCGAGCTGCAGCTATCCAGCGAGCAGATTGCGCGTACCCTCACCTTGCTCGATGAAGGCAATACCATTCCCTTCATTGCCCGCTACCGCAAGGAGGTCACTGGCAGCCTCGATGAGGTCCAGATCCAGACCATCGCCGACCGCGCAGCGGCCCTGCGCGCCCTCTTTGAGCGCAAGGCCGATGTCCGCCGTTTAATCGCCGCTCAGGGAAAGCTCACGCCAGAGCTGGAAGCGGCGATTATGGCAGCCCGCACTCTGCAGGAAGTCGAGGATCTCTATCTTCCCTACCGACCCAAGCGTAAGACTCGCGCCAGTGTCGCACGAGAAAAAGGGCTGCTGCCGCTGGCGGAGCTAATTCTACAGCAGCCCGAGCTGTCTGGTGATCCGGCCAGCGTGCTGGAAGAGCAGGCTCGGCCCTTGCTCGACCCTGAGAAAGGCGTCGAAACAGCGCTCGAAGCCTACGCGGGAGCGCGCGATATTGTGGCTGAGATCGTGGCTGAGGATGCCAACGTGCGCGGTGCTGTACGCGCTCTCTTCTTCAAGCAGGCCGTGGTCAGCGCTCGCCCAGTTGATCCCGATGCCTTGGCCCAGAAAGACCCGAAAGGAACCTACCGTATCTACTACGACTTCCACGAAAGCGTCGATCGCATGGTTCCGCACCGCGTGCTGGCCCTTAACCGCGCCGAGCGTGAGGAAGTCTTGCGCGTCAGCGTGACGCTTGACTACGAGCAAGCGCGCCCCGCTATCACGGCGTACTATCCCATCAAAGAGACCTCGCCCTTTGCCAGCCAGCTTGCTCAGGCTATCGAGGATGGCTATAAACGGCTGTTGGCCCCGGCTATGGAGCGCGAGGTACGGGTTGAGCTAACGCGCAAGGCTGAAGAACATGCTATCGGAATCTTCGCGGCGAACTTGCGCCATCTGCTGCTGCAGCCACCACTGCGTGGCTATAAAGTGCTGGGCATTGATCCCGGCTATCGCACGGGCTGCAAACTGGCCGTTGTCGACGAGACTGGCAAGTACTTGACCTCGGATACCATCTATCTGCATCAGGAGGAAAAGGCGAAACAGACCCTGCGCCGTCTGATCACCGAGTACGACTTAAAGGTCATTGCGATTGGTAACGGCACAGCCTCGCGCGAGACCGAGCAGTTAGTAGCTAGCTTGATCCGCGAGCTGGAGGCAGAGACAGGCCGCCGCGGAGAGATCGGCTACGTGATTGTCAATGAAGCCGGCGCCTCGGTCTATTCAGCTTCCGAGATTGCTCGCCAGGAGTTCCCAACCCTGGACGCTACCCAGCGTGGAACTATTTCGATCGCACGCCGTCTGCAAGACCCGCTGGCTGAGCTGGTCAAGATTGACCCGCGAGCGCTGGGGGTTGGTCTCTACCAGCATGATGTGGATCAGAAAGCACTGGCCGAGATGTTAGAGCGCGTCGTGGTCTCTTGCGTCAACTTCGCCGGCGTTGACCTGAATTCGGCTTCAGCGGCTCTACTCAAGCATGTCGCTGGCATTAACAGCCGTGTCGCCACTGCGATTGTCAAATACCGTGAGGAGCATGGGCCATTCCGCTCGCGCGAAGAGCTGCTGAAGGTCCCCGGGCTAGGACCAGCGACCTTTACCCAGGCGGCTGGTTTCCTCAAAATCTCCAACGGCGTCGAAATGCTTGACAATACTTTCATTCACCCCGAGAGCTATCCAGCGGCACGGGCCTTGCTAGAGATGCTCCCTGACGGTACGGATGGAGCACTCAAGCCAGCCGAGCGGATTGCTCAATTTCGGCGTCTGATCAAGCTTCAAAGCACCTTAGGGCGCAGCCGACGGCGGCATGGTCAGGATGGAGAGCTTGATGCAGAGCAAGCTGCCTGGGCCGAGATTGCGCGCAAGATTGGCGTAGGATTGCCGACGCTGCTCGACATTTTGGAGAATCTGGAAAAGCCAGGACTCGATCCGCGCGATGAATTGCCTCCCCCCATCCTGCGTCACGACGTTCTCAAGCTGGAGGACCTCAAGCCAGGCATGGTGCTCCAGGGCACAGTGCGCAATGTTGTCGATTTCGGTGCCTTTGTTGACATCGGGGTCAAGCGCGATGGCCTGGTCCATATCTCGGAACTGGCGGACCATTATGTCCGCGATCCCTTGGCGGTGGTTGCCGTCGGGCAGGTGGTCCAGGTACGCGTCCTGGCCGTCGACTTGCAGCGCGAGCAGATCCAGCTCAGCATGCGAGGCCTGCACACTCGCTCTCACTAAGCCCTCCGCCGCTCTTGTAATCGGCGCCGTCTTGAGAGCAGAGCAGCGCTCTTCCGCACTATAGCTCGGACCTACAAATGTGCCTAGGAAGCGGGCGCAATTGATCTCGGAGACGCTACAATTACGCGCTCTTTCCGCGCTTGTAGGCCGTCTTTCTGCTGCAGGCCGCGCCGATATGGCATATAGTAAAGCTTGGAGTCGGCTGCTGAGGAGTGCAACCCTTCGCCGGCACCAGCGAGGGCCAAACTCCTTAGCAGCCGCCTTCGTTTTCTTCTCTGTCTGTCTAACGGGCAGATCGCCTCAGTCGCCCGGTTGCAGCGGACCCGTTGGTTTGGTTGCCAATCGCGGCTCATGCTCGCTAAGACGTCTGAGCAGAGCCAGGCCCTTCTGATAGAGGTAGCTGGCTGCCAGGCGGTCGGCCTCGCGGATAGCACGCAGAGCGTAGAGATGGGCCTCTTCCCAGGCTCCGCGGCGCCAGGCGAAGTCGGCCTCATCAAGGACCAGCGCGGGAACAAAGTAGGGATCGAGATAGTCACTGGCCAGGGTGATCAGGCGCTCGACTATGGCCTGCGCCTCGCTCTGCTCCCCACGGATATGGCAGAGCAAAAGCTGAATCTCCAGACTCAGGGCACGGTCATAAGGGAGTGTCAGTAGCTGCTCCTGGGAGAGGAAGAGATGCTCGGCATGGCGCAGCGCCTGGCTCGCTTCCAACTGACGGCCCTGGCGATAGGCATAGCGTCCCTGGAGCTTGAGCGCTTCAATCGTCCCCCGTAAATCCCCACACTCCTGACAGATACGAAGAAAAATATTAATATAGCGCTGAGCAAGTGCCAGATCTCCCTCGCTGCTGGCCAGCGCTGCCAGATAGAACCAGGCGCGTGCAAGATAGCTCCGTGGATGACCGCCCCGCGGGAGCGCCGGGCGCGGCTCCCCCGGCTGCAACGCCTGCTGGGCCACCTGAAGGCTCTCCTCAAAGCGCTGATGAGCCTCCTGAAATTGGCCGTGGTAGAAATGAAAAGCGCCGAGGCGCTGCAGAAAGCAGGCGCGGTGAAAGAAGGCAGCGCAGCCCTGACTGACCTCAATGCCGCGCAGCAGAAGCGGCTCACTCTCGCTCATGGGTAAATGCGCCAGCAGACCAAGTAAAGACTGCAAAAGCTGCAAAAAGATCTCGTGCTGGCAGCTCTGGTACGCTTGAGAGAGGGCCATCAGTAACTCAGATTGACGGCCCTTGAGAGCTGGAACATTATGTTGCTGCTCGGCGGCAAAGGCGAGCAAGGCGGCTTGCCGTCGCTGCTGCTCTTCTTGAACATAGGCGCGTAGCAGCGGGTGGACGCGATAGCGCTGCTCATGGGTGCTGTCACCTGGCGCGCTCTCTGCCTCTGGCAGGAGGTCGAGCAACGAGCTGCGTACCAGGCGTGCCAGGTGAGCGGCGGTGCTGGCCAGTGTGCGTTGGGGAGCGCTGAGCGGCTCGGCTGTCAGCGTCAGATCGCACTGAGGCTCACTCAGGCAGCGCTGCTGCCAGTCAGCCGCCTCGGCCAAGCTAAAAGGTTTAGCCATCAAGGGGGCAAGCTGGAACAAAAGCTCGCGCGTCTCCTGGGGCAGTGTTCCCAAGGCTTCGGCGAGCAAGCGGCGTAGCTCGCCTTCGCTATCCAGCAGCACGTCAAGGGGATGGAGAGCGAGACGCTCCGCCAGCAACTCGCACGAGATTCCCGCACCAACTGCAGTTGCGGCCAGCTCAATAGCGCGAGGCAGGCCCCCAACGGCACAGCAAATGCGCTCAGCAGCTTGCAGCTCGCTGGCGCTCAGGGCTGTCGGACTGCGCCCTAGCAGTGTCAAGAAAAGGGAAAGGGCATCTGCAGGGGCCAGCGGCTCGAGATGATAGTGGTGGGTAGGGAGAGCAGTCGCCGGTGGCACAATGCGGCTGATCAGCAACATACTGCTACCCGTCAAAGAGGCGCCACTCTCAGCGAGGCACTCCCCCTGGTGACAACTGCAAGAAAGCAAGACCTCCGCAGCCTGGCGGAACGGAAAAGGTGATTCCAGATCGTCCAGCACCAGCAAAGCACGTTTGCCAGCCAGTTGCCGGCGCACCTGGTCCAGCAAGGCATTCATCTCGACTTCGGAGCAGAGAGCCTGAGCTGATGCTGGCCTCGCTGGCGGCGCCAGCAGCTCCGTAGGCGGCTCAGACTGGCCCCGGGGAATGTTGAGGAGAGCAAGTAGACGCTGGAGCAGGGTGCAGAGGCCTGGTAATCCCTGACACCCTTTGGCGCTAAGGGCCACAATTCCATCGGGGAAAGAACGTCGGTAGCGGTTGGAATCGGTCGCCAGCAGATGGACCAGCTCGGCGGCCAGGGCGCTCTTGCCAACGCCGGGCATACCACTAATAATATAGATCCCTGGCCCCTCCTCACGTAAAGCGTGCAGGAGATGCTGAAGTTCGTGCTTGCGCCCAATGAGGTGAAGAGGGCGAGGCGGAAGCAGCACAGGGCCAGGAGCAGAAGGGCCTCCCAATTGCTCGGTGAGCGTAGCGAGCAGCTCCATCTCCTGGGGACTCAGCTCGTGCAGGCCAGCGGCGCGCTGATACTGTTGCACATCGCGCGGCGTTCGGCAGAGCAGGGTAGCCAGAGCAAGCACTCGCTGTCGGGTTTTTCCACGGAAAGGATAGTGGAGATGGCCGGCCTCCAGCCGAGCCAGGAAATCCTCAGAAATGCCAAGGGTGCGCAGCGCCGGGTCCTTGCGGATTGCCTCGATCAGGGCACGCTGACTGTGCCAGCCGCAAAGGCGCCGTCGTTTGCTGAACCATTGACCGAACTGGAAGGCGTCCATCCTCTAGACCTCTATGTTTCCTGTTCCGAGTGATAAGGTCGAAGACAAGCCCGACCTGGGCAGGTCGCCTGCGACCAAGTCCCGGTAATAGGCCTATCTCCTGGCCCAGTCTCCTCTGCCTGTCTGATCCAGAGTGGCTGCCTGATTCGCCGGTGGCTGGACTGTCCAGGCTGGGCTGGGACGAGACATTGAGAGCGAGCTACTCAGACCGCCATTAGTAGAAACGCCTGATAGATCCCAGTGTTGCAGCGACTGGCCTAAGCGGCCCTGGTCCTGATCGGAAAAGAGGCTCTCCGGGGGAAAGCCAGGGCCGCCACCATGCGCGCCAGAAAACAACTCCCCTCTAGGGAGATTCGTCAGAAGGTTACAACGGCTCAACCGTTAGCACGACTTTTCCTGTCGTACGACGTTCGGCAATAGCCCGATGGGCAAGAGCAGCCTCTTCAAGCGGAAAAGTGTGCCCGACAAAAATCGTCAACTGACCGGCAGCCAGGTAACGACTCAGCTCCTGCATGGCGAAGGCCACCTGTTGAGGACGGCTGAGCCAGGCGCTGAGCCAGTAGCCGATAATGGCCAGATTTTTATACATCAGTTGGACACCGCTAAACTGCGTGATCTGTCCACTGGCGGCACCATAAACAACCATCCGGCCAAAGGGGGCCAGACACGACAGGCTTTGCTCTGCAATTGAACCGCCAACCATTTCCAGCACTATATCGACGCCACGGCCATTGGTAGCCTGCTTAACCTGCTCTGTCCACTCAGCCTGGCTATAGTTGATAGCCTGATCAGCTCCTAGCCGCCGAATATGCTCGAGCTTGGCCTCACTGCTCGCTGTACCGATGATCTGGCCAGCTCCCAGCAGGCGGGCGAGTTGCACAGCAAAGGTTCCTACACCCCCGGCTGCAGCGTGTATCAGCACGCTTTCACCAGCCTGGAGACGGGCGGAATCGTGCAGAAGCTGATAAGCTGTTACTCCCTGAACCGGCAGAGCGGCGGCCCGTACGAAGTCAAGGGACTCTGGGATTGGAAAGACTGTCTCGGCTCTGGCTGTGGCATATTCGGCGTAGCCACCATTAGCGAAAGCTGCCACGCGTGTACCCGGCGCAGGAGCGCTGACGCCCTCGCCCAAGGCTACTACCGTTCCTGCGACCTCAAAACCAAGCGTTGTCGGCGTACGTGTTCGCGTCAGATAAGTGCCCTGACGCTGAGCCAGGTCGGCGTAATTGACCCCAGCAGCCGCCACCTTGATCAGGACTTCACCCCGCCGTGGCTGCGGCGTCTCGATCTCTTCCAGGCGCATAACCTCCGGGCCACCGATTTCGTGAATGCGGATCGCTTTCATGGTCAAGATCTCTCCTCACGATGACTAGCTTGCTCAGATGGGTTGCGAGCGAAACTGCTGGCCTGCTCTCTGGGAGACCGGCGCTCTCATTGCCCCGATGCCGGCCCGGTCGGGGCTGAGCGCAATGGACCCTATTGATGAGGGCAGGCGCATTCTCATTCTATCCCATCGCCCCAGCGCTGCCCTGCCAGGACAGGCCCGGCCAAACAAGATGGTGACCAGGCAGAGTATCCCCTTGATAGGCTAGTGGTAGGCTGTTCTGGGACCAGAGAAACCTTGTCGGCACGTTTATAACTAAAAAAGAAGGAAGCCTCTGACAGCAAACCGCCATTCGCTGCCTAAGCTTCTGCTCTGCCTGCGCCGCGTCACTGCTCTCTCTACCAAGGAGCAAGGCCTGCTGCTGATAGCCCTGAGCTTCTGCGAGCAGTTCCGGTGCAGAGCTGGCGCTCAGAGAGGGATAATTTGGTACGTAATAGCAAGGAGAGAAACGATTTGTTATAATATTCACTAAGAAGAAAGTACTAAAGTTCCACCTCAGCTCTGAGGAAGGCAGGGGCAAGCAGTACAATCTTCACGTGTCCGACAT
>NZ_JADGHT010000228.1 GCF_019683755.1 Thermogemmatispora sp. | reverse complement strand
AGCCTGAGGAGCGCCCTCATACTGAGGCGGATGGTAAGTCATAGATTGGATACCCACTCGTCCTGGACCAATGAAGCGATTCAGTGTGATTGAAGCGCCCGCCATAAAACCGCCAATGGCCCCTAGAATGCCCCCACCGCGCTGTGAACCAGCCACTGTTGTCACTGTCATCTGGACCGAGGGGTCCTTCCAGAGCCAGGCTCCTGGTTCGATGTCCAGCGCTTCGCCAGGGGCCAGCATCTTCTCAAAAACATTGCCGTAACCATGCAGCAATAGCAGACCTTCACTTCCAACAGCAGTAAAACGGTCAATGAAGAAGCCCGTTCGGCTAAAGAGAATGTTGGCGAGTCCCTGCACAAAGGTAAAGTCGTACTCGATGTTACCAGTCGCGACCAGAAACTGATGTTCACGCACCTCTACCGTCTGGCCAGGTTGGAGGCGGAGCGCGACAATCTGGCCCACCGAGTCACGGGAGAAAGCAATATTGCCAGGCCCATAAGCTTCGGTCATAAAAATCTGCAGTCCAGCAAAGAAGCGACGCGCGGCCCCTCTGAGGGACTTGAAGCCGATTTGTACACCAGGATGCTTCCAAAGCAGAATATGGTGTTCAAAGTAGATGGGCATTTGGCTGCCAAGCATGATATCAACAACTGGAACTAGCTCACCCTCTATGGAAATGGTCATGTCGGCCACATGCAGTGGACCACGGGGATTATGCAGCTCAGCCCGAGGCACGGCATTGCCAAATGGACTGCTACCGTACTCTTCATACTGATTAGGGGGAACATAGCCCGCAGAGGGAGCGCTGTAAGGATCAGTCGGCACAGCCGAAGGTGAGGGCGGGACGGGGGTTCTCCCTACCTGTTGCAGCGGCATTCCACAAGTGCCACAGAAACGCACCCCATCAGCGACTTGACTTTGACAACGGGGACAGATCATCACCAAAACCTCCCGGTGATAGGTTCACTCAAATAGGCCCGGCAAGACGTAGCACGTACGCACCGGCTCACTCAGTCTAAGGAGGCAAACGCTCGTTCCTGCCGGCCTCTCGCCTTTTACAAGCAGCATTGCAGCACAATCAGCGCTTCGCCGCTTCCTGCTCCTTTGCTTCCTCTCAGGTTGTTGACAGCAGTGCTCCTAACCACCTGCTGGCTAGATGGCCTCATGCGGCCTCGGCCCTCAACCAGGGGAACCAGGCCGTCAACCAAGAAGAGATCAGCAGACCAACGACAGTAAGCCATCTCACCGGTTAACCACCCATCAAGGCCTCGCCGTTGGCGTCGCGTCCACTGCTCTACATGGAGCGACCTCAAGCGAGCACACACAGGAACGCAGAGAGCCCGAAGAAAAGTAGCACGCTCTCCTCCCAGAAATATAAACGCGGATGAAGCCTCAGACTCAAGAGCCAGTCGCCAGATGGGGCTGAGAGCATTTCAGCCAGATGGTCAGCAGGCAGCAGTATGAGGAGCAAAGCAAGCTGACGGCCTTCAGTGAAGAGGGAGGAGGAGAAGGAGAGAGCAAGCCGCCCAGCATACAGACGGCAAAAGACCTCCCCTTTCTCCAGGCAGAGCCGGAGTCGCACACAATGCCAGAGCGGGGCAGGAGGCGGAGAGGCCAGAACATACTGCCCTACTCTACCAGCATCAATTGTTCAAAGCCTGAATGCGCCGAGCCGAGACCAACAAAGGCAAAGAGACCCTCAACCGCGGACCAGCGCAACGCGGACAGAGCAGACGGCCTTTGGAACTAACGGGAGCCGCTGAGGGTCTCCGCCAGCGACCATTGAGTATAGAAGCAAGCCAGAGTAAGCGAATAGAGCGATATCAGGCGCATCTATGTGCGGCGTGCAACACGCACCAATAGGCTTTCCCTTGATCGCCAATGGCCAGCTCGCAAGCGCAGAGCCAGGTTTTGGCTCTCACCGGATTCTCTTCGACCAATCACACAGCGAGCGAGCAAGCAAGCCAGTGGGCTAATCAACCAGACGGTCGAAGTGAACCGGAGTGAACCAAGCTACTAGAGCACGAAGCTATCAGCGAGTGGGCTGCGGTTGTTACCATTCTCCCGCTTCTCATTCAGATTCACTGATTGCTGGCTACCAGTCTGGCGCATCTGCTGAGATGGGTAACTAGCATTCTGAGCTGTACTTGGCGTTACGGGAGCGCTTTGGAGATTCTGCAAGCTTTGCAGAGCGGCCTGGGACTGAGACATAGGCTGATCAGTAGCCAACTGAATGGTCTTTCCCTCAATTACCACCGCAATGCCGACGCCGCGGCGCAGGTCGGCGAGCTGGCGGCGCAGCTCGCGGTTCTCGGCCTCCAGGGCCTCCATCAACTTCTTCTGCTCCAGCAGCAGCTGAGCGATACCTTCGAAACCAGCACTAGCACTGCGTTCCATAGCGGACTCCTCCTGCGTACTCCGTGTACCCAACAATTCTAAGAGAAAAGCACCCATCACAAAGCCACATCCTCCCAACTTAGTTCGTCCCCAGCAAAGGGACGATCCGATCCCAGATGGCAGCCGCAACCTCCTC
Organism: Thermogemmatispora sp.; assembly: GCF_019683755.1. Taxonomy (GTDB): domain Bacteria; phylum Chloroflexota; class Ktedonobacteria; order Ktedonobacterales; family Ktedonobacteraceae; genus Thermogemmatispora. The sequence continues at coordinate 5,110 of NZ_JADGHT010000228.1, read as the reverse complement.
CTTCGGCATGACTGGCAACTCTTCCAGGCCGCCATCGGCGTGGCAGATATAGACCTTATTGGTATCAGAGCCGAAGCCACTATCAGGTCGAGTGATATCGTTGGCGACCAGGAGATCCAGGCCCTTCTGCGCCAGCTTCTGCCGGGCGTAGGAGAGCACATCGTGGGTCTCAGCGGCAAAGCCAACGCGGATCAGGCGGTGTGGGCGAGCAGACCTGTCCGACGAGCGCGAGAGCGATGCCCCAGACACCTCTGCCGATCTCGCCGCATCGGACGCCTGCTGGGTTAGAGCCGTGGCCTGTGGCTCTGTTGGCACGGCGGACAGATGCGCGAGTTCCTGCAAAATATCGGGATTGCGCACCAAGCGCAGCGTCAACTCCTCCTTAGCCTGAACGGGCGCCCCCGCCTCCTCACTTGCATGGCTACCCAGTTCCTCCTTCTTAATTTTGCGAGGAACTGGGGTTGCGGGGCGGAAATCGGCCACTGCGGCATTCATGACCAAGACATCGGCGGTGGCAACAGCATTGCGCACGGCCTCCAGCATCTGGAGAGCTGTCTCTACCTCCTCAAATTCCGCCCCATAGGGAGGGGTCAGAGCCGTTGGAGCCGAGATCAGCCGTACCTGGGCGCCACGGGCCAGGGCTTCTGCGGCCAGAGCAAAGCCCATCTTCCCGGAAGAGCGATTCCCCAGAAAGCGGACCGGATCGAGCGGCTCACGCGTACCGCCGGCAGTAACAACGACGCGCCGACCTGCCAGGTCGCCCGTGCGTCCCAGCAGCCAGCGCACAGCGCCCAGCAGGTGCGCCGTTTCTGGCAGGCGTCCGGGGCCGATCGCCCCAGAAGCCAGATGCCCTACTTCTGGCGGAACAATATGCGCCCCGCGCTCACGCAGCAACGCCAGATTTGCCTGTGTTGCCGGATGCTCATACATTTCGGCATCCATAGCAGGAGCCAGCAAGAGCGGCGCCCGCGTAGCCAGGGCCACCGCCGTCAGCAAATTGTCGGCGATTCCGTGGGCCAGTTTCGCAAGCGTATTGGCTGTTGCTGGCACGATCGCTAACAGCTCCGCAGCGCGCGCCAGCTCGATATGTAACTCGGCGGCATGTTCTGCTGCCTGCCACAGATCGCTGTAGACGGGTCGATGACTTAGAGCAGCGAACGTCAAAGGACGGACAAACTCTTCGGCGCGCTCCGTCATGATCACGTCAACGAGTGCCCCAGCCTGCTGCAACTTGCTCACCAGGTCAGCAGCCTTATAGCAGGCGATCCCCCCACACACGCCGACAATGATACGCCTGTTGAGTAAGACTTTCCCTGTTGCCCGTCCGCTCGCTCGCTCACTCATTGTATCCACAACTAGCCCGGATGTAGCCGGATAAGAACATTGTTACAATAACATAAGGTGAAAAGTGCGATCAAGCAAGATGCCAAGAAGTACCATGCGCCCCTCTTCGCCTTTATGCCCGATATCCTGTCGCTGTTTCTCGCTGTTCCTTACTATCCTTGCACCTCCGATCGGATGTTGCCACCGCGCAGGAGGTGCAGCGCCTGGAGCGAATGGGGTAGGCGGCGGAATCAAATAGACAGAGAGCCGGCCTGGGTAGCAGGCTGGCCCCGCTGAGAGTGGCTGCTGGCCAGGCCTGCTACCTCTGCCTTGCTTGTTCTGGCGGTTCTCTCTCTGTCAGCACCGTCATCAACTTAGCGCCTGACATCCTTGCGTTTTAGGAAGTAGGCGATCAACCAGGCTAGCACAACGCTCATGAGCGCTAGCGCAAACCAGGTCAGCAGCAGATGGAAGACTGCCTCAGCCTGGCTATGACCCTCGTAGGTTGGGAAGAGGGTTCCGTGATAAGAGAAGTCGTCGGCGCCTAGCTTATCGCCATGCAGCCCAATTGAGGAACCAAGCGCTGCCATTGCCCAGCGCGCCGCGAAGAAGGCTCCCAGGAACTGCATCAGTGGACCCTTGAGAGCAAAGATGATGCCCGAGAAAATGACCTGGGGAATGAGCACGATCGGAACAAAGCTCATAGCCCGGTCATTGTTGGGAGCAATTGCCGAGATGGTCAGTCCCAGCATGAGGCCCGCTAACGAGGTGAGGGCCATTGTAATATAGATTTCCAATCCGACGGGCAGGAAGATTCCCTGATGGAAGGGAGCTTTCAGGTTGACCATCACCACCAGGACCAGGCTCTGAAGGAGACAGAGCAGGCCCAGCACCGCGATCTTTGAGAACATGTATGGGATGATGCCCAGGTTCACCGCCCGTTCACGCCGGTAAATGGGCGCTTCTTTGACGATTTCTCGTGCGCCATTGATACAGCCGAACATGACAGCGGCAAAAGCCATAATGAAGAGGATCTTCTGCGCGTCGCCCCCTGAGCCAGGAGCGATGTAGTAGTTCAGCGCCTGGTCCTCAGTCAGTCCTTTCTGAGCGAGGAGCGCCTGCCCCTGGGGGGTATGCAGAGCGTTCACCACGTTCTGGCAATCATACTTGTTGCCATTGGGAACGGTGATCGGAATAGCTGGCAGTCCTGAGGGGGGCGGTTGTGTCTGGCAGTTGGCGATGCTACTCGAGTCAAAGGTGCCGTGTCCAGCCAGGAAGAAGAGGATCAGCCCGATCACTGGTGCTTGCAGCAGCAAAATGAGCAGGTTCCCAACATCGTTCTTGAGCAACTCCAGATAACGGAAGGAGAGCAGCCAGAACTGCCGCCAGGGGTTGCCGCGCTTGGGTGGTTTGACCGCGACGGTCTGGGCAAAAGGCTGGTTGAGGCGAGCCGCTGGCCCTGTGTTCAGCGGCATGGCCACATACTTCTGATAATCGGCAGACTGCTTGAAGCGCTCTGCTGCCTGTTGGGGTATATTGGGATTCTCGTCAGTTGGCTCCAGCAGGCTATAGATCTCGGCAAAGTCACTGCGACCAAAAAACTGTTTGGCTTCCTCTGGTGGTCCAAAATAGGCGAGATAGCCACCTGGTGCCAGGAAGCAAATGTAGTCGCAGACATTGATATTAGTTGTGGCATGCGTCACCAGAATGATGGTATGCCCTTTATCGGCCAGACGCCGCAGCAGCAGCATCATCTTGCGGTCCAGTCCGGGATCAAGGCCCGAGGTCGGCTCATCCAAGAAGAAGACGCTCGGATTCGCCAATAACTCCATAGCGATCGAGACACGCTTACGCTGACCGCCAGAGAGCTTGCTCACCAGCAGGTGACGTCGGTGGGTCATTTCGACGTCTTCGAGCACTTCCTCGATGCGCTTCTGGATCTGATCGTGAGTGAAATCTTCGGGCAAGCGCAACTTGGCGGCATAGTAGAGCACCCGCTCCACTGTCAGGTCACGATGGACAATGTCATCCTGAGGGACATAGCCAAGCTGGGTGCTGAAGGCGGCGAGGTTCTTGTAGTAGTCCTGACCGTTGTAGAGGACAAGGCCCTCCTGAGCCGGTCGCAGGCCATTGAGGGCATCCATCAGTGTCGATTTTCCAGCCCCCGAGCCGCCGACGACTGCAACGAATTTGCGCGGAGGGATGACAAGGGAGATGTCTTGCAGCAACAGCATGTGATGCGTGCCATAGCGCTTCAGATGCAAGGCATCGATGCGGATGCTGCGACTCTCGTCATGCTGGGTCAGCTCTGTGCCAGTATAGATCAGTCTGAAGGGGCCGATGCGAATCTCGTCGCCGGGCATCAGGAGGCGCTGCCCCACGCGCTGCCCGTTGACATAGACATGGTTCGTGCTGCCCAGATCAACGATGCGATAGCTGCCGTCAGCCAGGCGTTCCAGACGCGCATGATGGCCCGAGACCTGGGGATGGCTGAGCACGAGCATGTTATCGCGATGGCGCCCGATGGTGATGACTGGCGCCCCTAGAGGCACCGGGCGAATCTCAGGTAGCATTTCCTGAGCCTGGCCGCTGCCATCGTTGTAGGCCAGCGTGACCAGGGTGCCATGCTCGTCGCCGATACGGAAGATATCCCCTCGCTCTAAGGGCTTACGAAATTGCTCGTCGCCCCGAATATGCTGGCCTCGATAGAGAAGACCGTTGAGCGTCCGCCCGCGCGCGGGATGAGGGTGTACAATATAGGGCTGGTTGCCGTCAAAGACAATCTGGGCATGGAAGGCCGAGATGATCGGCTCCGGGATCACAATATCGTTGGAGGGATCGCGCCCGATGCTGATGACTGGCTTATTGAGCGGATAGACCAGCTTCTCTCGGCGCACGTTGCTGCTGATCTCCAGCGAGGGCACCCCTTGAGGCGTCGCTGCACCGGCCATTGCTGCAGGCTGCCCCCTAAAGAGATCGGAGTCAACGCGCTCGGTTCCTCCCTCGCCTGCCGCTGGGACTGCGCCGGCAGGTATGACGCTCGGCCCAGCGCCAGGGGCCAGCCCTACAGCCGGCACCGGAGCGGGTGCAGGTGTCGGCATTGCTCCTGGTGAGGGCGACGCCTCTACAGCCGCCGCCGCGCCGCCAGCACCGGCAGGCTGTGCAGCCTCGCCCGCGCCGCTACTGACGCCTCCAGCCTGCCCAGCCGTTACCAGGAAAAGAAAGGTCGTGCCCGGACCAAGCCCGATCGTGTCGCGATCATGAATGATCTCCCGCTGCACCTGCCGCTGATTAACGGTGACGGTATTCTGAGGACTCAGCTTCTCAATGATCCAGGTTCCATTTTCGCAGAGCAGACGAGCATGCTGCCGCGAAACTGTCGGGTCAGAAATAACGATATCGTTACTTGGCTCGCGCCCTAGGGTGGTAACTGTTTTGACGATTTGCACAGTCGTGCCGGCCAAGGGACCTGTTAGGAAACGGAGTGTGGCCAGGCTTGGCGGACTGTTGACAGCATCCATGATCTTCCCCCGGCTCCTTCTCTGGAACTAATCACCTTTAGTAAGCTTGCCGCAGACTACTTCTCGCTCCTATCCTGGATTGATATTTGTCAGCCATTATAGCGGAGCAGACGGAGCATGACAATTGGCTCCTTCGCTAGAGCCTTTGCTCGACGATCAGGCAGGATGACCGCTAACTAGAAACTAAAGGAAGAAGAGAGTAGATGAAGGCGAAAAGATCCCCTAAACCAGTCAATATGCCAGTCCCCCTAGAACCTCACAGGCTT
>NZ_JADGHT010000227.1 GCF_019683755.1 Thermogemmatispora sp. | reverse complement strand
CGCTGGTGAGCCGGTTGGCCTGCCCAGGCCAGAGCCGGGTAGCTACGTCAGGCGAGGAGAAGCGCTGAAAGCATCTAAGCGCGAAGCCGACCCCAAGAGGCGCTTCCCACTCCAGGCTGGCTTGCCAGCCGGAGATAAGGTCCCAGGCAGACAACCTGGTCGATAGACCGGAGGTGGACACCTGGTAACAGGTGCAGCTGACCGGCCCTAATGACCGAACGGCTTGTGCCTTCCTTACGATACTGCAGAAGATCTCTGAGTGCCTGCTACTGTCATGGATGGAGCGCGCGACGCTTTCCCGCTGTCGCGACGGCAGTTCTCTCTCAGCAAAATTGAGGCAAGACACCATCCAGTTGTAGGGTTCTCCCTGTTTCGCTATTGCTTCTGGTACCTTGGTTAGAAGGAATAGCGCTAGCAATCAACAGGGTAAGGATAGTAGGCAGGAAAAGGGGCGTGTTGCCACTGGCAACGCCCTTTTTTTATAGCCCTGAGCGAAGCTGAGCATGATCATCGATTTCCACACCCACCTCTTCCCTCCTCACATCCGCGCTCAGCGCGAGCGTTACTGCGAACGTGACCCCTGGTTTCGAACTCTCTACGCCAATCCTCGCGCTAGGTTGGCCACGGCTGAGGACCTGATAGCGGAAATGGATGCCTCGGGTGTCGATGCTTCCGTGGCCTTCTCTTTCGGCTGGACTGATCCGGGCCTGATCGAGGAGGGGAATAGCTATATCCTAGATGCTATGCGTCGCTATCCGGGTCGCATCTACGGCATGGCGGTCGCTTTGCCAACTGCTGGCCGGCGTGCGGTACAGGAGCTGGAGCGCTGCGCTCAGGCCGGCATGATCGGCCTGGGTGAACTCATGCCCCACGGTCAGGGCTATCGCCTGAGCGATACCCATCTACTGGCCCCCCTGATTGAGGTCGTGCGCCACTACAACTTACTCGTCCTCTCCCACTGCAGCGAGCCGGTTGGTCACCTCTATCCCGGAAAGGGCGATGTCTCCCTGGCCGATATAGTCGCCTTCCTGACGGCTTTTCCCGATGTACGCTTCATCGCTGCCCATTGGGGCGGCGGCCTGCCTTTTTATACCCTGATGCCAGAGGTGCAGCAAGCCTGTTCCTTGGTGTGGTATGATACTGCTGCAACGGTCTTCCTCTACCGCTCGGCCATCTTTCCGACAGTAGTGAGACTGGTAGGCGCTGATCGCATCCTCTTTGCTAGCGATTACGGCTTGCTGCGCCAGCAGCGTGTAATCGAGCATATTCGACAAGCTGGCCTCAGCACCGATGAGCTAAGCAAAATTCTGGGCGAAAATGCGCGCCTGCTGCTCGGCTTGCCTGAACAACCGGCACAGTGATGCTATGAGAGCAGACCAAACTTGGCGGCCTCCCAAAGTAAGCAAGCAATCCTTGAAGAAGATAAACAGCAGATCTGAGTAGAGATATGCGCGTCATCTCTCTGGGAAGCGGTAGCAGCGGCAATGCCTTGCTCATCGAAGCTGGCCCCTCTGGGCGGACCAGGCTGCTGGTCGATGCTGGCTTGCCGTGCCGTACGCTCATCAATCGCCTTCATCTAGTCGGCGTCTCACCCGCCCAAATACTCGCTGTGCTTCTCACCCACGAGCACGATGATCACACCCTGGCTCTTCCCAACCTACTAAAACGCTATGACCCGCTCGTGATCGCTGATCCTGCCACTCTGGCAGCCCTGGCCAAAAGCCCACACCAGAACAACAACGGCGCTGATGCCGACCCCTGCTCCGTCAGAAATCAGCCTCTACCTCGTCCCGAAGATCAGACTTTCTCTTCCCAGCGGCATGAGTTGCAACTTGCTGACAGCGAGAGGAAAGCAGCAAACTTGCCCCTAAGACGAACGCTGGCTTTGCCCGCTGGCAGCTCCTGCGTCCTTGGAGATGTAGAGATTATTTCCTTTCCGGTTCCACATGACGCTGTTGCACCCTGCGGTTACCTGCTCTGTGCAGGCGGATGTCGCGTCTGCGTGGTAGTGGATAGTGGCTCGGTCACCCTCACCATGCTGGAGGCGATGCGCCAAGCTGACCTGCTGATTCTAGAGGCCAATCACGATCGTGAGCGGCTCCTGCGCGGCCCCTACACCTATGCCCTCAAAATGCGCATCCTCAGCCCCACTGGCCATCTCTCTAACGAGCAAGCTGCTCAGGCAATTCTTCAGACCTGGCGCGCTGATGGCCTGCGCTGGATCTGGCTGGCCCATCTCAGTCAGATCAACAATACTCCCCATCTTGCCTTAAGCTGTGTTCAGCGTCAGCTCGTGGAAGCCGGTGCCACTCTGCAACAGGTGCATCTAGCAACGTTGCCCCGTGCAATGGGGCCAATCTGGGACTCAACACGCCTCTGGCACGATGAGTACTGGTGGCCCGGGGGTAAACTCTCTCACTAGGGGAGAGGCCAGCGCCTAGTCCGTGCTCTCTCTGCTAGCAAGGTACCTGCTAACCACTTCTTGGCTGGCCCTTGCTGCTCCCTACTACGGCCAGTAGCTCGCAACTATAGCGCTTGCAGAGCGCTGTTGGCCCGTTCAATATCGCGCACAGCATGCAGCGCCCTAAAAAAGCCCAGCGCCTGAGACAAGGAGTGACGAGCCAGCTCACGCCAGTGCCCGGCTGCCTCCGGCAGTTGTGCGCTGGCCGCCTGCCTGCGATACAGCTCGCCAAGGCAGTAAAGCGTCTGGCCCCGCTCCCAGGGCAGATCAAGACGCTCGAAGAGTGCTAATGCTTGCTGTAGACAGCTTCGCGCCTCCTCCCAGCGCTGGAGCGTAAGGGCCAGGCGACCCTGTGCTCGCAAAGCCCGACCCTCCGCCTTAAGCGCCCGCGACCGACGCGCCGCCACCAGCGCGCGCTCACACCACTTGGCTTGCTCTTCGACAGCAGCCTCTGTCCGAGTCAATAGCTCGGCCAGCAGTGCCTGCTGCTCCGGCCTGACAAACGGCTCGTGGTGTCTGACCTCTTCCTTAAGCGTCTCCGCTGCATTGCTCCACTCCTCACCTGAAAGTTGCAGCACAAACTCAAGGTCGAGCCGCAGCAGACGAGAGGTCACCTGCTCACCAAGGAGCTTCAGACGACGGAGATAGCGCTCCCCTTGCTCATAGTCACCGGTCTGGAAGGCGATCATCACCAGATGCTTCAGAGCATCGATCTCCCACATCTCTTCAAGCTGGTATTGCTCTATTAACAGCAGAGCCTTCTGCGCCGCCTCGCGCGCATCGTCCCAGCGATCCCAGTCATACCAGACATGGATGCGTCCCAGCATGCTCAGGAGGAGCAAAGAGGGACTTTCCATCGTCTGGGCGACCTGCCATGCTTCACCAAACCAACGCGCAGCGGTTGGATAATCGCAGATGAAGAAGTGTACCCATCCTAGAGAGTAATAGAGATCATGCAGCTCCTGTCGATCCTGGCGCCCCTGTTGACGAGTAATCTGGGCCTGAAGCTGCTGGCGCTGATGCTGAGTGCGATGGGCCTCCGCATAATCGCAGAGCTTCACATAAATGCCCCCAAGAGCGTCGAGGGCCAGCCAAAGCGCTTCTACATCCTGAGCCTCCTCGGCCAGACGCCGGGCCTCGCGGGCACTCTGCAGCGCTTGCTCTGCCCTCCTGGCTCGCTCGTTGACATCGTTGGAATCCTCAGCTCCCCGGTGCATGTACCACAGCGCCAGATAGGTCAAGAAAACAGCCCGATCTCCCTTATCCTTGGCGAGCGCCAGCCCGGCATCAATGTAGGAGCGCACTTCGTCCATATCGGGGGGAGTGTCATGCCAAGGCCCCCAACGCGTTGCCAGCTCGGCCAGACTATCATACAGATAGAGAAGATCGGCCGAGGGTGGCTCAGGCTCAGCTTCCAGCAACTGCAGCGCCTGGCGGTAGGCTTGCCAGGCTTCTCTCAGATTCGCACGCTGCGTGAAAGCGTCACCCAGTTTCTCATGCATGCGTGCCAGGACACGGCCCTCCCCTCCGCTCTCCCTCAACAGCTCCAGCGCATCGCTGTAAGCCTGAATAGCCCGAATCGTATAGTAGCTGCGCAATGCCTGGTCGCCAGCCTTTGTCAGGTAGACTGTCGCTCGCTCTCGCAGCTCTTGCAGTGATAGCTCTGGCTCTACCTGCTCCGCAGCAAAGCCGGCACGCAGACTATGCGTCCAGTTGGTAGCAGCCTGCTGATAATGATAAGCCAGCAGCTCAACAAAGCGATCAGTGCGCCCAGCCGTCTGCTCTTCCAGCCAGCGAGCCAGACGAGCATGACTCACAGCACGGTGAGACCGTGGGAGCGTATGATAGACAACATCTCGCGTCAGAATATGCTTAAAACTAAAGACTCGATCGTTCTCAACTGGACTCCGATCGCGCCTCTCTGACTCGGAGATAAAATCGCGCGTGATCAGCGATTCCAGGATCTGCAAAAGCGTCTCCTCATCCAGATCGGCAGTTAACTCACGCAGACCCGCGAGCCAAAAGGTACGTCCGATGAGTGCCGCCTTTTGCAGTACATGCTTTTCCACGGGGCTGAGGAGGTCGACACGCGCCGCCAGCACACCCTGAATCGTGTCAGGGACTCGGGGCAAAGGCAACGTATAGTGAAGATCTAGCAGAGCGTCGTCTGGCGGCCCTGCCGGGCTGGCTAACTCGCTAAGAAGATGCTCCTTCTCGCGGGCAACCCGCCAGCTATCTTGCTCATAGACCAGAATTCCCTGATCAATGAACATGCGGACCAGTTCCTCCACGAAAAAAGGATTCCCCTCAGCCCGTGAGAGGATGGTGTGACAGAGAGCCTCTGGTAGCTCGCTATTCTTTAGCAAAGCACGCACCAGCTCCTTGCTCTCCTCAGGCGAAAGCGCCTCTAAGACAATGGTCGTAAAGTTGCGTTGGCCCCCACCCCAGTCCTGGCGCCGCTCTAGAAACTCAGGCCGCGCCGGACACAGCAGAAGAAGTGGAGCATTGTTCAGGCGCTCCATCAGGTACTCTAGCAGGTCCAGGAGCGCTTCATCGGCCCACTGGAGATCATCTATTACAAGAATAAGTGGCTGCTGCTGGGCAAGCGCTGCGAGAAGAATGCGCCAGGAGCGTAAGAGAGTCATTTGCGTCCCGCTCTGTTCCAGGTTGCGAGCATAGGCCATGCGCTGCCGCTCGCGCCGCTCGCCCCCCGATAACCTGGCTGAGGCACCCAGTTGGCGACCGACACTCAGCAGAATGGCCTCAGCCACACCCGCGGCATCCTCTTTGTGCCCAGCCCTCTCCAGCACTTCACTGACAAAGACCGTGAAACGACGATGAATATCCTCGTCGCTCTCGTTATATTGAACCTGGAGCAAAGCCCGCAGGATCTCGATCAGTGGCCAGTACGTGATGCCTTCACCATAGGGGGGACAGCGCCCGTACATAACTAGGGGCGCCGGCGCTTGATCCGGACCTGTCGTACTGCGAGCTTTCTCCTGCTCACGCTCGATAAACTCGTGGACCAGGCGCGACTTGCCGATGCCTGAGGGACCAAGCAGGGTGATCAAATGGGGTTGCCGCTCGGCCAGCACACGCGCATAGGTTGCATGCATCAGAGTTAACTCTAGTGAACGTCCAATGAGCGGTGCCAGCAGGCCGCGTCGAGCACGCGCTGCCAACGCGCTAACAGGCTGCTCCTCTGCCAGGCCTAGCACAACCCAGGCCCGCATTGCCTCCCCTTTCCCCTTCAGTTGCAGGGGCGCCAGCGGGCGAAAGTGGAAGGTCTCGCGCGTCGCTAGATAGGTGCGCTCGCCTACTAAAATGGTATCAGGACCGGCTACCTGTTGCAGACGGGCAGCAATATTGACGGCATCGCCGGTCACAAGAAAGTCTCCCCGCCTGGCGAGGCTGCCATCGAATCTGGGCGCGGCAACCTCACCGGTATTAATCCCGATACGCATCTGTAAGGGCACGGCCTCGGGATCACGCTCGCGACGCGCCTCATTGAAGCGCGCCAGGGCAGTTTGCATATCGAGTGCCGCCCGAATGGCCCGATCAGGATCATCCTCATGGGCCTGCGGTAAGCCGAAAACAGCCATGACGGCGTCACCAATGTATTTCTCAACTGTGCCACCGTGGCGCCGAATCTGCTCAGTCATCAAGTTAAAATAGCCCGCAAGAATGGCCCGTAGATCCTCGGGATCAAGACGGTCAGCCAGCGGGGTCGAGCCGGTAATGTCAGCGAACATCACGGTGACTACGCGCCTCTCTTCGGGCGTGCTCAACATTGGCCTTTGCTCTGCTGGCCGCTCCAGGGCTGATTTCTCTGGATCTACAGACACAGGCAGTCCAGAGGACGATTCGAGCCATGTCTCCTCTTGCCTGCTCACGGCAGGAGCCGGCAATGACAAGGCATCCGCTCCTTCCGGCCATCTCCCTTTCTGCCCCTGGGCGCGCCCACATTCAATACAATAGCGCGCCACCGGCGGATTGGCCGTACCACAGTAAGGACAGATCAGAAAGCGCAGGCCACAGGCAAGGCAAAATTTGGCATGCGGCGGGTTCGTAGTCTGACAGTGCGGGCAGCGCAGCATGATCCCGGTGCTCTTTTCTGTGCTAAGGCTCCTTCCTCTGTCTGCTTGCCTCTCCCTCTGGTCCCCTCTTGAGCTAGCTCTGACGACTACCTCGAGCAAGTCTAAGGCTCTCTAACTGAGCCTATGGCTGGCGAATCTATAGCTGTATTCTACTATATTTCGCTCGCCGGGAGGTAGCAGTGATTGTCTGCTGCGGCGATGGCAGCTTCGATAGCTGCTAGCTGGCTCCCGGCTAGAAACTCAAAGGGGGGAGCCGCTTGCCAGTTGACCTGGTGCGCATGTGCGCTTTCTGCCCAGCTTGACGAACCGGGCAGATTTGCGTACTATGGGGCGGATGGAAGGGAGAAGTATGCGTATGCAACGAGATTTTCGTGTCGAGAGCCGTAGCTATGATGGAGTGCTGCGCGGCACCTGGCGCGCCTATCGCCTTTCACCTGATGTGCAGCTAGGTGATCCGCCAACCGCTGAGCCAAGCGCTGACTGCCTGCGCCTCTGGCTGCCCGCCGGAACACTGATGGAATGGACGACGGGTACGCGCCCGCTCCGCCATCATTGCCTCCAGTTCTTCTGGCCCGAGCGCTGGTATATGTTGAGCGCCTTCTACAATGGCCGCGATCTACTCTATACGTATGCGACTATTATCTTGCCACCAACAATCGAGGTGGCAGGCCTGCGCTATGTTGATCTCGACTTGACAATGCTGGTGCGCCCCGACCTTTCCTACGAGGTGCTCACTCAAGCCGAGTTCGATCACATGGTCGAGTTGCTAGACTATAGTGAGGAAACGCGCATCGGCGCCTTGATGGCTCTGCGCACCTTGACAAATGCGGCCCAGATCGGAACAGGCCTCTTTCGCCTGATCCCTCAGCGTCTTCTCCAAAGCGATTTCGAGCAGTACGGCTGCCTCTCGCAAAGCGGTCCGAGCTGAGTAGCTGCTGATGATCGGTGACCGACTGCTGCCAGGATTACCCTGCTCCCAGGCCTCTTCTCTGCTTACTTCACATCAGCTTATTCGCGCTTACCCCCCCTCCAGGCCCCCGGCGGCGGCGGGGTGGGGGCCGCCCGGGGGCGGTTGCGCGTGGGCGGGGCCGCGG
>NZ_JADGHT010000226.1 GCF_019683755.1 Thermogemmatispora sp. | reverse complement strand
GCCGGGGGGGCCACTCGGATTCCCGTCGCTCGCCTTAAGGACAGACGCAACAGGAGCCAGCAAGCATCGGCGGTCTGCACACTACTGCGCCGCAGCTCGCCGCCCGCGGGCGCAGCGACTGACCACGGCAGACCGGCGCCAGCCACACTCGTCAAGGCTCTGGCCTGCTCCTCATCAGTGTGCAAGACAGCCAGGAGCTGCAGCCTCTCTGGAGCGGTAGGCCTGGAAGCCTGCGGCGTGGCCTGCCAGTCCAGGAAGAGCGCACCATGTTCGGCGGCTGTCCTCTCGCGCAGAGCCTCTAGCACGGCTGCCGCCACCTCGACCAGCGGCGCCGTTGCCAGGGCCGGCAGCAGGGCCTGCAACTCTCGTCGGAGAGAGGCAGCCCGCTCCTCCTGAGCGATTCCATCAGCAGACAAAGAGCGATCGCGATAGCTCATAAGGCGGCTCCTGACTGGATTCCCATCGCAATAAGGGTCCTGGCCTGCTCTGCCTCTGCCCTGCCTGGCTCAAGCAGCGAACGCAAGACCTGCCCTGCCTGAGCTGAGCGCGCTGCGGCGAGCAGCCACGCCTGGCGCAGGGACGCGCGGGCTGCTCTCATTCTAGCAGAGGCTGAATCACGGTCGCATCACGCCCGGCTTCCCCTCCCTCACAAATACATCACAGCCCGGCCCCCCCTTTCACGGCCCGACATCTTCCGATCTCCTTGCACGCCAGATGCTCTTGAACCTGTCGAGTTCTCTGCGCCTGAAAACCGCGCTGCACTGGGAAAGAATAGACTTGCGCCCATGAGAGAAGCATGGTACCATGCTGGCAAAGCACAAAAGGATAACGCGCGCAGGACAGTCGGCTTGCCTACCCTGCTCCGGCTGCCGGGAAAGAAGGAGGAAAGGCATGGACGAGCGCCATGAGGCGCGGCCAAACAGCAATACCTATGTGATTGACTCAGAAGAGGCTGCCGAGCTGGCTCGCCTGATGCAGCAAGACCGCATCTTGACCGAGGCCCTGGGGGGACTCTTTCCCGAGGGGCGCCTTCTGCCTGAAGATGGGTGCCTGCTTGATCTGGCCTGTGGCCCCGGAGGCTGGGCTTTGGAGGTTGCCTTTGCCTATCCTCACGTTGAGGTCATTGGGGTCGACATCAGTCCCCCGATCGTGCAGTATGCCAACGCGCAAGCGGTCTCGCGACGCCTCTCCAACGTACACTTTCGCGTAATGAACGTCATGGAGCCGCTTGATTTCCCCGACTCCTCCTTCGACCTGATCAATGGACGTCTGATGTGCGGCTTCATGCGCGCCGAAGCCTGGCCCAAATTGCTCGCAGAGTGTCGGCGCCTGCTCAAGCCTGGTGGAGTGCTGCGCCTGACCGAGATGGAGCCAACCCTGACCACCAGCCCAGCCTTTGAGCGCTTCTCGGCACTGGGATCACTGGCCATGCAGCGTGCTGGCCAGAGCTTCTCACCGGATGCGCGCCACTTCGGGATCACCGTCGTGCTGCCTAGCCTCTTGCGCCGCGCTGGCTTTGTTGATGTGCATTTCCACCCCGTCACGATCGAATGGTCGGCAGATACCCCCTATCACTACCCTTTCTTTAAGGACTACCTCGTCTTTCTCGACCTCATTCAGCCGTTCATGGTGCGCATGGGCGTGGCAAGCCGCGAGGAGCTGAGGCGCCTCTATCAGCAGGCCATCGCCGAGCTGCAGCAAGAAGATTTCTGCGCCATCTGGAATTTCTTGCTCGTCTGGGGCCAGAAGCCAAAGGAAGAGGCCCGCGCGCTCCCCGGGAGCAGCTCCTGAACGCGACTGCGGCTACAATAGGGGATAGAGAGATCAGCCAGTCCGGCCTAGCCTGGTGCTGGGATGCTGGCGGACAGATGGCCAGCCATAGGAGGGCTGGCGGCAAGCAGAAGCGCTCAGAGCGAGCCAGAGGCTGGCTGGTCTCCCTGAACGCGGCGATCGCTGGGCAGCATCACCGGCTGCTGCCTCTGGGGCAGCCTGCGGAGCTGCCAGTACCCCAGCCGCCGAGCAGAACAGGAGAGGAGAGAGAGACGCGCCATGCTCTATCCGCTCATGACCGCCACACGGGAAGTCTTTGACCTCAGCGGCATCTGGCAATTTCGTCTGGACCCGGGTCAGGGCCTGGCCGAGCGTTGGTATGAGCGCCCGCTGCGCCAAAGCGTGCCCATGCCGGTACCGGCCTCGTACAACGAACTCGGCGAAGAAGCCGCCTATCGCGAACACGTTGGACGCGTCTGGTACGAGCGGGAGCTGATCATTCCCCGCCGGCTGTGGGGGCAGCGCCTTGTCTTGCGCTTCGGGGCTGTGGCCCACACGGCGCACGTCTATCTCAACGGGCAGCCGCTGATCACCCATCGTGGCGGCTTCACACCTTTTGAAGCTGAGATCACAGCCCTGGCCCAGCCGGGCAAGAACCGCCTGACTGTCCTGGTCGATAATACCCTCGACTACAGCACCCTCCCCGTAGCCCACTATCGTGAGGAGCCTCTGCCTGACGGCACTCGCCTGATCAGCGATACGCCCAACTTCGATTTCTTCAACTACGCCGGCATTCATCGCCCCGTCCGTCTCTACACGACACCCGCCACCTACATCCGCGATATCGTTCTGACGAGTACCCTGGCTGAGGGCGATGGCCTGGTCGGCTATCGCATCGCCGTCGAGGGAGCCGAGCGCGAGACAGTAACGGTGCGTGTGACGCTGCTGGACGCCGAGGGCAGAACTGTCGCCGCAGGTGAGGGCACTCAAGGCCAGCTACGCATCAAAGACGTGCACCTGTGGGAGCCGGGCCATCCCTATCTCTATACATGCCGGGTCGAACTCTGGCGCCCGGGCGAGACGAGCGAGTGTCTGGACAGCTACGAAGAACCGTATGGCGTGCGTACGGTGGCCGTCGAAGATGGGCAGTTTCTGCTCAACGGCAAGCCCTTCTATTTCAAGGGGTGTGGCAAACACGAAGATTTTCCCGTGCATGGGCGCGGTTTCGAC
Organism: Thermogemmatispora sp.; assembly: GCF_019683755.1. GTDB lineage: Bacteria > Chloroflexota > Ktedonobacteria > Ktedonobacterales > Ktedonobacteraceae > Thermogemmatispora. Next base: position 4,673 of record NZ_JADGHT010000226.1, on the reverse strand, counting down.
GAAGCCGTCTATGTCAAGGACCTCAGCCTCTTGCGCTGGCTGGGCGCCAACTCCTTCCGCACCTCGCACTATCCCTATGCTGAGGAAGTCATGCGCCTGGCCGATCGACTAGGGCTGGTGGTCATCGACGAAGTGCCGGCGGTAGGCCTGCACCTCAACCTCAGTCCCAGCGCAGGCCCCAGCAAGCGCCAGACCTGGCGCGAGCTAACGACGGCGGCCCAGCACGAGCAGGCTCTGCGCGAGCTAATCGCGCGCGACAAAAACCACGCCTGTGTTGTCATGTGGTCGATCGCCAACGAGCCGGCCACCGAAGAAGAAGGGGCGCGCGCCTACTTTGAGCCGCTGCTGCACCTGGCGCGCCAGCTTGACCCCCAGCGACGTCCCCTGACCATCGCCCTGCAGATGCTGGCGACGCCGGCCACCGATACCGTCACTGACCTGCTCGATGTCATCGCGCTCAACCGCTACTATGGCTGGTATGTGCATGGCGGGCGCCTGGAGGCGGCGCAAGCCCTGCTGCGGGCGGAGCTAGAGGCATGGAGGCAGCGGCTGCCGGGCAAGCCGATCCTACTGAGCGAGTACGGCGCCGATGCCATTGCCGGCCTGCATGATGAGCCGCCGACCATGTTCTCAGAGGAATATCAGGCGGCGCTACTGCAGGCCTATCACGAGGTCCTGGATGCCTGTCCGGCGGTCATCGGTGAGCATGTCTGGAACTTTGCCGACTTCCAAACCGGGCAGAGCATCACGCGCGTGCAGGGCAATCGCAAAGGGATCTTTACCCGCGAGCGACGGCCCAAGCTGGCGGCCCACCTACTACGTAAGCGCTGGCGAGCCATTCCCGATTTCGGCTACAAGGCCGGGAAATAGGCGGCTCGCCAGCGGTCGTCAGCGCCTCTCCTGGAGGCCCGTCGCCAACGATTGCTATCCCGCAGAGGCATTTCAGCCACAGGTACCAGAGTCTGGTGGCCTTCTCCTCATCTCCGGCCCTGCTCAGAGCGTGCCGCCACTGGCGGGCGGGGGCCTGCTGGCCAGGCCGATACGGTGAGATAAGAAGGCCCAGACCAGTGAGGGAGAGCAGATGATCCCTGTTTGTCCTCCCGCTGGGCTGGCGGATTGGCTCGCGCTCGGGTAGTGTCTTCTCTATCATAGCTGAGCTGAACGGAACGGAGGCAGAGGGATCTGCCCCTGGCCAAGCCGCCAGGGGCCGGTCGAAGCTGCCAGCTCGCCGGGCTGGTCTGGCGCCCTGGCGATCAGCGCTGCTTCTCAGCCGGGCACTCCGCCAGAGACTGAGCTGTGATGTGAGCGGTCTTTGCTTCACTCCTGTTCCCTATTTGTTCGCTGACATGAGGGAGGACCCACGACCATGAACGTTGAGCAAGGCCACAGTGGCAGCAGCCTCGCTGCCCCCCAGCGTAGTCGCCTCCTTTCGCTGGATTGGTACCGCACCCTACGCGGCTCCTCCAGACATGCTTTTTGGGCCGCCTTTCTCGGCTACGCCCTCGATGCCTTTGACTACCAGATCTTTTCCTTCGTGCTGACGGCCACGGCGGCGGCCTTTGGGCTGACAACCGGTCAATCGGGCCTGATCGCCACGGTGACGCTGGTCGTCTCGGCCTTTGGGGGCATCCTGGCCGGTGTCCTGGCCGATCTGATCGGGCGTGTCCGCACCTTGATGCTGACGATCGCCGTCTATTCGCTCTTTACCTTTCTCTCGGGCCTGGCCCCTAACTACGGCTTTCTCTTGCTCTTCCGTTCGCTGCAGGGTCTGGGCTTCGGCGGCGAGTGGGCCGCCGGTGCCATTCTCATCGCTGAGGTGGCTGACCCGGCCCAGCGCGGGCGTGTGCTCGGCATGGTGCAAAGCTCGTGGGCCGTGGGCTGGGGGCTGGCGCTGGTAGCCTATACCCTGGTCTTCTCCTTCTTCCCGGCCTCCATAGCCTGGCGCATCTCCTTCTGCCTGGGCATTCTGCCCGGCCTGCTGACGCTCTATGTGCGTGCGCGCGTGCCAGAGCCAGAGGTCTTTGTCCAGACGCGCGCTGCCGAGCAGCAGGCCGCCGGGGGCCGGGTACCCAGTACGCGCAGCTCGTTGCTGCAGATCTTTCAGCCCGACCTGCTTGGGCGCACGCTGCCCGCGACGCTGCTGGCCATTGGGGCCCAGGGCGGCTATTATGCCGTCTTTACCTGGCTGCCAACCTTCCTCAAGACGGTGCGCCATCTCTCGGTGGTGGGTAGCGCCCCCTATCTGGCGGTGGTGATTATCGGCTCCTTTATCGGTTATGTGACCAGCGGCTACATCAATGACTGGCTGGGGCGCCGTCCGACCTTTGCCATCTACGCTCTGTGTAGTGCCGCTTTGATTTTCCTCTATACCCAGATTCCGGCTGGGGCCAATGGGCTGCTGCTGGTCCTGGGGGCGCCGCTGGGCTTCTTCGCCTCGGGCATCTTCAGCGGCTTTGGCTCCTTCCTGGCTGAGATCTTTCCGTCGCGAGCGCGTGGGGCCGGTCAGGGCTTCTGTTACAATTTCGGGCGTGGTGTGGGGGCCTTCTTCCCCACAATTATCGGCTTCTTGTCGGCGGCCATCGGCCTGGGTGGGGCCATCGGCTTCGGCGCCTGCGCTTATGCTCTCTGTCTGATCGCCCTGCTGCTGCTGCCGGAGACGCGTGGAAAGCGTCTGGTGGCGGTGGATTAGTGCTGCTGGTGCTGCTGGTGCTGCTCTCGCGCTCGTTGGTCTGTTTGCTGGTGTGAAAGGAGATTTTGAGGCTTGCCATGCAGATGGAGAAGCTTGCTCGTCTGAGCGCGGCGGAGGCGCGCCAGTTGATTCGCGCGGGCCGCTGGCGCCGTCCGACGACTGGCCTGGCCCTGGGCTATGTCCAGGCCAATCTAGTGATCCTGCCTGCCGACTGGGCTGAGGAGTTTGCCGACTTCTGTCGGCTCAATCCCCAGGCGCTGCCGCTGCTGGAGATGACGGCCCCTGGTGATCCCGAGCCGCGCCGTCTGGCGCCCGGGGCCGATCTGCGCACTGATCTGCCGCGCTACCGTGTCTATCGTGCGGGCCGGCTGGTCGAAGAGCGGGAGGATCTCCTCCCGCTTTGGCGCCCTGATCTGGTGGCCTTCTTGCTGGGCTGCTCCTTCTCGGCGGAGCGGGCCTTGCTGGAGGCCGGCGTCCGCCTGCGCCATCTGGAGGAGGGGCGCAATGTGGCCATGTACCGTACGGGGCTTCCCTGTCAGGCGACGGCCCGCTTGCATGGGCCGCTGGTGGTGAGCATGCGCCCGCTCAAGCGCGACGAGGTGGCGCGCGCGAGCGAGGTGACGGCGCGCTATCCACTGGCGCATGGGGCGCCGCTCCACTGCGGCGAGCCGGCGGCCCTGGGTATTCCTGATCTGGCCCGCCCCGACTGGGGCGACCCTCTGGCGCTGGCCCCCGATGAGGTGCCGGTCTTTTGGGCCTGTGGCGTCACCCCGCAGGCGGTGATTATGGAGAGCCAGCCGCCGCTTGCTATCACTCATGCCCCGGGCTATATGTTTATTACCGATTGGCGCGACCAGGATATCGAGCAGCGCACCAGTGCCTGGGTGCTCTAACGAGCCTGGCGCTCTGAGTGCTGAAGGGCAGGGCAGGCTCCGTCTGCGCTGCGCTGGCCAGCTTGCTGCTTGTCGCTCGTAGTAGAGGAGAGAGGTCTGTCGAGGAGCACAGGAATGACTGCTATTCTTGCTGGAGTTGATACGGGAGGCACATTTACCGATCTGGTGCTCTTTCAGGAGGGAAGGCTGCGCGTCCATAAGGTTTTCTCGACGCCGCATGATCCGTCGCAGGCCATCCTGGAAGGCCTCCAGGAGCTGGGCGCTCTACCGCGCCTGCGTACGCTGGTCCACGGTTCAACGGTGGCCACTAATGCGGTGCTGGAAGGCAAGGGGGCGCGGACCGGCCTGATTACTACGGCGGGCTTTCGCGATGTCTTGGAGATCGGGCGGCAGACGCGGCCCAGTCTCTATAATCTGCGCGTGCAGAAGGTGCCGCCCCTGGTGCCGCGTGAGCGGCGGGTCGAGGTTGTCGAGCGCCTCAATGAGCGCGGCGAGGTGCTCGTCCCCCTGGATGAGGGTTCGCTAGAAGAGGCGCTGACCAGGCTGGAGCGCGAGCAGGTGGAGGCCGTGGCGGTGGTGCTGCTCTTTAGCTTTGCCAATCCGGCCCACGAGCGGCGTGTGGCTGAGGCGGCCCGGCAGCGAGGCTGGTATGTCTCGGCCTCAGCGGAGGTCTTGCCGGAGTTCCGCGAGTATGAGCGCACCAGTACGCTGGTGCTCAATGCCTATGTTGGCCCGCTGATCGATCGCTATCTGGGGCAACTGGAGCAGGCGCTGCCGGCGGGCACGGGGCTGCGTATCATGCAGTCAAACGGGGGCTCGATTTCGAGCGCGATGGCGCGGCGCGAGGCGGCGCGGACGTTGCTGTCAGGGCCGGCAGCGGGGGTAGTGGGCGCACGCTTTGTGGCCCGCGCTTCGGGCATCGAGCGGCTGATTGCTCTCGATATCGGCGGCACGTCGACCGATGTGTCGCTGGTCGATGGGGCGATTACGGAGACGACCGACGGGCGCATCGGGGGCCATCCGACGAAGCTGCCGATGATCGATATCCATACGGTGGGGGCTGGTGAGGGCAGCCTGGCCTGGTTCGATCT
>NZ_JADGHT010000225.1 GCF_019683755.1 Thermogemmatispora sp. | reverse complement strand
ATGTTAGATGTGTATTAGAGAAAGGTTCTAGGCAGACTCTCTATCTTAGGTCTGGCAGCTAGATCCAGACGAAATAGACGCCACTGCCAGGATAGAAGGTATAGTAGGATACGATTCCCCAACCGCCGCCATTCGCATACCAGTTCATGTTACTGGTATAGACGCCACCGTCGGAAGTCAGGCTCTCGACGACGGCAACATGGCCATAGGTGATATTGGCACCCTGGACACCGGGCATGAGAACGATGATCGAGGGCACATGCGGTTGGGTCGAGACAATCCAGCCATAGGCCCTAGCTCCCGCGACCCACTCATAAGCGTTGCCTCCCCAGGGCACCCAAACCCCTGTTAGCTGGTGATAACGGTAGTCGGCCCAATAGGTACACTGGCCCACTGGGAAAGGATCTCCCGAGTTGCTGCCAACAATCGGCGCTGTTTGCACGCCAGTCGGATTGCTCGGGCCAGGATCATAACCCACTCCGCTGCGCACGATAGCTGTCGCTGTGGCGGCGCGCATAGCGGCCAGATCCAGGGTGCTGGCATTGCCACTGTTGCTGGGGATCATGCTCATAATGGACTGGAACAGGCCGCCCCCACTCCTGGCCCCTACAGGACTCTCAGGTAGCACTGTTAGCAGGGTACCGGTGAGGATGATCGCCACCAGAACCAGGACCGCCGCATGGACATGCCAGCGCTTCCGTGGAAGCGGCTGGGCGGTGTCTCGACGCTTGAGCGCTTTCTTTCCATCGCCACGGATGACGAGCGGCGGACGCGTTGCACTTGCGTTCGTTGTACTTACCAGCGGTAGGAGGGCCGTCTGTAGCTCGGGGAGCTGACCGGTCTCGGGTGCCGCGCTCTCTTGGGCCGTTCCCGCCCCGGCTGCCACCGGCAGGAGGGCTGTCTCTTTGTCGACTCCCTCATCCGCTATCTCCGGTAGAGGTGTCTGACTACCATTGCTTGGCTCCGTCGCTTCCACAACGGTAGGCGACTGCGTCGGAAAGGCAAGTTGCTCAACCGGCGATAGCTGGGTGACTAACCCAGGCATGCGGATCGGCTCCCCAGCTTGCTCTTGCATTTCTGCAACTCTATCTTGACGGTCCTTAAATGATAGCATGCTGCATTCCTATCGTTGAAAATATGAGCCGCGTTGTTGCGCGCCTTCTTATTGATATCTTTCTATGTCATCATGCCTGAATGTACTCTGAAAGGAGGAGGGCGGTCAAGCGCGCCTTGCTACTGTTAGGACCATAGTACCCCGAGGGAGGGAGCCTTCTTAACCGGCTGCTTGTAGCTGGCCTGAGCCTCTTGCCAGGCCACTCCGCCGGGCCAGTCGCTGTCTCTGCAGGCCCCTAAGATCTCTTGAGAGCAGGAGCACTGTCAAGACAAAGAATTGACCTTTTTGCGCTATCGGGATATACTGCTCTCGCGTTAGCTGTAGTCAACTGTTGTGGGAAGCTGTGCCCGAGGCATGGCGGAACAGGGATTCTTGATCACAAGGAGAGCCGGATGCAAGGCCACCGCCAATCAGAGCCTTTCCTCGAGCTACTGACACTCCTAACCTTCACGCTGACGCTGCTCTTTAGCGGCTGCGCGGGCTTATTGGGGACCAATAGCGTTCCTCGCACATCGTCTACGACAGTCACGCCCTCGCACTCACCCACTCCCAGCGCGGTCGCCGATAGCTGTCCCTCTGTTCTCTTCAGCTCTGAAGTAACCTGCTATACGCCCCTCCAGCTTCGCCAGTATTATGGTTTCGAGCCGTTAATCCAGCGTGGCTATACTGGCAGGGGACAGACCATCATCGACATTGTTTCGTTTGGCAGTCCGACCCTACAGCAGGATCTCGATGTCTTTAGCCGCCGCTTTCAGCTCCCGCTCATTAAGGTGCAAGTGATTGAGCCCATCCAGAAGCCGGAATATGATCCCCACCACGACAAGAGCGGCTGGGCTGCCGAAACCGAACTTGACGTGGAGATCATTCATGCCCTGGCCCCCGAGGCGAACATCGTGGTGCTGGTTAGTCCGATCGCTGAAACGGAAGGCACGGTCGGCTTGCCGGAATTTCGCCAGTTAATCCAGTACGCCATCGATCATCATCTGGGGACGATTGTGTCTCAGAGCTGGGGTGCTTCCGAGGTAACGCTCGAGGATGCTGCTGGCCGACAGGAGGTACAGCAATGGAATGCTCTGCTCCAGCGAGCAACATTAGAGGAGCATATGACTTTCTTCAGCTCCTCGGGGGATAACGGTGCAACTGACTATGCTGATTTGAATATGTCACGGCTGTCGCCCAAGGCAACGACTAACTTTGCCGCCGATCTGCCCTGGGTGACCAGCGTTGGCGGCACTACGCTGCTGCGCCAGGGCAATCAGGTCCGTGAAATCGGCTGGAATCGGAGTGGGGGCGGCTTCAGCAGCCTTTTCCCTCAGCCGTCCTATCAGAAGTTGCTGCCCGCCTCAACACAGGCAGCTTTTCAAGGGCGACGCGGTATTCCCGATGTGGCCGCTGCCGCTGATCCAGATACTAACCTCGCTTTTTACTTCCGCGGCGTTTGGGAGACGGTCGGCGGGACCAGTGCCTCCGCACCTATGTGGGCCGCCTTGGCAGCTATCGCCAATCAGATGGCCGGTCACCCGCTTGGCTTTCTGAATCCCGCTCTGTACACGATCGCGACGTCGGTCAACTATCAGCGCGATTTCCACGATATCACTGTCGGAGACAATAGCGTTTACCAGGGCGTGAACGTCCCCGGTTACCGCGCCGGCCAGGGCTGGGATGCTGTCACCGGTCTTGGCAGCCCAAACGCACAGTTTCTGATCCCCGACCTGCTTCAGGCACAGGCCACACTGGCAGCTTCAGGTCAATAGTTCAGCCTCCTACGGCGAGATAGCTGGTCAGCCAAAGCGGGCCTCAGAGCAGGCAAGTCGACCGACATATGATATGGCGTTCACCTGCTCTTGTGCCCGCTCTGCTGAGGTCAAGGGAGGGCGGCCAGGAGCAGCTTACAACAGGCCCTTGCTGACACAGAGTTCCGCATTCAGAAGGGAGCCGCCCGCCGCACCTCGGATGGTATTATGGCCCAGAGCAACGAATTTATAGCTCAGCACCGGACAGGGCCGCAGGCGCCCAAGGGTCACGGCCATGCCCCGCCCTGCGTCGCGATCATGCAGTGTCTGAGGACGATCTTCCTCGCTGCGATAAACTAGGGGAGGCACGGGAGCGCTCGGCAGTTTCAGGCGCTGAGGTTCGGGGAGGAAATGTTCCCAGGCCGCAATGATTTCCTCGGGCGAGGCCTCACGTTCCAGCTCAACGCTCACGCACTCTAGATGGCCCTCGCGTGTCGCAACACGATTGCAATGGGCACTGACGACCAGTGAGGCCAGGCTGAAACCCTGCTCTTCACGCCACTCGCCCAGCATCTTGAGCGTCTCGCTTTCGACTTTCGGCTCTTCACCCGAGATGAATGGAATAGCGTTATCGAGTATATCGTAGGATGGCAGGCCTGGATAGCCAGCTCCCGAGATCGCCTGCAGTGTGGTCACCAGCACTTTGCGCACACCAAAGGCTTGCTGCAGGGGCTTGAGGGCCATCACCAGCGGGGTCGCCGAGCAATTGGGGTTGGTCACAATGCAACCGCTCCAACCCCGGCGCTTGCGCTGCTGTTGAATGGCCACAGCGTGGTCAGGATTCACCTCGGGGACCAGCAGCGGTACATCAGGCTCCATCCGGTAGGTCTTAGCGTTGCTGAACACGGCTATGCCAGCTCGGGCAAAGGCCGCCTCGACCTCACCAGCTACCTCCGCAGGCAAGGCTGAGAAGGCAATCTTGACCTCCGGCAGAGCCTCCGGGCGACAGGGTAGAACGGGCAGCTTTGCTACCCGCTCTGGCATGGTTCCCCCCAGCCGCCAGCGCGCTACTTCACTATAGGGGCGGCCTCCATGCACTTCGGAAGCCGCCAGGGCCACCAGCTCAAACCAGGGATGGTCTTGCAACAGCTCGATAAAGCGCTGCCCCACCATGCCAGTCGCGCCTAGAACGGCTACAGGAAAGCGTTGACCTCTCTGATGCATTGTCAAGGCATCCTCCTTGTTACAGACCCGCAATGAACCTCGCCTATAGCCCCACACTAGCGGGCTTTGAGGGCTTCTAAGCGCTTCTCATGGGCAGGATGTCGCACGAGAGGAATCACAGGCGCAATCAGATCACGATGGAGGCAGCGTAAGGCACGTTCACTGTCGCTGTCCTCAATGATAAGAATAATGCCCTGCTCAGAAGCGCCTTGGGAGATCACAGGGATGCGCTCACGGGCCAGGGCGCTGATGGCCCTGGCTGGGCTCATCGGATCGCTCGTGAAGCCCGACCCGAGACAGGCACAGGCCGCCAGACCAGGTCGACAACTGACACGCCAGTAACCCAAGTCATGCTGGAGCAAAGAGACCACCGAGGCTGAGGCCTGCTCCTCAACCATAAAGGAGAGATGGTGGCCGGAAGAAGAGCAGATAGCCACAGGAGCGGCCCCTACGCGAGCCGCCAGAGCAAAGACCTGACCTGCATTCTCAGGGGCACCAAACATGTTGGTGCTCTCGACGGTCACGAGAGCCAGGCGCCGTCTCACAGTGATCGCTGTCGCGCCACTGCGATACTTATCTTCGGGACCAATGAGTGTGCCCTGCATCTGGGGGCGGAAGGTATTGCGCACGCGCACAGGAATATTGCGCTGGGCTACAGGGATCAAGGTGCGCGGATGCAAGACCTTGGCACCAAACCAGGAGAGACGCGCGGCTTCCGCATAGGTTAGCGCAGGCAACAGACGCGCATTGGTCACCACGCGCGGGTCGGCGGACATCACGCCGTCCACATCGGTATAGATGGAGACCTCGCAGCAATCGATAGCGGCGCCGATAACGGTCGCTGAGTAGTCGGAGCCATTGCGTCCCAGGGTTGTCACCAGGCCTGTGCGCGTCCGTCCTATAAAGCCCGGAGCCACTGGCACCGTGCGCTGTTGCAGCAGTGGCCACAACAGAAGCCGCGCCCGCTCGCGCGTCTCTTCTTCCAAAGGCTCAGCCCCAATGACAGCCCCCGGCTCAACGGGCGCCTTGCCTTGCGGCTCTCCTGTCACAATCAGTTCTTCACGGATCGGAGCCGCCGTGACATTGGGCAGACCCAGATCATTGATCGCGGCAGCCAGCAAGAGCACCGACAGGCGCTCCCCCCAGGCAGCCACGGCGTCAACATAATCTTCACAACCAGCGGCCTCGCTCTCCAGCTTCGCCAGGGCCTGCTCCAGGTCAGCTCTCAGCTCTGCCAGCCGTTGCTCATCATAGACAGCCTTTTCAGCCGCCTGGAGATGACGCTCACGCAAAGCCTCCAGTTCACGCCGCCATTCCACACTCTCGCCACGCCGAGCGTGATGCGCAATGCGCAGGAGCTGATCAGTGATACCTGACATCGCGGATACTACCACTACGGGAAAAGGCGTGGCCTCGCTGAGAGCTTTGCTGGCCGTCTGGGCTACGATCTGGGCCACGCGGCGAATACGCTCGCCACTACCAACAGAGGTACCTCCAAACTTCAGTACACAGAGCGAACACTCAACGTCCATTGACAATCACCCTTTATCTCTTCACAGGCGAGACGCCAGTTGCTCGCCTCGTTTTCTCTCGCCTATGCAAGACTGAGCGGCTCGCCAAGCTTCGCCGAGACCGCTCGCAACGCCTGATCCAGATCCTCAATCAGATCTTCAACCGTCTCTAGCCCAATTGAAAGGCGGATAAAATCGGGGGTCACACCCGTCTCCAACTGCTCATCGGGTGTCAACTGCGAGTGAGTTGTACTTGCAGGATGAATAATCAACGACTTGGCATCACCGACGTTCGCCAGATGGGAGAATAGCTCCACGTGGCGAATCAGCATCTTGCCTGCTTCCAGTCCTCCCTTAATGCCGAAGCCGAGAATAGCTCCATAGCCATGCGTCAGGTAGCGCCTTGCTAGCTCGTGCTGGGGATGACTGGGCAAGCCGGGATAGCTGACCCAGCTCACCGCCGGATGGCTCTCCAAAAACTCGGCAATGCGCAGCGCGTTCTGACTATGACGCTCCATGCGCAGCGGCAAAGTCTCTAGACCTTGAAGGAAGAGCCAGGCATTGAAAGGGCTGATGGCCGCGCCGACATCGCGCATCAGCTGCACGCGAGCTTTGATAATGTAGGCCAGGGGACCAAAGGCTTCCATATAGCGGAGACCATGATAGGAAGGATCAGGCTCAGTAAAGCTCGGGAAACGCCCATTGGCCCAATCAAACTTGCCGCCATCGACAATGACCCCTCCGATGGAGGTGCCATGTCCACCGATGAACTTGGTCGCTGAATGCACGACGATATCGGCCCCATGCTTGAGCGGCTGCAACAAATAAGGTGTTGGTAAGGTATTATCGACAATTAAGGGAATGCCGTGCTCATGAGCGATGGCAGCCACGGCCTCGATATCGAGCATATCCAAGCGGGGATTGCCCAGAGCTTCGGCATAGATAGCCTTGGTGCGCTCATTGATCGCAGCCCGGAACTGCTCCGGGTGGCGACTGTCGACAAAGCGCACCGTGATGCCGAGCTTGGGCAAGGTGTAGCGGAAGAGATTATAGGTGCCGCCGTAGAGGCTGGTGGAGGAGACCACCTCATCGCCTGCTTCAGCAATGGTCAGAATGGCCAGCGTCTCCGCTGCCTGGCCGGAAGCGGTTGCTAGCGCCCCAACTCCGCCCTCCAGCGCTGCTATGCGACGTTCGAAAGCATCTTGAGTAGGATTCATAATACGCGTATAAATGTTGCCGAACTTACGCAGCGCGAAAAGATCAGCAGCGTGCTCCGGGCTATCGAAGACAAACGAGCTTGTCTGATAAATGGGAACGGCCCGGGCACCTGTGGCGCTATCAGCCGTTTCCTGACCTGCATGTAGGGCTAACGTCTCAAAACCATAACTACGATTGCCGTTCAGTGCCATGAGAGAATCTACTCCTGAGAAAACCAGATCTAACGACAGGCAGCCGCCTTACAGGCAGACTGGCAAACCCCCAGGCGCCGGCGAGCGATGGCCGGCGGCAACGGGCTGATCAAACTGGCTAGGTTTCCAGCCAACGCAGGGCGGCTTTCATCTGCTCCCACTCCTTCAAGAAAGCATCGTGGCCGTGGGGGGAATCCAACTCAATATAGGTAGCATCGCCCCCAAGCTCCCTTACACGCTCAGCCAGCCAGCGCACGCGCGCCGCCGGAAAGAGGAAGTCGGAGCGAATTCCGATAAAGAGCGCGCGACTGCGAATACGGGAAAGGGCAGCGTCAAGTGAAGGGTAGCCCTCGCTGACATCATAGAGGTCCATCGCGCGACTCAGATACAGATATGTATTAGCGTCGAAGCGCCGTACCAGTGCCTGGCCCTGATAATAGAGATAGTTTTCCACATCGAAGCGCGTCCCCAGACTAGGGGTGCGAGTTGGAGAAGGCACCTCACAATTACGCGCCGGGCGACGAGAGAAGCGCAGTTCCATTGCTTCCTCGCTCTGGTAGGTGATCATGCCGAGCATACGCGCGATCGCCAACCCGGCATCAGGCCCCTCGCCGGGCGGATAATCACCTCCCTGCCAGCGGGGATCGAGCATAATGGCCTGGCGGCCCACTTCACTGAAGGCGATGGCTTGAGCCGTCAGAGCCGA
>NZ_JADGHT010000224.1 GCF_019683755.1 Thermogemmatispora sp. | reverse complement strand
ATCATAAAGGGTTCCACGAATCTGGCAGCCCCACCCTGGCCGAGCTGATCAAAAGCTATAACCCGCGCTTGGTCCTAGTCAGCGGCCCTGAGCGCAAGCGCGAGCTGCTTGGCACCTCGGCTGTCATTGCCCCCGGCTCGCTGGCCAAAGGCGAGTACAGCCTCATCGACCTGCAGCATCAGACCATCGAGGGGAGAACGCTACAATAGATTAAAAGATGACAGAAGAGATGGTTCGCGCGAGTGGCATTTGCCTGCCCCGTTTCTCCCCGGTGGAGCGTCTCTTCTGGTGAGAGGGCCGGGAGCTCTCGTTCTCTGGCTGTGCTTGTGCTTGACCCTGCCAGGAAGCAACGTCTTGCCAAAGACTAATAGTAGCGTGCCTGATAACCGGCACCAATGTTGGCTGAACTGCATTGAGAGGAGGTCACGAGCATGGCACTTACACGAGGCTTCGATCCTTTTGCCGAGATGCTCAGTTTGCGCGATGCGATGAACCGCCTGCTGGAACAGAGCTTCGTACGACCAGGCTCGGCCCTCTTGGGGACAGGCATACGTTCCATTCCAATGGATGTGCTGGAGACAGAGCAGGGCTACCGCATTACTGCTCTGCTGCCTGGGACCAGGCCAGAGGACATCGAGCTGCTGGCCCATGAGCATAGCCTGACGCTCAAAGCCAGATACCACGGCGGCGACGAGAGCGAGAGCCAGCAAGGCACCTGGCTGCTGCGCGAGATCGGGAGCGGTACCCTTGAACGCACCTTAACTTTCGAACGCCCTATCGACGCCGACAAAATTGAGGCCCGCTACGAGCATGGGCGCCTTACCCTCTCGGTTCCCTTAAGTGAAGGAAGCCGCCCGCGCCGCATCGCCGTTCGAGCAGGAGCACCGGTCTCTGCCGGCGCTGCTCCCTGAGTGCCTCCAACCGGCGGCCTGGTGGTAGCGGCCATCGCATTTCCCCCATACATTCGCCTGGCAACCAAGAAGCAGAGGAAAAGCAGCCAGAGCAGCGGCGTCATGACTTGCTCTTGTTGATCGGCAGCTCTCTCAGGCCTGCCCCTCTGCTTCTCCTGTTGCCCCGGTCCCAGCAGGGGCCAGAGACGGGGATGCGCAGCGCCTGCGCAGGTTCAGCAGATTCAAGAGGTAGCCGACCGTGACCAGGAGAAAGAGCAGGTTACGCAGCTCGACCAACGGAATGAAGCCCGGAACCCGCCAGACCTGGGTAGCATCCTGAACACGCGTGTAGAGGAAAGGGTAGATGAGCGAAGTCTGCAGGGCAATCAGCCCGAACAGCAGGAGCCAGCGCCGTTGCGTTGCCGTCAGATAGGCTACCAGGGGCATCAGCCATATTAGATACTGCGGACTAAAGACCTTGCCCGTCGCCACAAAGACCAGTAAAGCCGCCAGCGCGGCTTCTGTGAAAGTCATGCGTCCCCGCGCGCTCTGCCAAAGCACTAGTCCATAGCCGGCCAGCAGCGCCAGTGTGCTCCCAGTCGAAACAGCAGGTACCAGAGGGCTAAGCAGATTAATAGAGCCATAGGTGTAGACCACGCGCACGGGCTGCCCGGCCAAGGCTGCCAGCCAGATCACCAGCGAGCCACTGGACTCTATCTGCACGGGACGCTGGGCAAAGTAGGCCAACTGACTGGCCACAGCCCCCTGAAAATCCAGGAGCGCAAAGAGCGCTGTCACCCCCACGACGAGCGCAAGACAGAGCAGCAGATTGCCCCAGCGCCAGCATCGCAGGCAAGCCAGCGCCTGAGCTAGGCGCTCTGTGACGCTTCTGACTGTCTTCTCCCCACCGTCATAAGCCGCGCTTCGGGCTGCCGTCGCCGAAGCCCGTTGCTCGGCAAAGAAGAGAGGAGGCAACAGCAGGAGCGGATAGATCTTCAAGAGAATCGCCAAAGCCAGAGTAGAGTAGGCCGCTGTCCAGTGTCGGCGCTCTGCCGCCAGCACACAAAGCAAGGTCAGGGCCGCCGGAACAAGATCGAAGCGTAAGAGGGCCAGACCCCACTCGCCCAGGAACAAATAGAGAGTGAAAGCGAGAGCTGCCCCGCGCGGTCCCCAGCGCAGCAACAGCCAGTAGATGAGGAGGGCCGCCAGGGCCATCAACAGACCGAAGAGCAGAGGATAGTAGGCTGAAGGAACAAGCAGGCCGGGAGTAAAAAGCGCAAGCGTCAGCGGGGGATACTCAATGGGCAGCGTATGGAAGGGTGGTAGGTGTCGCTCCTGGGCCGGCAGGAACGAGCAGTCGATGTGAGGAGCCAGCGCTTGCGCCTGCCCGCCAAACCAGAAGGCCAAGGCATAGCACTCGTAGCGCGTCACGTCAGAAGTTGGCCAGACCATCTGCCAAGAGGAGAGCGCCAACATCACCAGGAGCGCCAGGGTCAGAGGGAGAAAAGCGAAGATCCCCCCAGCGGGATCGGTCAAGCGCTCTAACCTGCGGCTGAGCACTGGCCCAGCCGCAGCGAGCAAGGAGCTCAAGGACATGCAAGCCGGCAGACCCCGCGAAGAGCTGCGCACATTTGACATAGCTTCCTCACCAGGACTACAATTCAGAACAGTACCAGGGAAGAGAAGACGAGAACCGCCTTGCAGTACGGTTCTCGGCCGAGAGCATATCTGGACGACAGCCTGCCTTCCCCTCTTGCGGAAGGCAAGAACCGTGCCCGGCCAGGACGCGCCCACTCCCTCGTCGGGCCAGCTTTCGATAGCGCGCGCTGCAGACCGGCCCTGCGTCTGGGCTGGGACTCTGCCCACAGGGAGCCGGGCCAATGGGCCGATCTCATAAGAAAGGTAGCTCGCCCCAAGGATAGAGCAACGGCTCTGGCCTGTCAAGCCGCCCGGGTCTAGACTGAACGAGTGGGCAGCTTGTTGCTCTGGCTATGCCCCTGCCCGCAGTTTCAGATCTGGACAGGTCACATGGCCACAGGTATCATGATAGTGCTTGCGAGAGGAGGCTCCACATCACATGGCTGAGTCCGCCCGTTCCTACACCAGGACACTCAAGGTCGGCGATGTCGCGCCCGACTTCACTCTGAAAAGCCATGTCCGCGAAGACTGGCATCTTGCCGACTTCCGCGGTAAAAAAAACGTTGTTCTCGCCTTTGTCCCCTTCGCATTCAGCCGCGTCTGTTCAGCGCAGCTTCCTTCCTATGAGCGCGAGTTAGAGCGCTTCCGCAACGCCGATACTGAGGTAGTAGCCATCAGCATGGACAGCGTCTATGCGCTGGATGCCTGGTCACAGGCGATGCGTACCTCCTTCCCCCTGCTATCTGACTTCTACCCCCAAGGGGCTGTTGTCGACCTGTATGGGCTGCGTCACCCAGCAGGCATGTCAGAGCGTGCCGTCATCGTGATCGATAAAGAGGGCATTATTCGCCACATCGAGGTCACCGCCAGCCCCTCCGATTTACCCGATAACCAGAAGCTCTTTGAGGTCCTGCGCGCACTTCAGACGCAGGCCAACTAACCAGGGCCGGCGAGCTTTCTCCCTCGCCCTCTGCTTGTCAGCCAGCCAGTCAGTCAGTCAATCAGCTAGTCAGCTCCTGTGGACCGATTCAGGCAGCCTCTTTCATCAGGAGGCCTGCCGCTGGCTTGACTGGCTGGTTACGGTCAGTTGCTCCAGCCTTCAAGAGAGAGGCAGACGCCATAGATTGACGCAGACAGAAATTTGCGCTATCATCTCGTATAGCAATAAGCAATACCCCAAACCAGCCAGGGACAGATCCACTACCAGAGCAGGCACAGTGGAGGCTGGGCCGACGAGGAGGAAGCAACCCAGAGGAAGAGGGGGCAGTACAAGCAGGATGCTGGTCACAGTGACAGGCCTCGGCTGGCAAGGGGCCGCTTATGGAAGTGGTCTGAGACCGGGAACCCCAGGAGAAGGCAGGCCAAACACCCGCCTCAGTGGTAATCAAGTCGACAGCGAGTGAGCTGTCTTCCACTCCAAAGGATCGAAGCCATGAACACGAGCCAGCATCGACCAGCACAGAAAGGTGTGCGGGCCTGGGCGCTTGTGCTTGTCCCCGCCATTGCGGTCCTCCTGGCCTGGATAGGGATCGCCCAGCCGAGCGCACAGCCTGCCCGGGCCGCCTCCTTGCACGTTGACGTAGTCAATCTTAACAGCGAGATTAACCCGAGCACGGCGCGCTTTCTCCAGCAAGCCATTGCCACGGCTGCCAGCGATGGCTCGCAGGCTCTCGTCATCGTCATTGACACGCCTGGCGGTGACCTGGACTCCATGAAGCAGATCACCCAGGCAGAGCTGACCAGCACGGTGCCTATCATCACCTATGTCTATCCACCGGGCGCGCGTGCTGCCTCGGCGGGCGCCTTTGTAGCGCTCTCGGCCCCCCTTGCCGCGATGGCCCCTACCACACGTATTGGTGCCTCCAGCCCTGTGAGCAGCACCGGAAGCAATCTAGACTCCACCCTTCTCAAGAAAATCGAAAGTGATCTGGTGGCGCAGATTACCGGCACGCAGAACCGCTATGGTCGCAATGCTACCCTGGCGGCTCGCATGGTCACAGACGCCGCCTCCTATGATGACCAGACGGCCCTGCGCGAGCACATCGTTGACCTTGGTGCACGCTCACTCCCGGAGCTGCTGCAGAGCGCAGATGGACACCGCATTACCCTCTCCCCTGGGCACAGTGTGGTTCTGCACACCGCCGGAGCGGCGCTCACTACTCTCTCCCCCGGGCTATTCGATGCCCTCTATAGCTTTCTCCTTGATCCCAATGTTGTCTTTCTCCTGTTCATCGTCGCCCTCATCGGTATCTACCTAGAGATCTCCCATCCTGGTGCCATTGTACCTGGCGTTGTTGGCGGCATTGCCCTTATCCTCTTCCTCCTGGGGGCGGGATCGCTTTCTCCCAACTGGACGGGTCTACTACTCATGGGTCTTGCCCTGATCTTGCTGGTCTTAGATATTCGCCTTCCCTCGCACGGCATATTGACTGTGGGCGCAGTCATCTCCCTAGTAGTTGGCTCGTTACTATTCTTCAATAGCGATCAAGTGGAACACGGCCCGGGGGTCAACCCCTGGATTGTCTATCTCATGGCGGCGGTGGTGGGTCTGCTCAGCCTGCTCCTGGTAAGCATAGTTGTCCGGGCCCAGCGTCAGCGTCGGCCCTCGGGGATCGAAAGCATGATCGGGTCCCGTGCAGTGACCATCACCCCGCTCACCCCTAGTGGCAGAGTAAAGTATTGCGGCGAGGATTGGGCAGCCAGCCTGGTTGAACCTTACAGCTCCCTCGACGAGGGCTGCGAGGTCACCATCGTCGCGGTCGAGGGGCTTCGCCTCTACGTCCGGCCGAGTCAGTCACCGGCCCTGTCTGCCGACCATAGATCAACCATCCCACCCTCAGAAAAGGAGGATTCCCAATGGGAGACCCTATCGCTATAAGCGCTATCGTCGTCATCGCCCTGATTGTCGTGCTCTTCCTGCTCTCCGGCTTGCGCGTCATCCAGCAGTATGAGCGCGGCGTCCTCTTTGTCCTTGGCAACCTGCGCGGCACGCGTGGACCAGGCCTGTGCTGGATTCCCCCCGTGATTGCACGCCTCTTGAGAGTCGACCTGCGCATTGTCACGCTCACCGTGCCCCCACAGGAAGTCATCACCCGAGACAACGTCACAGTCAAAGTGACTGCCGTCATCTACTTCTATGTGGTGAACCCCGAGGCCGCAGTGGTCAATGTCATGAACTATCTGCAGGCCACTACCCAGATCGGGCAGACCACCCTGCGCAACGTACTGGGACAGTCAGAGCTGGATGAACTGCTGTCCCAGCGCAACAAGATCAATCGCGAGCTGCAGGCCATCATTGATGAATTTACCGAGCGCTGGGGGGTGAAGGTAACCGCCGTAGAGATCAAAGATGTGGAACTACCGGCGACCATGCAGCGTGCGATGGCCAAACAGGCCGAAGCCGAGCGCGAAAAGCGAGCGAAAATCATCCATGCCGAGGGTGAGCTACAAGCGGCTACGCAGTTGGCCCAAGCGGCGAATATCATCGCGTCTGAGCCTGGCGCGCTGCAGTTGCGCTACCTGCAGACCCTGACCGAGATCGCCGTAGAGAAGAATTCAACCATCATTTTCCCGCTGCCCCTCGATCTGATCGAGCCATTGCTGAAAACACTGCATACCGCCCGCGAGCGTCAGACTGCTCCGCTGCCCCAGGATGGCCCACGCCCTGCGCCAACTCCCCCCTATCCTCAGAGCTAAGGGGACAGCTTCCGGCCAGAGCGAAAGAGTCAGCCTTCCGAGCGCCGGTACTGGCTGAAGACTCGTCGTGAGAAAAGAGAAGAGGCCGCGGCCACTATGCTCACGGAAGCCTTTGGCCTCTTCTTTTCCGCCGTATCGTTGTCGCCTGCCCTGGAATGCTGAGAGAGATCCGACGCGTGTCTCGCTAGGACTGTCGCAGCTCTGCTCGCTTGCTTTGAAGATACTCGGAGCAGACTCGATAGGTCTCCTCTGAGATTAGACCGCGCGACATATAGTGATTGAGCATCACATCAAGCTTGAGGATACTGATCAGATTATAGCCATGCTGGCGCAGGCGCTCCGTGGCCCCATGCTCGCGATCGATCAGGACAATCACATCCTTCACCTTGAGGCCATGCTCTTCGAGCAGCGCAGCCGTCTCCAGCACACTGCCACCGCGCGTGATCAAGTCATCAATGATGAGGGCGGTGTCCCCCGGTGTATAGCGGCCCTCGATCCCTCGCTGGCCAGTTCCCTCGGGGCGAATACGGGCATAGATCAGCGGCGTGTTGGTCTCCAGCGAATAGGCCGTCGCTAAAAGCAGCCCACCGACCGGCACGCCAGCAACCACGTTGAACGGGTGAACGCGCGGACGCCTCAGTGACTGAGCAAGGCTGATTTCCTGCTGCATCAGCTTACTGGCCACACGCAAGGCCAGCGGGTTGCTGATCAGCACCTTGGGATTCACAAAGACAGGGGAACTCACCGCCGATTCACTGACCGTGAAGTTCCCGAACTGGACACCATTGAGATCAAACAGGGCCTGGGCTAGCCAGAGGTTGTCAAGAGACTGCTCTTTGACCACGTGACATCCTTCCTTGCGACGAAGAGTTGAGTGGTAGGAGGATACGATAGGCCTCTCGCTTGAGCACAGTATACCATACTGCTGAAATAGCAAGGCAGGGGAGCAGGCAAAACTACAGCAGGCAAGGAGCCAGATTGATCCCCCATCTTATTGTCTTCTATCATGAAAAAACTGTCATAGAAATGACCCGGCCTCCCCGCCTACATCGGCCCTTTCTATGAAGAAGTATTCATCTAATCGGATGCGCAGTTCATGCAGAGTTCATCGCTTCAGACTATACTACTCTGGCGTAGAGGGTTGCTCGTGCCTTATACAAGCACATGCATCTTTGGATGTGGCAGGCATGGTGGATACGTAGGAAGCAGGGAAAAGGACAGGGCAGTCGCAGGAGAGGAAGGGGAGGACAGGATAGGGTAGGAGGAGCGGCGGTGATGGTGGGGGGAAAGGCGGATTGCTCTCGGGAAGCGACATCCGCACAAAACCAGTTGATCGCGGGACCGTGCGGGAGTGGAAGTTCTCTCATGGTGGAACTGCCCTCAAGGCCAACAGCCATTGAGCTTGTTCTCAATCGGTCAGCGTTGGAGAGCGAGCAGATGAGATGAGCTGTATAGGGCTGGGGTGGGGATGGTTGCGTAGGGTAAGGG
>NZ_JADGHT010000223.1 GCF_019683755.1 Thermogemmatispora sp. | reverse complement strand
GGAAGTGAGGCAGTTGCTGAGGGAGGGGCGGGCGCGCTGGCCGCAGGCGAGGCAGCTAGAGGAGTGGGCGGTTTTGATCGGGGCATCGGCATAGAGCGACGAGGCGAAGAGGAAGGAAAACAATTGCGGCTAATTGCCATTGTTATCGGGCAAATGCTGACAGAACATCTTCCCGCTTGCCTAGAAAGGACCAATCCAGGAAGGAGAACGATGGACCCTCAAGAGAAGCAGCGTGAAGAGCTAGAAAACAGCCGCAGCACCTATATGATTGATTCCGAGCATGCAGGAGAGCTAGCGCGGCTGATGCACCAAGACCAGATGCTAACCCGGGGCATGGGAGGCCTCTTCCCCGAGTTTACCGACGGGCCACCGCTGCCTGCCGGCGGACGCGTGCTTGACCTGGCCTGCGGCCCCGGAGGCTGGGCTCTGGAAGTCGCCTTTACCTATCCCAAAGTGGAAGTGATCGGCGTTGACATCAGCCAGAGTGTCATCGAGTACGCACAGGCACAGGCGCGCTCACGTGGCCTGGACAATGCCCACTTCCAGGTCATGGACGTCATGAAGCCGTTGGCCTTTCCCAAGGCCTCCTTCGACCTGATCAATGGGCGGCTACTGGTCGGCTTCATGCTACCGGCGGCCTGGCCGAAGCTGCTGGCTGAATGCCATCGCCTCCTCAAGCCTGGGGGAGTCCTGCGCCTGACCGAAGCAGAGCCAGCATTGACCACCAGCCCGGCTGCCGAGCGTTGCCAGGCCCTGATCTGCGAGGCACTAAAAAAGGCGGGCCAGAGCTTTTCAGCCGATGGGCGCCACTTCGGCATCACGCCAGTGCTCGCCAGATTGATGCGGCAGGCCGGTTTCACCGACGTGAAACTACGAGCCAGCTTCATTGAGTTCTCAATGGGCACTGACAGCCACTATGCCATGCTCAAAGACTGGCTGATGCTTCAAGAGCTGATCCAGCCATTCTTGATCAAAATGGGAGTAGCCAGCAGCGAGGAGCTGCGGCATCTCATCCAGCAGGCGACAGCAGAGGTCCAACAAGAGGATTTCTGCGGCCTCTACACCCTGATCACCGCCTGGGGCTACAGGCCCCAATAAAAGAAAAGATGCAGTCCAGAGCCACTGACCACAGCGAAGCCAGAAGGTCGCAGGCATCCCATCAGAACAACAAGATTACCAGCCGCGCAAGGAGGAAAAGCGCAGTCTAAGTCCATTCCTCCTTGCAGGCCAGCCTCAAAAGCCGTGGTGGGAAGAGTGACCGCCGAAGGAGCCACCGGTGCCGCCGCCGTACCCACCATGATGGTGGCCTGGAGGGATAAGGGGTATCTCCGGCAAAGGAGCATGGCGATGGTGACTATGCTTCCCCGGCTGACTCTCTGGCTGATCGCTTGCCAGATTAGCCATCTCATCAGCCTGGCGACGTTCGGACAGCAAGCCGCCCCCTGCTCTACTTTCCCGACCTCTCTTCTGCTTCCTCCTGAGGCTACGCAACAAGAGGCCACCCATGCCAACCGTCAAACAGATGAACCCAGCCAGCAAAAGCGCCATCATTGGAGCCGTCATCGAACCCCGTCTCCTTTCCGCCGTAGCAGGCAAGAGCAAGATCCAACCAACGAGGGAAAGAGCCTCTCCCCTCTTTACTTTAAGAAAAACGCACCAGCCGTCATCTTTTCCAAACCCTGACCAACGAGAGACTAACCCTGGGCAGCGCGCAGCCTCTCATCCAGCCCCGCCAGAGTAGTCAGCCCCTGATCCACTGTGCTATCATCAAAGAACCAGAAGAAAAGAGCAAGCTTCGAACGCAGAGGAGCATCCCATGTACGATATTCGACTGGCACGCTGGGCGCGTACCCTGGTCGGCTACTGCCTCCAGGCGCAACCAGGCCAACTCATCGCCATCCAATCCACGCCACTGGCCGCGCCTCTCATTGAGAACGTCTATCGCGAACTCCTACGCGTTGGAGCCTATCCCCTACCCCTGCTCAACCTGGACAGCCTGGAAGAAATCCTGTTAAGGGAAGGGAGCGATGATCAACTACAAAACACACCCTTAGTCCTCGAAGGCTTTGCCGAGCGCATAGCCGCTCGTCTAGGAATCGAAGCCGAAAGCAACACCAGCGCCCTCACCACCCTTGACCCGGCCCGACTGGCCAGCCGGCGCAAAACCCAGGGCCTGCTTAGAAGCCGCCTCCAGCAGCGTGAACAAGAAGGAAGCTATCGCTGGTGCCTGACCCTCTATCCGACCGTAGCCTATGCGCAAGACGCGGGCCTCTCCCTAAGCGAATTCGAAGAATTCGTCTTTGAAGCCTGCTTTCTCAACGATCCCGACCCTGCCGCCCGCTGGCAGGCCCTTTCTCAGCAACAGCAGCGTCTCGTCGCCTGGCTCGAAGGCAAACAGCGCATCCGTGTCCTCAGCGAAGGCACCGATCTCACCCTCTCCATCGTCGGCAGGCGCTTCATCAACAGCGACGGACGGCGCAACTTTCCCAGCGGAGAAATCTTCACCAGCCCCGTGGAAAACAGCCTGGAGGGCACCATCACCTTTGACCTGCCCAGTGCCGTCGATGGGCGCCTTGTCGAAGGCATTCGCCTCGTCTTCGCCGGCGGCAAAGTCGTCGAAGCCAGCGCCCGTCAGGGGCAAGACTATCTGCTGCGCATGCTTGACCTTGACAGCGGCTCCCGCATCGCCGGCGAATTCGCCTTTGGCAACAACTGGAACATTCAGCGCAGTACGCGCAACATCCTCTTTGACGAAAAGATCGGCGGAACGATTCACCTAGCCCTGGGAGCCAGCTATCCCGAAGCCGGCGGACAAAACCGCTCAGCGCTGCACTGGGACATGATCTGTGACCTGCGCAAAGGAGGCGAAGTCTGGGTCGACGACACCCTCTTTCTCAAAGACGGGCGCATCCTCATCTAAGGCCAGCCGTCGCTCGCAAGCCAGTAGCGACCCGACCGCCGAACAAAGACAAGAGGCGCGCAGACAGGCCGTCCCAGGCACCAGCCAACAAGGACCCGACCAGCCGCGCGCCTCACGCCCTCTGGAAGGCGGCCCTGAGCGCTCGCTGAGAAAAACCTGCCCTGCTCAGGCCGAGCGAGCCTGAGCCTGCTGCCAGTAGGGGGAGAGCTTCAGCATCTGCCGACGCACCAGCGGCCGCAGCACGGGCATCAAAGCCCGCACCGGCGCCGGAGGAGCCGCATATTTCGCCACATCCTGAATAATCTCATCAAAAGAATGGCGCTGATAGCGCAGCACCCGCTGACTCTCACTCGTATCCAGCCAATCCGTACAATACGGCTCGTGGCCAAAGGCCTCCTCCGGCAGTGACCCAATCCCCATCACCTCCAACATCCGATTCAAATAATCGCGATAGCGCACCTGGCAAGAAGGGCCGCCGCCGATCAACCAGATCTTCCCCCAGACCTCCTCACTACTGACGGCATTAGCCACCGCCAACCCGGCGTCGAAAGTATGCAACATCTCCAGGCGCGTATCCAGAGGAATGCGGAACATAATCGGATGGATCGGCCTTGGCCCCAGAGGAGGAACATCAGCGAAGCGAAAGATAGCCCACGTCAGCCCCGACTGCCTCAGCATAGCCTCCCCCTCCAACTTATGGCGACTATAGTCATCAGTAGCCTGCACCGGATCAGTCACCTTGCGCGGCGGCGGCTGATCCTGCGTATGACCAAAGACATCCAGGCTCGAACTAAAGAGGAACCGTGGAGGCCGAGGCTGCTGCCGCGCCACCTCAATCGCATTACGCGTCCCCTCTACATTCACCTCGTAGGCTAGCTGCGGCTGCTCCTCGCTGTCAGGAGGCAGAATCGCGGCCAGATGGACCACCACATCCTGATCACGGACCGCCTCAGCCAGCGCCTCGCGCTGACGAATATCACCCCACTGCACTGTCACCCGCTCGCCCGCCTCACGGCTGATCTGCAGCGCTTTCTGCTCATTGCGCCTGGTACGCAGATCGAAACAGCGGACCGCATGGCCCTGGCGCAGCAGCTCCTGCACCGAACTGAAGCCGATGTTGCCAAAAGCACCCGTCACAAGGACTCGCATACTTAAGCCAAGCTCCTTCTAGCTAGAAGCATAGTTTGAATAGGAATCGCAACGCGCCACGAACGCCGGCCCTGACCGGACGTACGGGCGCGCACAGCAAGAGAGCAGACACAGAGAACCCCCGGTCCTCTGCTCACGGCAGAGGCGACGTACGGTTCGTTTTGGTGGCCTTCTCACTCAAGTACTGAATTTCGGGCAAAATAGGATCGAGGGGTGTGCCCGTTGGCTGAGTAAAGACTGCTGGAACCTGCTGCAAGCGACAACGTTGCAAATAGCGCACCAACTGATGGGCGAGTGCATAAGTATGCTCAAGCAGGTCAGAATTCCGCTTCCACTGCTGTGCATGGTTCAACAGATTATTGAGAGGAACAGCGATCTGCCAGAGCACCCCCTCCTGACCGGTAGGGACGCGCGCATCGAGATTGCCATTGGCCACGGCGGCGTGAACCTGAGCGATCTGAGCGATCCCCTCCTCAAGCTGGCGCTGTTCCTGAGCGCGCTGACGCTGATACTCAGCGATTTCCTTTTGCAGAGCAATGATCTCCTCTGCCCGGTCGGCGCGGCGGATCGTTGCGATCAGATAGCGCATAATCACATAAGTGATGATTCCCACGATCAACTGCAGAGCAATAGGCAGAGCGATCATAATAGAGCCATAGCCGAGGCGGAGCCAGCGATCATACTCGGGAGTATGCTGCTGGAAGAGCGTCAGGCCGATAATGACGGCGCTATTCAAGAAGCTGGTCACGAGGGCCGCCACTGGGGGGAGCAAAGCGCCGGCCAGCACCACCGGGATCACCAGCGCGCTGAAGATCCCCACATAGACCGGGTCGAGGGGATTTGTCACCAGGTTTCCCACCGAATTGATCACCGAATTCAGCACCAGCAAGGAGGCGGCCACAGTGGTAAAGCCCCAGCGGTTCAGTAGCGGAGAAGCCAGGGCGCAGAAACAAGCCACGCCCTCGATCCAAGGAGCGATTGGATTCAAAGAAGTCAAGGCACCATAGATAAAAGCCAGCAGGCCAAGCGGAGCAATGACCAGCCCGAAAGTGCTGGTCAAGCGCGCATAGCGGGCGCGTTCACGCTCAACCGGCGTTGTCTCCGGGAGATGCCTGGGGAGCGTCAGGCGGAACCACCAGGCCAACAAGGATTTCATGAGATCATCCTCCATCGTAGCGAAGCTGCAGCGTTGAGCTAGCTGATCACACCCAGGGTGCGCAGCGTCGTCAGCGCTTCCTCAACCACCGCCGGCGAGAGATTCAGCTGAGCCTTAATCTGCTCGACCGAGCGCTCGCCATTGACCATTGTGAAGACCAGGCGCAAGACGAAGCGCTGGCGCATACTGAAGCCCGCCAGCAACTGAGCATCGAGCGGGCGCAGCGGCCGGGGAACTGGCGAGAGCGAGAAAGAAGCAGAGCCAGCAGGAGGAAGCGCGGCCTGAGGCGATCGGGACCCCGGGCCTGGTCTTGGCTCCGACTCAGGCAGGGCAGGCTGTATCATGGTGCGCAGAATCTGCTCCACATCTGGCTGAATGCGCACCTGCCACTGGTCCCGACTGCTCAGCAGCGCATAAGCGCGGGCACCGCTCGCGAGCAGAGCGCCATTCGGCCCCTGGATTAAACTTTCAAGCACTGTGCCATCCTTCACAAAGACCAGGCCCTGGCAGGTGCCGCGCACAGAGGGTACGCTCACCGTCGTTGAGAGAATCGCCGACTGCCCCTGCAGGTTATCCAGGAGGGTCTGCAAATCAAGATAATAGACCTTGTCCATCGTCGTCGCCATCGGAGGAAGAGAGAAGGTGCACGCTCACCCGCCCCTTAGTCGGACTCGGCTCATGACCAGCGTTTGCGGCGCAACAGCAGCGCAGCGAGTATCAGCCGATGAGAGAGACGCTGGCTTCAGAGCCTGCCCGTCGAGGGGTGAGGCACTCGCCTGGCTGCAGTGGGCGCGATCTCACGATTCTGCGTTCGCCATTCTATCACGGACTGGGGCGTCCTGCATAGAAAAAAACCGTTAAGATAGCACAGAGGTAATACTCGGGATGGAAGAGCTAGAGCATCGCTGCATTTTTGCCCGTCCAGAGACTTTTCTTTTCTACTGAAATCAGGGTATACTTATTCTAGAGAGCGTCCACCTGAGAACACAATCGCTCTCCCAGACAAACTATACCTCTTCCCTTCCAAGCGCATACTGACGCGCGCCGACATCCTCGTATCCTGGAGGTCCACTCCAACATGTTCAAAGGACCTGATTTCTCTCTTCCACCTCCTTCAGCATCAGAGCCTCTCACGCCGACATCCTGCTCTCCCGCCCTGGTCGCCGATGCCGTCTTTGAAGGTGGCGGCATGCGGGCCTTGGCTCACATAGGGGCCCTGGCCGTTGCCGAGGAGCGCGGCTATCGCTGGGGGCGTCTGGCTGGCACCTCTGCTGGCGCCATGATCGCTGCCCTGGTAGCCGCCGGTTACAGCGCCGCCGAACTCCACGCCATCATGAGCGCCATCGACTATCGGCGCTTTGCCGATGGGATCGCTGACGACCGTCTGCATTTACATCAGGTAAGCCAGCTACTTTTCAAACTCGGTCTTCACTCTGGCAACTACCTCGAGCAGTTCATGCGCGAGCTACTGCAGGCGCGCGGTCTACGCCGCTTTGGTGATCTACGGCTGCCTGCGGCAGATGGGCCGGAGGCAGAGCGAGGTCCGCGCTATCGCCTGACCGTCATAGCTGCCGACATCAGCCGCCGGCGGCTGCTGCAGCTTCCCCAGGACCTGCACAGCGCGCGTGCCAGCTATGGTCTTGATCCCGACCAGCTAGACATCGCTCGTGCTGTGCGCATGAGTGCCAGTATTCCTTTCTTCTACATTCCTGTCACCTTACAGCGTCCTGACGGTGGTCTCAGCTATATCGTCGATGGGGGCCTTGTGAGCGGCTTCCCGCTGCTCTCGCTGATGCCTGCTGACGGTGAAGCGCCTCGGCCTCTCCTTGGCTTTCATCTCTGCGAAGGCGACAGCGAGGACTGCAGCGAGGGCGATGACGGAGATGGTGACGAAGGCGAGAGCGCGGAGGCAGCACAGGCGGAGCTGGCGAAGCTACCGCTACCAGGCAAGCTGATCGCCTTTAGTCAGGCCCTGCTCGCTACCATGCTCTCGGCTCATGACCGCCTCTTCATGCTCGAGCAGCGCTCTCACTGGCGCGGGTTCATGCATACCATCTGCATCCCCGTCGGAAAAATTGGGGCCACACGCTTCGATCTCAAGCCCAGCGAGGTCGAAGCCCTCTATCGCCGGGGCCGTGCCGCCGCAGAGCGCTTCTTCTTCAGGCAGGTGACAGAAGGCCGCCAGCCACCAGCAGCGCCCTAGACAGGCGGCCACTGCCTCAACCGGGCAGGTGCCCCCGCAGATCGAGATAGCAGTAGGCCACCTGGGTCGGAGCTTCCGAGACACCCACAGTCAGCCTCTGCACATTCAAGGTATTGTAGGGGGTCAGAGCCTCCAGCAGCTCTTGAGCGATGTACTCGGCCAGGCGCTCTGCCGTTGAGTTATCGATCGGCAGCTCCACCACATCGGCCCGTGGGAAGACGTAGCGTTTCTCTCGAAAGCGGATCTCCCACTCATCGGCGGAGGCAATAAGCTCGATATGGGGGTTCTTCATCGGCAGCAAGAAACGATGAT
>NZ_JADGHT010000222.1 GCF_019683755.1 Thermogemmatispora sp. | reverse complement strand
GCTTGGGATATACTGCTCTTGCAGTAGGTTGTATTCTCAGGGCTAGCTAATCTGGGAAGATAGTAGAAGAGAAGAACTCATGGAACTGCCGGCGCTCTTGAGTATTATACGCACTGAAAGCGTCTATCGTTTCCGGCTTGACCTGCCTGAGTATCCTGCCAGGGAAGGTAGCAGGGAAGGGCGCGAGTATGTCACGGAGATCACCTCTGAGCTGAAAGAGCGGCTCAGGCGTAGTTTACAGGCCGTGACCCAATATATGCAGACGCAGGCTCTGGCCGATAGCAAGCGCCAGACGATGAAGTTAGGCGCAATCAACGATTCGGTACAGGCTCTGGGGCGCTTTCTCTTTGAGCAACTGCTGCCGCTGCCGCTACAAGAGGAGCTGCGGCATCTTGATCTCCCTCTCTTGCTGGACACGAACACCCCCGAGATTCCCTGGGAGCTGTGCTTTGACAGCAGCGTGCGCCCAAGCCCCTTTCTCTGCCAGCGACTGAGCATGAGCCGGCTAGCGGGCGAGTCGCGGCAGGAGCGCATGGCGCCGCTGACGGAGCGGATGCAGCGCAAGATGGGAAGGCGTGAGCAGATGGGACTTTCGGTGCTCTTTCTTGTCAATCCCACCGGTGAGCGCAGCACGGCGGAGGAGGAGGTTGCCGCATTATGCACAGCGCTGCCTGAGTCGATTGGAAGGACGATCCTCTACCGTCAGCAGGCCAATCAGCTTGACATGCGTATGCGCATCAACAGCGAGCCTCCGCAAATCATCCACTATGCGGGGGTGGGGCCAGTGCTGGTAGCTGGTGAGCCGGCGCTTGCGCTCGCGGGTAGCTCGCGGCTTGATAGCGAGGCGGCGGCCCAACTTTTCCAGCTCTTACCGCGGCGTCCTCTCATCTTTTTCAGTCACTACGAAGGCGAGCGATCGGAGCGATCAGCAAACCGAGGCCTTACCGGACTGCCCGGTCCTGGTAGTGGGGGGATAGCTTCCCACGGTCAGCCAGAGCGTGAGGAGCTGCTTCAACGCCTAGCCCGGCGACTGATCGAAGCGGGGGCGGGAGCGGTCATCGTGCTGCGCTGGCCTCTGCCAGTGGCGCGCATCCGAGAATTCGCCGTCTTGCTCTACCAGGAGCTAAGCGACGGGGTCACCGTTGGCGAAGCCGTCAGGCGCAGTCGGGCTATCCTGGCCCAGCGTCGACCTGAGCATGCGGCCTGGATTGCCTTCCAGCTCTACGGCGATCCTTTGCTGCGCTTGAGCTTTGGCATACCCGAGCGTAATCCCGCCGACTATGTCGACATCTTTGAAGAGGAGGAAGAGCCACTGATCCCCTCGCTGCCATCTTCGTCGCACACGCTCGACCGGCGCTTTCTGGAGGAAGTCCTGAGCATCGCTCTGGCGGAGGCGCGGCGCATGCGCAAGGATTACCTAGGGACGCCGCATCTTTTCATTGCCCTCACCAAGCTTGATGGCGGCTGTACCCAGGATGCCCTGCGCAGCCTCAATTTCTCGCCCAAGCAGGTGCGCGATGTCATTCGCAGTGCCCTAGGCAGTGGCAAAGCCACCAGCGACACGCCTATTCTGCCGACGCGACGCTGTAAAGAAATCCTCCTGACTGCTGAGCGCAATGCTATCAATGCCGGCGCCACCATGATCGATGAGCGCGCCATCGCACGTGCCGTACTGAGTGAGGGTGATGGCGTGACCCACAACCTGCTAACGCAGATTGGTATCAATCCCGAGCAGCTCATCGAACTGATCATGGCCAGCGAGGCCCATGCCTTACTGGAGCTGGCCCCTTCATCGGAGTCCCATCAGCCTCCGACGGTGGAGATGCCTGCGGGCTTCAGCCTGGTTGAGCCGGCGCCGCGCCCCAGCAACTCACTGCTTGAACGGCTGGGCCGCGACCTGACGCGCCAGGCCAGTCTGAAACAGTTGCCTCCACTGATTGGCCGTGAAAAAGAGCTGCGCTTGCTGATGCAGACTATGATGCTCAAGGATCGCAACAACCCGATCCTGATCGGCGACTCAGGCGTAGGGAAGACCACCATTGTTGGTGGCCTGGCCCAACGCATTGTTGAAGGGCGTGTTCCCCCGGAGCTACGCGGCAAACGCCTCATCGAGCTGTCGGCCAGCTCGCTGGTAGCTGGTACCAAGTACCGTGGCGAGTTTGAGGAGCGCCTGCTCAAGGTGCTGGAGGAGGCCGAAAACAGCGGCAATATCATTCTCTTTATCGACGAGATGCATCTGCTGATTGGCACCGGACGGGCCGCTGATGGCAGCATCGACGCCGCTGGCATCCTCAAGCCAGCGCTGGCTGGGGGGCGGCTGCGCTGTATCGGAGCGACCACGCCGCAGGAATATCGCATGATCGAGAAAGATGCGGCGATGGAGCGCCGTCTGCGCCCGATCATTATCGAAGAGCCGTCACCAGAGGAAGCTCTGCAGGTTCTGCGTGGGATGCGCGAGCTGTACGAGCAGCATCACCATGTCAGCATTACGGAAGAGGCTCTGCAAGCGGCGGTTCATCTCTCGGTACAATATCTGCCTAACCTGCGCTTACCTGACAAGGCCTGCAGCGTGCTTGACGAGGCCTGTTCACAGGCGCGGGTCTTCTGGGTAGAAGACGAATCGGTCGAGCAGGATAATCGTGACGAGCTAGGCGAGGAACCGGTGATCACGGCGGCCACCGTGGCCGAGGTAATCTCGGCGCGGACGGGCATCCCGGTCAATGCACCAGGCCGTGAGGAGCGTGATCGCCTCCTCAACCTGGAGAGCCGACTGAAAGCGCGCGTCATCGGCCAGGACGAGGCTATTCGCCGGGTGACGCAGGCGATTCAAGTGGCGCGAGCCGGCCTGAAGCCGCGCAATCGTCCGGCGGGGGTCTTTCTCTTCCTGGGGCCGACCGGTGTGGGCAAGACCGAGCTAGCACGGGCTTTGGCTGCTGAGGTCTTTGGCTCCGACGAATATCTGATCCGAGTGGATATGTCGGAGTATATGGAAAAGCATGCCGTCTCGCGCATGGTGGGGGCACCGCCAGGCTACATCGGCTATGACCAGGAGGGGCAGCTCACTGGTAAGCTGCGCCGCCGCCCGCACTGCGTGGTTTTGCTAGACGAGGTCGAGAAGGCCCATCCCGAGGTTTTTGACCTCTTCTTGCAGGTTTTTGACGCCGGGCGTCTGACCGATGCCCAGGGACATACCGTCGATGCCCAGCACGCCATCTGGATTATGACCTCGAACGTGGGCACCGATATGCTGGGGCGCTCGCTCCCGAGTGGCTTCCGTGCCGCCAGCAAGGCATCGCTGGAAGAGATGCAGCGTGAGCAGCTCATGGAGCGCCTGCGCCAGACCTTCCGTCCCGAATTCCTCAGCCGTATCGACGAGATCGTGATCTTCCACCCGTTGACGCAGGAGCATGCACGAGCGATTACGCGCCTCCAGATGAACGAGCTGGCCTCACGCTTGTTGGAGCAAGGGCTGACCCTCCAGGCTGATGAGAGCGCCATCGACTTGCTCTGCAAGGAGGGGTTCAGTCGCACACAGGGAGCGCGTCCCCTGCGTCGGGCTATTGAGCGCTTGCTGACAGTGCCGCTGAGCCTGCGTATCTTAATGGGCAACATCCCCAAGCCGGGCGTAGTGCATGTCACGGCTGTCAATGGCCATCTGGAAATCAGTGTGCACGAGCCAGGGGTGGTACCCACGCCGACAGCGGCGCCAGCGTCGGAGATCGCCGCCTCAGCCTCCGAGGAGATTGGCGTTGAGGCCGATGCGGCTTCCTAGTCCCTTGCTTGAGACGCTGGCGCTGGCCAGCAGTCAGCGCCACGGCCCACGGCGTCACATGGCTCGTCTCCTCGCCACAGCGGTAGGGAAAAGCCAGTTGTGCTAGAGAGCAAGAGGTGGCAAGGCTGGCAGAGCATCGGGCAGGATCATGCCTGCATCAAGAGCGGGCGCCAATACCAATAGAAGTGGTGCGGTCCGGTCATGCGCCAGGAGAGGAATAAAGTGGGAAGTGGTGTGGTGATCGTCTAACGGCTCGGAGCCAGTCAGCATGGCCTGCAGGGCTGCAGCCCGGCTCAACGAGCCAGGGCCGGAACTCTGCGCTGCAGCCGCGCACAGGGTCAGGCTCAACGGACCCCTCTGCTGTGGCACGCAACAGAGTGCTGCCGGAGCCTGTCCTCACTTCCCCGGGCGCCGTGGCGCGGCGCGGCTCAACGGCCTCCGGTTCGGAGCACGCGGGCACACTGGCCTGGAGGCGCCCGGCTCAACGAGCGCGCTGGCACCCAGACGATCACCACAGGTGACCCGACACCACTATCTTTAGTTTACTCCTGCCTCCTTCATGCTCACTTTCCTGGCGCTATCAGCCTGGCTTGCTCGCAAGCCCGCTCGTGAGCGGCGCTCTCTCGCTTTTTACTGCTCGCTTTCGCATAAACTACTCGCGTTATGCCTCTCTGCTTCTCTCTGGGAAGCCGCTTGCAGGCCCGCCCGGCTAGAGAAGATGAGTATACTCTTACATAAGACAAGACAGGGAGAGTGCTGCCGGGGAGAGAAGCGAAGGGAGCGATGATGTGGTATCATATAGAGTGGCGAATCCTCTCTGAAGATCGGTGCACGTTAGCCCTCCTCGCTCATGCTGAGACTGGGCGGCGAGTGGCGTCGGTACCTGCCTATAGACAGCGGTAAGGAGGTTCTCTTTTTTTGTCATGAAAGCAGTCAAAACACATGTGGGCCGCTGCGATACCTGCGGCGAGCCGGCTGCCTATGCTCAGCTGCTCTCCGGCGGGCGAACTTTCCGCTTCTGTGAGCAGCACGTGCCACCCCTGGTGAAGAAGCAGGCGGAAGCAACTGCCGCTAAGGAAGAGCAGAAGAAGTAATACGAGTTCTAAGGGTTGGCGCGGGTGGACAGGGCAAGCGGTCAGATCGCTTGATCAAGAGAAGGGCAGAAGAACATAAGGCGAGGCGGTGCCTCTCTGGCTCCGCTGTGCCGTCTGCTCTGTACTGCCTGCCCTTGCCCCCATGCCTCCCTCCTCTCTCCTCGGACGCGGCGGTAACCGCGCGGGCAGGACCTGGAGCCGGTCGCTGCTCTCGGCGTGAAGCTCTATGCCATGCCCAGACAGAGGGGCGAAGACCGGCAAAGCGCCCAAAGGTTATGGTCGCCTTCTGACTAGTTAAGGTTACTGCCCATCAGGGGTAGTTCGATGGTAAAGGTAGCTCCCTCACCTGGTATCCCTGTGCTCTCTACCCAGATTTTCCCCCTCATAGCCTCGACCAGACGGCGAGAGATATAAAGGCCTAGACCCGAGCCACGTACCGGGCTGTTGACATCGCTCTCCAGGCGCACAAAGCGCTGAAACAGCTTGGGCTGGTCTTCTGGACGAATGCCTTTTCCGCGATCACTGACACTAATCAAGGCGCAAGGCCGCAGTGAAGCATGATCCAGCGAGGCTCGGGCGCGGAACGTAATCGGCGTGCCGGGCGGCGAATACTTCAGAGCATTGATGGCCAGATTGCGCAAAATCTGACGAAGGCGCACCGGGTCGGCCTGTACTGCCAGATCCGGTGGAATATCTAGATAGACAAGGCGTTCTTCCTGCGTCAATTGTGGCTCCATCATATCGACCACGCTCTGGACGATATCTTCAACAGCTACCGTCTCGATATGGGCCGGACGGATGCCGGCATCAACCTCCAGGCGACTGGCATCCATGATGTTATTGAGCAGGAGTACGAGTTCTTCGCAGGCCAGGCGTGTCTTATGCAGGAACTCATAACGCTGCTCGGGGGAGAGGGCATCGTCGTACTGGGCCAGCAGCTCCAGATAGCCCTGCACAGCGGTCAGCGGAGTGCGCAGCTCATGAGAGGCTGTAATCATGAACTGATCCTTGAGCTGGTCAAGTTCTTGGAGCTGCTGATGAGCCGTACGGAGCTGCTGATAGAGCGTGGCATTGGTGTAAGCAACGGCGGCCTGCTCGGCGAAGCCCTGAGCGCGCGGCAGATCAGGCAGGCCCAGCGGCTGGCGCTCCTGGGTACCCGGGCGCAAAGCGCGTGCCAGAACCAGGAGGCCGACGGCGACATTGCGCGAGAAAAGAGGAGCTAGAATCGCTGTTGGCACATAGCGTCTGGCGAGCATCTCGCGCAGGGACAGGGCGCGATACATCCGTTGCCGCCGTGGTGGATGCTGCGACCAGGCCAGGGAGCTTGCGCTAGCAACTCCGGCCTGGACCAGGACCGGGGCCGGCGAGAGCGGTGGATCTAGCTGGTAGAAGTGAGTCAGGGGGATGAGCAGCGGCTGAGGCGAGGCTAAAGCCTGGGCCTCATACTCATGCTCGTAGATCGCCGGCCACTCGCTCAGTTCACTGGACAGCTCGTCGGAGCTGACCGCAATGGCCTGGGGGAGCAAACTGCCATGCTGATCAGGGGTATAGAGCAGCACGTAATCGGCGTCAAGGGCGTTAGCGCCTTCGCGACAGATAATCTGATGAATCTCCGTTGGCTCAACGATGGCTGAATTGAGGCGAGTGGCAATATTCGCCAGGGCCTGGGCGAAAGCCTCTTGCTCACGGGCCTCCTGATAGAGAAAGGCGTGTTCAAGCGCCGTAGCAGCCTGTTCCGCGAATGCGCGCGCTGTCGTCTTCTGCGCCGACGAAAAGGGACGGTCTGAGCGACTGCAGAAGACCAGGTTCGCAAGATGTTTCTCTTGATACATCAGAGGGATCACCAGACTCGCCCGGATCTGCTCGTGAGTATACCAGGCCACGATCTCGGCGGGCAGGTCCTCAGGTGTCACCTCTGATTGGTGAACCTCCACCTCATATGGCTGCAGGGCCGCGCAGACGTCAAAGTGTTGTCCCTCAAAGCGCCAGAGGATCACCTGCTCAGCGGGTGAAGCCGCTACATAGACTTTCAGGCTGGCGGGCATCTCAGGGAAAGGAGCTTTCTCCTGGATCAAAAGCATGGCTGCCTCACAGCCCAGCGCCTTCGGAGCCAGACTTACGATGCGCTCCAGCAAAGGATTCAGCTCCAGAATTTCGCTCAGCTGAGCCGTGAGCAGGCGCAGGCGCTCGGCCTCCTGCCGGCGCTCTTCACGCTCATGCAACAGCTCACTATTCTGCTGATCAGTCAGCAGATAGCGTAGAAAGAGACAGATGGCTACTGCTGCCGTTAACGTATCGAGAAAGGCCGCTCTGATACCATCATGGATCAGACTGGAATAAAGTGTCAAAACGATCTCGATGATGAACGGCAAATAGATCAGCAGGCTCTGGAAAAGCAGGGCATGTTCGGGGGGATAATCACCTAGTGATGGCTCCTCGTTAGCCGTCTCACGGCTCAATTCCTCCAGTGCCTGGCTGTTGCGGGCTTGAGCCTGCTGGTGGTAGGCGTGCCGGGCGAGGGCACTATACTGCCAAGAGGCGGTTAGGCCCAGCACAGCGAAGAAGAGAAGCCAGCCGGTATCGACGTAGGGCGTTCCTGAAACGTAGCTCTGGTGCAGAACCAGGTAGCAGTACCAGCTATCGGCCCACAGTAAGGAGCCGGCGCCGACAGTCAGGAGCAGCCGCGAAGGGCGCAGGGGCTGCTCCACTTGAGTCAGTGTCAGCAGCATCGCGCCTGTGAGCACGAGCAGCAGGTCGAGGAAGGGATAGCTAAGACTGATCGTCAGCGTAGCTAAGTCGATGCCACTGTGGCGCAGCATCGTGTAGGAGGGACCAACCAGAAAGAACCAGATGATACCCAGCAGGCAGAGGGTC
>NZ_JADGHT010000221.1 GCF_019683755.1 Thermogemmatispora sp. | reverse complement strand
CCTCTCTCCCTTCCTTCGTCGTTTGCTCCTACATGAAGCCCTAGAGAGCCGCGCTCGCTCTTTCACGCTGCCGACCTGGGCGATTGCTGAAGCTACCAGCTTGATTTCGTCACACCGGGCAGCTCACCACGCAAGGCCCGCTCACGGAAGCAGATGCGGCACAGGCCGAACTTGCGCATGTAGGCGCGCGGACGCCCGCAGACCCGACAGCGGTTGCGCTTGCGCACCTTAAAGCGAGGCTTGCGCTGAGCCTTGACGATCATTGAGACCTTGGCCATCGATCCTACCTCCTGAAGGGCATCCCAAGCAGACTGAGCAGACGTCGCCCCTCCTCATCGGTGCGTGCCGTGGTTACAATGCTAACCTCCATGCCCCGAACCTTATCGATCTTATCATAGTCAATCTCGGGGAAGACGAGCTGCTCACGCAAGCCAAGCGTATAATTTCCACGCCCGTCAAAGGAATCCGGTGAGACTCCCTGGAAGTCACGCAGACGCGGCAGCGCGACATTCATCAGCTTGTCCAGAAAGTAGTACATGCGCTCGCCTCGCAGCGTCACCATGCAGCCGATCTGCATGCCTTTGCGCACCTTGAACGAGGCCACCGAGCGCCGCGCATGGGTAATGACCGGGCGCTGACCGGTGATGAGCGAGAGATCGTTCACCGCCGCCTCCATCGCCTTGGCGTTCTGAATGGCCTCGCCCATCCCAATGTTAATGACCACTTTGTGGATGCGCGGCACCTGCATCGGATTCTTGTAGTTAAACTCCTTCTGCAGGGCCGGTACCACCTCCTTGAGATACTTCTCTTTCAAGCGTGCTGCCATAATCTCTACGCACTCCTCGTCCGATCAGCAATGACCTTGCCACACTTCTTGCAGATACGCACCGGGCGG
Source organism: Thermogemmatispora sp. (assembly GCF_019683755.1). Lineage (GTDB taxonomy): Bacteria > Chloroflexota > Ktedonobacteria > Ktedonobacterales > Ktedonobacteraceae > Thermogemmatispora. The sequence continues at coordinate 6,846 of NZ_JADGHT010000221.1, read as the reverse complement.
AGCTTCTGATCCGCTCCCATCGGACGACGCTCATGGGCCACGCGCGTCGGCTGACCACACTCCGTGCAGATCAGCATGGTGTTCGAGACATGGATGGGCATGGCTTTCTCGATGATACCCCCCTGCCGCAATTGACCTTGCGGCTTTTGATGCCGCTTGACAAGATTGATACCCTCGACAATAACCTTGTTGAGCTGCGGCAGGGCCTTGACTACTGTCCCTTGCTTGCCCCGATCCTTGCCTGTGATGATGAGCACGGTGTCGCCCTTCTTGATATTCATTTTGGCCCGGTGCAACGGTCGCTTTTCTAGCTTCGCTTTTGCCTTGACAGCCATTGTCTTGTCTACCTGCCTTCCTTCCTCATGCCCCCTCAGAGCACCTCTGGCGCGAGCGAGAGGATACGAACATAGTTTTTCTCACGCAGCTCGCGGGCTACCGGACCAAAGATACGCGTTCCTCGTGGGTTGTTACCAGAGCCGATCAGAACAGCAGCATTGTCGTCAAAGCGAATACGGGAGCCATCGGGGCGTGCGTACTCCTTAGAGACGCGCACCACCACCGCAGTCACTACCTCACCCTTCTTCACCTGCCCATTAGGGGCAGCGCTCTTGACACTGGCCTTGATGACATCACCAACTGTAGCGTACTTCTTGTTAGAAGTGCCAAGGACACGAATACACATGATCTCCTTGGCTCCCGTGTTGTCAGCCACCTTCAGGCGAGTCTGGGGCTGGATCATTCGGCTCCCTCCTCTCCTTGCTGCTCAGTCCGCCCGCCAGATTCTCCCTGGCTAGTGCCCTGCTGCACTCGCTCCAGTTCGCTGGTGATCTCCTGACCCAGCACCTCCTCAACGGGCACTACACCGCTGCCACGCTTGATAACTTCAATCAAGCGCCAACGCTTGAGCTTGCTCAGCGGGCGGCATTCCTCAATGCGGACTATGTCCCCTATCTGACAGACGTTGTGCTCATCATGTGCATAGAAATGCTTTGTTTGCCGATATGTCTTTTTGTAAAGAGGGTGCATCTTGAGACGCTCAACCGCAACAACGATGGTTTTATCCATCTTGTTGCTGATTACCAGCCCCACCTTCTGCTGACGACGGCGCTGCGGCTGCTTGGCGGTTGAGCTGAGCGCGGTCGCATTCTGTTCGGTCGTTCCCTGCGTCATTGCTCAGCCTCCAACTGTGAGATATGGTGGAGCAGGCGAGCGATATCTTTGCGAGTCTGGGCGAAGATGCGCGTATTCTTGACTTCCCCGCGCTGCTTCTGCAGGCGCAGGTTGAAGAGCTTCATACGCAGCTCTTTCAGCTCGCGCTGAGCCTCCTGCAGCGACATCTCGCGAATCTGCTGACGACGCTCCTTAAGCTTCGGCACGCTCCGCCTCCCCTTTGACTACAAAGCGTGTGGCGATTGGTAACTTATGGCTTGCCAGGCGAGCAGCTTCCCTGGCGACTTCCTCGCTCACACCACCGATCTCGAAAATCATATGACCAGGCTTGACCACCGCTACCCAGTGATCGAGGGCACCTTTTCCTTTCCCCATACGGGTCTCTGCCGGCTTGGCAGTAACGGGCTTATCAGGAAAGACCCGAATCCATACCTTGCCGCCGCGCTTCATGAAGCGCGTGATAGCAATACGGGCGGCCTCGATCTGGCGCGCTTCCAGCCAGCAGGGTTCCAGAGCCTGCAAGCCGTAATCGCCGAACGCGATGGTATTGCCACGATGAGCGGTCCCCTTGAGGCGACCGCGATGCTGTTTGCGATACTTTGGACGTCTCGGTGCCAGTAACATGGCTGCCTTTTCTCCTCTTTGCCACAGATAGCCCCGCCTCTCCGCCTACTGCTGCGACCTGTTCCGATCGGGGCTAATGCATCTGCTCTCTTCTGCCACTGGCTGCTCTCTGCTCTCGCCGCTAGGTTTTTTGGCCCGCCAGCCTGGCGCGCTCGCCGGCGAGAGCGGTCGGACGTAACGGCCTCCCAGGTCAGGAATAGGGCACTGCGCCAGCGCCTCTTCGCTGACAAGGCCGCTGAGCTGGCATGCTGGTCTGATCCTACCCGATCCTGCCCGCCACGTCCTTCAGCCTGCTTACTCTTCAGCGCTGCTGGCCGGAGACTGCTCGTTCCCCTGTGCCTGCTCAGCCGTAGCTGGCGGGGTCGTCTGTTCAGGCGAGGTAGCCGGCGCTGAGCCCTGGACAGGCTGCTGCTGGTGCTGAGCTGTCGGCTGCGCCTCGGCCTGCTGCTGTTGTTGCTGGTGCTGCTGCTGGTGCTGATGCTGCTGTGCCTGGCGCCCCTGCTCGCCACCACGCTGACCTTGCTCACCCCGTGGCGGACGGGAAGGACGAGATGGACGGCCTTGACGCCCCTGCTGGCCCTCGCGCTCGCCGCGCGGAGGACGCTGACCACGCTCACGCTCGGCCTGGGTCTGCTGACCAGCTTGAGCCTGACCCTGACCGCGCTCACGTCCAGGCCGCGCCTGAGCATGCTCGGGCCGCGGACGTGCACCACGCTGCTCAGGCCGCTCGCGTCGCTCAGGCCGCTCGCGTCGCTCAGGCCCACGCCGCTCGCCAACGCTGATCTCACGCGGCAGCAGCGCTGGTTGCGGCGCCACCTCTTGACCCTCGGGACCTGGGCCTTTGCCGGGGAGCACGTCCCCTTTGTAGATCCAGACCTTGACCCCAATCACGCCATAGGTCGTGTGAGCCTCTGTCTGCCCATAGTCGATATCGGCGCGCAAGGTATGCAGGGGGACTTTCCCCTCAACCTCCTTTTCGCTGCGTGCAATCTCCGCGCCGCCAAGGCGCCCACTGACAATGATCTTGATCCCCTTGGCATTGGCGCGCATCGCTTTCTGCACTGCCTGTTTCATGGCGCGCCGGAATGAGACACGCTTCTCAAGCTGCTCGGCGATCGTGCGACCCACCAGGTAGGCATCTAGCTCCGGCTGACGAATCTCCACGATATTGAGGCGCACCCGCTTATGAATCTTCGATTCCAACAGATTGCGCAGCCGGTCTACCTTCTCGCCATTTTTGCCGATCACGATGCCCGGTCTGGCAGTGTGGATCGTTACCGACACCTGCGTCGCAGCCGCACGCTCGATCTCAATGCGGGAGACCGCCGCGTTGGCCAGCTCACGATTGATCGTCTCGCGGATCAGCATGTCTTCCGCGAGCAGGTCTTTGTAGTCACGCTCAGCATACCAGCGAGAAAGCCAGGTTTTGATAATGCCGAGCCTGAACCCTGTGGGATGAACCTTCTGTCCCACTGACGTGCTCCTCCTTCACTGCACTTCGCTCGCTCAATTCGTTAGCGTCCCAGGTCGGCTCGATCATCCGAAACGATGACTGTGACATGACTGGAGCGGCGGATGATGTACGACCATCGTCCGTGCGAGCGGGCCCTGAAGCGCTTCTGACGTGGCCCCTCGTCTGTCACAATGTTAAGAATGTAGAGCTGGTCGGGATCGAGATTGTAGTTGTTCTCTGCGTTAGCGACCGCCGACTGGATCACCTTCTTGACCGGCCTGGCCCCGGCGTTGGGCAGGAAATCAAGAACCGGCAGCGCCTCGCTGACACGCAGTCCCTTGACCGCATCGGTGACCAGGCGCAACTTACGCGGCGAAATGCCTATGTTTCTCGCAATAGCCCTGACTTGCATCTCCTACTCCATCAAAGATGGCTCCGCTGGCCTTCCGCCAGGGATGGGAGGAGAGAGCAGGCTAGCGAACCGAGGTGGTCCGCTCGCTCTTCCCCCCCGAGTGACCGCGGAAGTGCCGCGTGGGAGCGAATTCTCCCAGCTTGTGGCCTACCATGTTCTCGGTGATATAGATCGGCACATGGGTTTTGCCATTGTGCACGCCGATGGTCAAGCCAACCATCTCGGGGAAGATGGTTGAGGCGCGCGACCAGGTCTTGATCAGGCGGCGCTCACCGCTGCGCCGCATCGCCAGGACCTTCTTCCTCAGCGATTCGTGAATGTATGGTCCCTTCTTACGCGAGCGCGACATGCTTTCTTTCTCCTCCTCCTACCTGTGCCTGTCTGGCCGGCTCACTCGCTAGCGTCGACCAGCGTTGCGCCGACGGACAATGAAGCGATCGGTCCGCTTGTTGCGCCGCGTTTTGACACCGAGGGCGGGCTTGCCCCAGGGCGTCTGCGGCTGGCCGCCGCGCGGCGCGCGTCCTTCGCCACCGCCGTGCGGATGGTCACAGGGGTTCATGGCCGCGCCGCGCACCGCAGGCCGTCGGCCCATATGGCGGGAACGGCCCGCCTTGCCGATGGTGATGTTCTCATGGTCGGGATTGCCAACCTGACCAACGGTGGCCATGCAGCGGCTGTGCACGTAGCGCAGCTCGCCCGAAGGCAGGCGAATGAGAGCATACTCACCCTCCTTAGCCATCAGCTGCGCCCCCACACCAGCACTGCGCACCAGTTGGCCCCCGCGCCCGGGCACCAGCTCAATGTTATGAATGGTGGTGCCAACCGGAATGTTCTTGAGCGGCAGGGCATTGCCCGGCTTGATGTCGGCGTCCGGCCCCGCCATCACGTAGTCGCCCACCTTCAGCCCGAGCGGCGCGATAATGTAGCGCTTCTCGCCATCAACGTAATGCAGGAGAGCTATGCGAGCCGAGCGATTAGGATCGTACTCGATAGCGGCCACTTTGGCCGGCACGCCCAGCTTGTTGCGCCTGAAGTCGATGATCCGATAGGCTCGCTTCGCCCCTCCGCCTCGATGGCGGGTGGTGATCCGGCCCTGGTTGTTGCGACCGGCATGCTTTTTGAGCGGCTTGATCAGCGACTTCTCCGGCTCCGTCTTCGTGATCTCTTCGAAGGTCGAAACCGTCATGCCGCGCCGCCCGGGTGTCGTTGGCTTATACTGCTTTACTGGCATTGCTTTTCCCCTTATGCCTTCAACGCCTCAATGGTCTGACCCGGCTGGATGGTCACAATGGCCTTTTTCCAGCGCTGCCCGTGGATGACGCGCGGCAGGGCTCCCCGCCGGCGCAGGACGCGCTTCTTGCCGGGCACATTGATAATGTTGACCTTGAGCACCTTCACATTGAAGAGCTGCTCGACGGCGCGGCGCACGTCGATCTTCGTGGCCTCTGGCGCCACCTTAAAGGTATACTGGTTGTGCTGCTCCTGGAGCTTGACCGATTTTTCCGTGATGATTCCGTGACGCAGAACCTCGGTGATCTCCACGGCCTACCCCTCCTCGCTATCGCCGGCGGCCTCAGCGTCGGCACTGGCCTCGCTCTGAGGCTCCTCCTGCGCCGCAGCCTCCGCCTGGGCCTCGACCTCGCCCTCGGCTTCGGCAATTCGTTGGCTGGCCTCCTCGGCGCTCAACCCTTCACCGAAGACGTATTCCAGCCAGCGCACAGCCGGCACCGGCATGATGACACTGTCGTGCTTCAGCAGCTCTACCACATTGATGGCACAGACATGCTCAACCTTGGTGCCTGGAATGTTGCGCGCCGAGAGCAAGACGTTCTCATCGCGCTGCGGCAGCATCAGCAGCACACGCTTGCTGTCGCCGACAGGCAGCTTGCTGAGCACCTCTAGCATATCTTTGGTGCGGGGCCGCTCCAGCTGGAGCCGGTCCACAACAATCAGGCGATTGTTAGCCACTTTATCCGAGAGCACCGAGCGGATCGCCAGGCGCCGCATCTTGCGTGGCACGTCGTGATGATAGATGCGAGGCCGCGGCCCAAAGACCACGCCACCGTGGCGGAAGTGGGGCGCGCGAATGCTTCCCTGGCGCGCCCGACCGGTGCCTTTCTGCCGGTACGGCTTCTTATTTCCTCCCGAGACCTCGCCACGGTGCTTGGTGGAGACGGTGCCCTGGCGGCGGTTGACCAGCTGGGCGGTGACCACCTGGTGGAGCACCGGGATATGGGGCGTGATCCCGAAGACCTGCTCGTTTAGCTCAAGCTCTCCCACGGCCTCGCCGGCCATGTTATACACTGTCGTCGAGGGCATCGCCGTACCTACCTCTTATGCTTCCTAATCATGAGCAGGCCGCCATTCGCACCGGGCACCGAGCCTTTGACGACCAGCAGATTGCGCTCCGGGTCGGCCTGAATTACACGCAGCCGTTTGACGGTGACGCGCGCATTGCCCATGTGGCCGGCCATGCGCAGACCCTTGAGCACTCGTCCAGGAGTGGTGCCAGAGCCAATGGAGCCAGGCGCGCGATGACGATCCGATTGGCCATGCGTCTTGGGGCCACCCGCAAAGCCGTGGCGCTTGACGCCTCCCTGGAACCCTTTTCCTTTGGAGGTGCCGATCACATCGACAAATTCACCAACCTTAAACAGGCTGACGTCAAAACGGGCGCCCAGTTCGAGCTTGTCGGGCGTGACCCCTTCTTGCAGCTTGACTTCGCGCAGGACACGGAAAGGACCCAGCTCCGGCCCAGGACGGCGCTGACGGTTCTCCTGCAGGGCTAGGAGCTTCTGGATCTGCTTGTCTGGTTTCTTCTCTTCGGCTGTTTGGGCTCCTACTCCACCCTCAGCCCCCTCTTCCTGGCTGCGAGCTTTGGCACGCTGCTCCTGTTGGTATTGCTGCAGACGGCGGCGCTGGGCCCTTAAGAGCGGCAGCCGATGACCCAGGTGCCCCAGTAGCGGGCGCGTGGCCCGCTTGACAGGGATCGGCTCAAAGCCGATCTGGACTGCTTCGTAGCCATCACGGGCAGTGGTCTTGATCTGGGTAACGATGCACGGGCCAGCTTCGATGACGGTCACTGGGATGGCGTTGCCATCCGGCCCGAACACCTGTGTCATGCCCACTTTCCTGCCCAACAATCCATTGAGCATACTCTCTACCTACTCTCCTCTGTAGGGAGCTT
>NZ_JADGHT010000220.1 GCF_019683755.1 Thermogemmatispora sp. | reverse complement strand
TTAGTAGCCCGTATGCCCCGACCTTACCAGGTATCATGCTAGAGTCCGCCGAGGCAGTGGAGGTTGCCCCTCCGCATTCTTCAGGCTCTGTCAGCCGGCCTATGCATGAGCAAAGCACCTTGATAGAGGCCCCAGCTATTACGGAAAAGGCGCCGTCGCGGCAGGTTCCAGCACAGCTCGTGCACCTGACCACAGGAGAAATCTTTCCGCTTAGCCGCCCGGAGATGATCATCGGGCGGCGAGATCCCATTCGCAACCTCTATCCAGATATCAGCTTGGCAGACAAGATGGTAGGTCGGCGCCACGCCTGCATCCGCAACCGTCAGGGCACCTTTACCATCGAAGATCTCCACTCGCGGAACCGGACACGCCTCAACGGCAACTTTCTGCCACCTGGCCAAGAGCGCTCTCTCAAGCACGGTGATATTCTGCGCTTCGGCAACATTGAGATGCGTTTTGAGCTGATCAATGGTCACCAGCCCTCAGCCCAGAAAAAGGAGTAAGCAGCGCTGCCCCCCACCGACCACCTAGGCAGCCGCCTGTAGTCGGTTTAGCTCTGGCGGCTCAGAAAGTCAGGCAGCGCCGCTACCGATGGCAAGATTGCCTCGGGACGCTCTTCAGGCTGGCAGGCAGTGAGCAAGGGCGAATCTGGCCCGTGCTTACCGGTGCAAACCAGCAGGGCCCGCAGGCCAGCGCGTCTGGCTCCCTGAATATCATTGACAATATCGTCGCCAACCATCAAAGTCTCCTCGGGTCTCGTCCCGAGGACGCGCAGTGCTTCCTCAAAGAAGGCACGCTCCGGCTTTCCAATAACTAGGGCATGCTTGCCAGAAGCCATTTCGAGGGCGGAGACGAACGGCCCGCTATCGAGACGCAAGCCATCACTGACGCGCCAGTAAAGATTTTTATGCATGGCCAGCAGGTCGGCACCAGCCATCAGCAGGCGAAAAGCTCGGTTCATATTCTCATAGGAAAGCAGTTCCTCAGCTCCCCCAATCACCACGACATCGATTGGAGCCTCTCCCCTTTCGTCCGGCTCAGCCAGCTCGACGCCAGCAAAGTCAGCAACTGTATCGCCCTTGGTGAGCAACCAGCAGCGTTTGCCAGCATAGACCCGACGCAAATAGGCCGCCGTGGCTGCAGGCGCGGTAATCAGTTGGTCAGCAGAGACCGGCAGCCCTATCTCCTGGAGGCGCCGAGCCAGTGTCGCTCGGGCCATTGTCGTGGTATTGGTAACAAAAGCAGAGCAATAGCCATGTTGCGCTAGCCAGCGGAGGGCCTGAGCAGCGCCTTCAACTGGCTGCATACTCACATGCAGCACGCCGTCGATGTCTAGCAGCACACCGCGAATCGGACTCATGACAGCATCTCCCGTTGTCGCCATCTGATGATGTATTGGCACAGCTACACTCAAAAGAGAAGAAAGAGCCTCATCAAAGCAAAGAGAGCTGCCCCCAGAGGGCCTTGCCTGCCCCCAGAAAAGGGCACCATCATCGCAAGCTCGCAACCGAGGATTGCGCGGCAGATGAGTACTCATTATCACTATATGCGTTCCCAGTCAGTAAAGCAAGAAGCGCTTGCGTGTTTACTCGAATAGTAATCTATTACTTTGTTTTACCCGGCCTATTCGCTTTCGTCTTCCGAGATGAGAGCGATGAAAAAAGCCACGTACCAATGACATGAGACAGGGAATGATGCTATAATAGCCGCGAGGAATAGCCTTTAAGTAGGAGATTGCGCCATGGACGGTGACATGATCGGGCGTGTCATCAAGGGCCGATACAAACTGATTGACGAGAGAGGGCGGGGCAACTTCGCCACCGTCTATGTTGCTCGTGACCTTGAAAATAATCATATCTATGCGATCAAGGTTCTGCACGTCGAGCTGGCGGGGGACAGTGAACTGCTGGCCCGCTTTCAGCGTGAGGCCCGTATATTGCTGCACCTGAGCGATCCCCATATTGTGCGCATCATCGACTATGGGGAAGACCACAGCCTGCACTTTATCGTGATGGACTACATAGATGGGCAGAATCTCAAGTACCATACGATCACCTATGGACCCCTGAAGCCCTCACGGGCGCTCAACTATGCGCATCAGATTGTCGAGGGCCTGGATGTAGCCTACCGGCATGGCGTAGTCCACCGCGATATCAAGCCGCAGAACATTCTCATCAATACGAAAGATGTAGTCAAAATCACTGATTTCGGGCTGGCACGAAGCAGCGAGACCGTTACCCTGACCCGGTCAAACATGTTCATGGGCACTCCATACTATATTGCGCCCGAGCAGGCCGAGAGCGGGCGCGCGGCGGACACGCGCTCGGATCTCTACTCGGTCGCCACCGTCCTGTTTGAGATGCTGACTGGCCATCCGCCGTTTGAGGGTGAGACCGCGGTGGATATTGTGATCAAGCATATGAATGAGAAAGTGCCCTCAATTTGCCGACAGCGGCCAGGGCTGCCACCGGAGATGGATCAGTTCTTTCAAAAGGCAATGGCCAAGTCACCCGCAGATCGCTTTCAGACGCCTCAGGAGTTTCTGGCTGCCTTAGAGCAGTTGCAGCAGCGCGTTCATGAGGTAGGCGCCGATGAGCGTGCCGAGCTTCCCGAGGGAGAGCGGCCAGCGCCTCCGCGCATGCCTCCTCAAAAACAGGCTCGCTTGGTCGTTATTGCCACGGGTCAGGTCTTTCCTCTGACCGGTGAACAAATGGTTGTCGGTCGCCACGACCCGATTCTAGGGATCTATCCCGAGATCAATCTGATGGATAAGACAGTTGGTAGACGGCACGCCTATATCCGCAATCAACATGGTACTTTTACCGTTGAGGACTTGAATGCCCTGAACAAAACCCGCTTAAATGGAGTGGTTCTTGCACCGCATGAGGAGCATGTACTCAAGGATGGAGATATTCTCCGCTTCGGCAGCGTCGAGGTTCGTTTTGAACTACGCTGAGCTATTACGCTATTTTGCAGTTGTAGGGACGGCCCACGCGGTCGCTTTCTCCGCCCGGATATGTGGATCGGCCAGGCAGCTCCTACAACTCGGAGGGGTGAACCAGTATGCCTAATCTACTCTCGAGTCCGCTCATCCTCGTCATTGCAGCGGTCGTCGTTATTATCCTGATCGTGGGGGCCATCCTGCTGATACGCAGCAGCGGCAAGAAGCGCGATGAGGAGACGAGCGCTGCGCAGGCTCAGGCGCCGGAGTGGCAGCGCCAGGCCCCCCCAGGAGGGTGGGGCCAGCAGCAAGCGATGGGGAACTCTCCTGACCAGTTCTGGGGCCAGCCAGCTCAGCCACAGCAGCCAGGCGGTTGGGGAGGTGCTGGTATGGCCCAGCCCCAGCAGCCGCCTTCCTTCTCACCGTGGAGCGCCCAGGGTCCCGCCCAGCAGCCAGGTGGTTGGAGCGGCCCAGGCGCAGCTCCAGCACAGCCCCAGACCGCTCCCTGGTCCGCACAGTCCCCAGCCCAACAGCAAGCGCAGCAGATGGCACCTTGGGGCGGGCAAGCACAAGGGCAACCGCAGAGCGCCCCCTGGGGGATGCCACAAGCCCAGCCACAGCCTCAGGCCCCGGGAGTTCCTTCCTCTTCGGGCGCCAGTTGGGAGAATCCGCCCGCCGGGGCCAGTCCAGTCTCTCCTTGGGAAAGCCAACAGCCCGCAGCCGCTCAGAGTCCGTGGGGCCAGCCAGCAGCCCAGAGCGGTAATACTGCACCGTGGGGGCTGTCACCGCAACCCCAACAGCAGCAACCTGCCTCTGGCCCAACGGCCATGCCTGCCTGGGGACAGAGCGGAGGACCTCCAAGCGGACAGCCGCAGCCGGCTTCTGCTGATCCGTGGGCCCCAGCAGGTTCGCAGCCTCAGCCTTGGGGACAAGGACTGCAGTCGCTACAGAGTGCCGGTGGCGCTATGATGGGGCAGGTCCCGGCGACGCCAGCGCCTCCCTCGCCTGCTAGCAGCCCCTGGCAGCAGCCTCAGCAAGTACAACAGCCTGTTTCTCTGCCCGGCTTCCCGCCCGCTGGAGCCGGTGGCCAACCCGGTCAGTTCGGCCAGTCTCAAGAGGCAGGCCCTTCTGCTTTCTCTGAGGCCGATAAGACCATGCTTCGAACTACCGGGCCGCAGGGCCGGATTGGCATCCTGCGCGTCGAGGAGGGTAAGGAGGCTGGCCGCGTCTATGAGATCCGAAAGGATTCGCTGAGCATTGGGCGCAGCCGTGAAAGCGATATCTTCCTGGAAGATTTAGCTGTCTCGCGCCTGCATGCCTCCATCATCAACATGGGAAATGGCAACTATGCCCTGAAGGATGAGGGAAGCGCCAACGGCACGCGGCTTAACGGCCAGATGATTACCAAGTATCAGCCTTACCCGCTTCAGGAGGGGGATAAGATCCAGCTCGGCCAGACGGTGCTCGTGTTCGCCAAACGTTGAGGTTATGATCCGCGGCTCAGCTTACTGCCACCTGGCCCGGGCTTGGCCGGGCAGAGGCGGTTTAGCCCGGTTGCTGTCGCTTTGGCCTGGCCTGATTCGGCTTGGCTTGCTTCTGTGTACCGGGTTTGCCTTTTTTCTCAGGCCCTGGCAGGCCCGGAACGATATGTCACGTCGGTCGGGCACCCACCACGTCGCATCACCTCGGATGCTGCGACTGGTTGCAGGCCTTTCGGTCCCGCAACCCTCATCAGGGTGCCCGCATCAATGGGGTGAGTTGTGCAGTCACAACGCGATGAGCTGATCGGAGCAACACTCGGAAACTATCGAATTCTGGCTCCCCTGGGGCAGGGCGGTATGGCTCGCGTCTATCGCGCCCGGCAGGAAAATCTAGACCGCGAGGTCGCCATCAAGGTGCTCCCGCCCTGGTATGCCTCAGACCGTAGCTTCGTCGAGCGTTTTAACTTGGAAGCTCGCCTTGTCGCCCGCTTGTCCCATCCCAACATCGTGACAGTTCACGATGCCAGTGAGTATAACGGGTTGCTTTACATTGTCATGCAGTTGGTTGATGGGGGAACGCTAAAGCAGCGGCTCGACCAGCTGCGCGCCCAGGGAAAGACAATGGATTTGCATGAGGCGGCTCTGATCTTCCGCCAGATTGCCGATGCGCTCAGCTATGCCCACGACCAGGGGATCATTCACCGCGACGTAAAACCAGTCAATGTATTGATGGACCGTTCGGGCCGGCCCATTCTCTCGGATTTCGGTATTGCCAAGGTACTGGCGAGCAGTCATGAGCAGTTGACTCGCCCGGGCGCCGGCGTTGGCACGCCTGAATATATGTCCCCTGAGCAATGCATGGGTGGGCAGGTCGATGGGCGCGCTGATATCTACGCGTTGGGTGTGATGCTCTTCGAGGCCCTGACCGGTCGCACGCCTTTCATTGGCGATAACTATCCAGCTTTGGCTCACAGCCACCTCTACGAGCCACCACCTCCTCCAAGCCGCTTTAATCCCGCTCTTCCCGCCCCAGTCGAGCGGGTGATTCTGACAGCTCTGATGAAGGACCCTGCTCAGCGCTACCAACGAGCCAGCGAGCTGGCTGATGCGCTTGATCTGGCCATCCATGCCACCGGTCGGCTACCAGCCTATCAGAGGGAGCACCCCTCTCCACCAGCTCGGTCGCCCGCTCAAGCTGCTCCAGGTCTACCAGCCGGAGCCAGAACACCTCAACCACGCACAACCAGCTATCTTTGTCCGAATTGCCAGCACTTGAATAGGCCCCAGATGCGCTATTGCACCCGCTGCGGCTGCCCTCTCAATCAATGTCCTGCCTGCGGGCGCATCAATCCGGCCAGCAACCGTTTCTGTACTGCCTGCGGTCACGCTCTCTCAGCAGTACCCGTTTGAGACGCTGGCCTAATAGAAGCATTCATCTTTACCAGGTCTGACAAGCTGCTCCAGGATGCGACGCTGCTGTAGCAGGCGCTTCTGGAGCAGCGAGAGTAAAGCTTCATCGCTCATGGCCAGAATACTACGAATGCGCTCAACCAATACACTGGGCTGGGTTGGCTTGGTCAAATAATCGACGGCCCCCTCCTCTAAGCCCCGCACGTGCTCGCTCAGGTGGGTCGAGGCCGTCAATACAAGAACCCGAATGGGCGGACTCAGCTTGTTGGCTCGCAACCAATGAAGCACTTCCCAGCCAGAGATAGGGCGCATGTTCAGATCGAGGACAATGAGCTGAGGAGCAAAGCTGTGTACCAGTTCCATAGCCTCCTCCCCACCACGCGCTCCCCGCACCTCAAAATGGGAATAGGACAGAAAAAGACTGAGGACATTGAGAATAGCTTCATCATCCTCAACAATGAGAATTTTCGGTTTTCGCTCTTGAACAGACATATCATCACCTTCTCCCAACCGCAGGGACTCCTGGAAGAGGTCCACACACGAGAGACCGTTACCAACCCGCCTTTGACAAGCTCCCTAGCCTGCCTGTTCATAGAGGCCCCCGCTTGTGCATTTGCTGAAAGCGCACAGCACACATTCTCTTCCGCCAATCCCCTCATCTGGCAAAGGTCGCTAAGCCGCCGCTGACATCAGCCGACCTGGGTGTAGCGTAGGTGCGAGGCTAGAGTGTGCGTGTCAAGGGGAAGCGCACCTCGGCCACCGTATAGCCTCCACAGATCGGCTTGAGGCCAGGCGTACTGGCCGGCGGATCAAGCTCGGTCACACGCCGTAGACTGAAGTGTCCACGGAGATCGGTCAGCAAATTGCGGATCAGCGAGAGGCCCAGCCCTTCACCGCTCTCCTCTTCTTCCAAGGGCTTCTTTGGCCCTTTCCCAGTATCAATGACCTCGACCACAACCATCCCCCCTTCTTCACGCCCCCGCACTAACACCGTTCCCTCAGTGAGATCAGCCATGCCATGCTTAATGGCGTTCGAGACCATCTCATTGAGCACTAAAGCCAGAATCGTGACTGCTCGCGACGGGATCACAATCGGACATGGCTCAACTTTAAAGGTAATGTGCGCATCAGGGGGACTGAGATTAGCGCTGGCAACGCCCACAATCTTGCGCGCGATATCATCCACTCGAGCCTCGCTCAGGTCCTCATGGGCTAGCAAATCATGGGTAGCGGCCAGGCCTTGGACGCGATTGACACTCTCTGCCAGTGTATTGCCCACCTCGGGCGAGCGCGTCCGCCGGCGCTGCAGCGAGAGAATACCGGCTACTGTTGCGAGGTTGTTCTTGACACGGTGATGCAGCTCGCGCAGGAGCATCGATTTGAGCTCCAGACCCCGCCGTGTCTCTTCGTAGAGACGCGCATTCTCAATGGCAATGGCCGCTTCATTGGCAAAGGTCACCACTAACTGCATCTGCTCTGGACTCAGCAGATGCCTGTGGCTGCTATAGATACAGATACATCCCAAGACCTTGCGCTTGACTTCTAACGGCACACAAAGGACAGAATGAATTTCCGAGGAAATGAATGGATCAGCGCGCAGAAAACATTTTTCATCTTGCTGGAAGCAGTCGACGAGCATAATCGGTCGCCCAGTTTGTACGGCGCGACCTGCGCAACATTCTCCAACCTTGACACGCGCCTGCTGGATCTGACTGCCTCCGAAGCCATAATGAGCCAGGATATGCAGCGTCTGGGTCTCCGCATCCAGTTCAAAGATACATGAGCGCTCGGCGCCACTGAGATGCACCGCTTGCGTAGTGATCATCTGCAGCACTTCGTCGAGATTCAATGTGCGCGCAATGACCGTGGTGACACGGTGAATGGTCGCTAGCTCATGCACCTTGCGCCTTAGCTGCTCATCGGTCTGCTCATAGAG
>NZ_JADGHT010000219.1 GCF_019683755.1 Thermogemmatispora sp. | reverse complement strand
AAAGACACAGATTGATATCTATTTAATAGGATGCTATACTCTAATTGCAACTCCTTGGGGAGTCGAAAGGAAAGCGACTCAGAAGGACCTCCCTGTCAGGCGTGCCACCTGGCGGGCTAGCACAACGAAGCAAAAGGACAGGCAAGAACGCAGCCGGCCAATGGTCAGCCATATCCGGATTTCGGCAGGACTGGAAGGGGGCCTCGCTATGTGCTGGCTGATAGTTGCTGCCCTGGTAACGGGAGCAGCGACCGTGCTCCTGAACGGAGGAAGCGAGGCCGGGTTCGGGTAGCTGCCGAGCGGCTGGCGCGGGGACCTTCCTGCAAAGCACCCGCAACGGAAGAGCTGTCGTTATCCTGTGCCTCATTCAGCAATGGATCAACCAGTGGACCTGCAGCGATAGAAAAAGGAGGAACCTATGCATCATCGCACCTGGTCCAGGCGCAACCCAACAGGAGAGAGAAGAAGCTTCTTGCTCCTTATCGAGGCGAGCTGTCTGCTGCTTCTCCTTCTTGTGGGCCTGATGCTGCCAGCGGCGCGGCCTAGCAAAGCCGCCACGGCTGTGGCGAACGAGGGCAGCACCACCTGCCATCTCAAAAATGGCATCAGGCATGTCATTTACATCCAATTTGACAATGTACATCTCATGAGAGACAACCCCAATGTCCCCTCTGATTTAGAGCAGATGCCGCATCTCCTCAACTTCATCGAGAGCAATGGCGTCATGCTCTCCAACAACCACACCCCGCTCATCGCTCACACTGGGACCAACATACTCACCTCCCTCACAGGCGTTTACCCGGACCGTCACGGAGTAGCGATCAGCAACAGTTATCGCTATTTCAACCCTGATGGAAGCAGCAGTCCTGCCTCAGCCTTTGCCTACTGGACGGATCCGGTTTACGATCCCAGCAATCCGACGCCGACCGACACCACCTACAACATGCTCAACGAACTGGGAGCCAATGCCCCAGCGCCGTGGGTGCCCTACACACGAGCTGGCTGCAACGTTGGAGGCGTAGGGGCCTCTAACATCGTCCTGGAGAACATAGGGACCGACATCCCCACTGTCTTCGGAGTCGACTCACCGGAAGCCCGCGAAGTCAAAGCCAATCCGAGCCAGGCCTACGCCGATTTCGTCGGCATCAGCATTCACTGCGCGCGTGGCGATTCCCTCTGCTCCACCGAGCACAACGGCAGGCCTGACCTTTTGCCTGACGAACCCGGGGGCTATCAGGGCTATCAGGCCCTCTTCGGTCACAAATACATTGCTCCCCAAATCAGCCCTGACGGGCCACTTACCGATCTCGACGGGCACATCATCCAGGATTCCCAGGGGCACATAGGCTTTCCCGGCTTTGACGGCATGGAAGCCAGCGTTAGCCTGGCCTATGTAGCCGCTATGCAAGAGCATGGTGTCCCTGTCACCTATGCCTACATTTCCGATGCCCATGACAACCATCCGGGTGGGCCGGCCTTTGGGCCTGGCCAGGCCGGCTATGTTGCTGCCCTGCATGCCTATGATGAAGCCTTTGCCCGCTTCTTCCAGCGACTAGAGCGAGACGGCATCACGCCAGCCAACACCCTCTTTGTCATCACCGCCGACGAAGGCGACCATTTCGTTGGTGGGCCACCGACGCCGACGGACTGCGACGGCGTCAACGTGCCCTGCAACTACAGCATCATCGGTGAAATCAATGTCAACATGACCGGCCTGCTCGCTACCCAGCAGGGCATTACCACCCCTTTTCAACTCCATGCCGATTCTGCCCCGGCCATCTACATCACCGGCAATCCAGGTCGCACCGATCCAGTGACGCGCGCCTTTGAGCGAGCCACCGGCAAGCTCACCGCTGTTAACCCCATCACCGGCAAGAGCGAGTCGCTTACCCAGTACATGGCCGACCCAGTTGAGATGAAGCTACTGCACATGGTCACCGCTGACCCGGCTCGTACGCCTACCTTCGTCTGGTTTGCCAATCCAGACTACTACATCTATGCCGGGCCGGCCAACTGCAACGCGCCCTGTGTTCAGGTTGTACCTACCTATGCCTGGAACCATGGCGATATTGCCCCCGACATCAATCGCACCTGGCTGGGGCTGGTCGGGCCTGGTGTGCGTCATCTAGGTCGCAACGATAGCATCTGGGCCGACCATACTGACATTCGTCCCACCATGATGGAACTGCTCGGCCTCAAAGACGACTATCGTCACGATGGGCGTGTCCTCATTGAAGTTTTGGATGACAGCGCGCTCCCATCGCTAGTTCGGCGCAGCCGAGGACTGCTCCTCCAGCTTGGTCAACTACTCAAGCGCATCAACGCGCCCGTAGGAGATCTGGGGCTGAGCACGCTGCGTATCTCTACCCTGGCGCTCGAGAGCGGCAGCCCTGAGAACGACAGCACCTATACTCGTATGACATCGCAGCTTCAGTTGCTGACCGCCCAGCGTAATGCGTTGGCCGACGAGCTGCTCACCCTCCTGGAAGGGGCTGAGTTCGGCGGTGGCGGACAGCAGGCCGCAGCAAAACTCACCCCGGCCCGTACTGCTACCCTCCTCACGCGGGGGACCAATCTGCTCCAACGTGCTCACGGCCTGACCGCACGGCGCTTGCGCTAGCCTTCCCGACTCCCAGCCAGCCAGTCGGCCGCTCAATCAGGCAGCCAATCAATCCGCTAGCCGCCCTCTCTGCCCCCTCGCTGCAATGACCGCCGAGATGCAGGCGCAGGAAGGCTGGCAGCCTGAGGGGCCGAGGGCGGCCAGGCTGCTGAATATAGATCCGCGGCGATGAAGGTGCGCCCGAAGGCAGGGCAGAGCATACAGCCGGGCCTATCGCGCCTACCAGCAACCGGCGCTAGCACCGCAGGCCGCCCTTGTCGACTCACCGCCCGTGAACTGACTGCAGGCAGGTGTACAACCAGACCGGCACGCTTACTTTCATGATGAAGGCGATCCAGCGCTGTCACATAGTAGGTATAGACGGGGCCAGGAGACACGAGTCGATCAACAAAGACCTGCCAGCCCGTTTCTGCCATCTCCAGACGGTGCTGAGTTGCTAGCAGACTGCGAGGATCGGCCAGAGCACACGGCTCAGAGAGAGCAGAGCCGGTCAGACGGTAGATTGCATAGTAGGTCGCCGTAACCTGAGCGCCAGGGCTATCTTGCCAATGTAGCCTCACTGTCCATCTACCTGCTTGCTGGGGCTGCAACTGAGCTTGCAAGGCTCTGGGAGCTGGTGGAGGGCCACCGCCCAACCAGGGCATTACCGGAATCAGTGCCGGATAGTGATAGAAAGCTGTGCGCAACCAGCGAGCAAAGCCCAGGGGATCAGCCACGAGGGACCCCAACCGAAAGAACAACTCGCCCTTGATCGACGAAAAGCCCAGGTCAAAACGCAAATGGCGGCGCAGCTCCTCTGCATCGTTCCATGCGCCGCCACTCCCCAGCTTATAGGCTGCCTGCCCAATATAGAGGTGAACCCGCCAACCCTCTACCTCATGGACCCACCAGCGCACGAGCGTCGCATAATCAGCACGATGGAAGCCGATCGGCCAGTATAGCTGTGGGACAATATAATCCAGCCACTGATGCCTGATCCACGTGCGCGTATCTGCGTAGAGCGAATCGTAGCTTGTCACAGCCGTCTCGGTGGCCGACCCTGATGGATCACTGCCGCGATTGCGCCAGACCCCAAAAGGACTGACGCCAAACTTTGCCGACGGGCGCAGGCGGTGAATGGTCTGCGCCAGCGCAGCAATCAGTTCATTCACATTGGCGCGTCGCCAATCAGCGATCGAGTGATAGCGACCGGCACCATACTGGCGATACGTCTGCCAATCTGGCAGAGGCAGCTTGTCTATCGGATAGGGGTAGAAATAGTCATCCAGATGAATCCCATCGACATCGTAGCGACGTAGCAGCTCCTCAACCGTCGCCACCAGGAGCCTGCGCACCGCGGGCAGGCCCGGATTTAGATAGAGCGCTCTGGCATAGCGCATGACCCACTCAGGATGCTGACGGGCGGGATTGGTGGGGGCCAGGGCCGCCAGACTATCGTGAAAGCTCACGCGAAAAGGATTCAGCCAGGCATGAAACTCCAGATTCCGCCGATGAGCCTCGCGCAACAGAAACGCCAGTGGATCATAGCCGGGACTGCGTCCCTGAACGCCGCTCAAGTAAGCCGACCAGGGAGCATAGCGCGAAGGGTAGAAAGCGTCTCCCAGCGGGCGCACCTGCACGAACACCGCATTAAAGCCCAGACTGCGTACCTGGTCGAGCAAGAGCCGGGCTTCCTTCTGCTGAACCGTGGCAGGCAAGCCAGGGCGTGAAGGCCAATCTAGATTGGCCACGGTGGCAATCCAGACGCCGCGTAGCTGGCGGTGCGCTGCTCCCTTAGCCGATGAGGGGGGACATGACCAGGCCCTAACCGTGGTTCGATGCTCGCTCTGGACAGGCGTCTGTGCCCAGGCCTGAGCTAACGCCGGTGGCCTGCTGGCTGGTCCAGAGACTAACGTCGCCAGCAACACAGTCAGCAGCCAGACAAGAGCCAATACCGCACGGCACAGATACCTATAAATTCCAACGCCACTACCACATGTGCCCATCTGCTTTTCTCCCCCGCTACCTCGGGATTGATGTAGCCAATAGTGATGATATGTAGGAGTATTGTAGCGTACCCTCTCGTGATTGTGAAATCAAGTTCTTCGATATAATAATCATTCGCGGAGCAGAGAGCACTTCTATGGGTAGCATGGGATAAAGAGGTGGTGAGAAAGTGGAGGAAGAGCAAAGCCAGGCCAGCGATAAGGAGGGCAGCAGGAAAAGCAAGGGGCCAGGGGGACGAAGGGCAAAAGGAACTGAGACCGGCGCTTAAGCGGGCCGGCAGAGGAGGAAGGGAATGAGCAAGAGGCCGAGGCTAGAGCAGAGACTCCACCTCAGCGCGTGTAGGCAGGGAAGGCAAGGCCCCCTTACGTGTCACCGTGATGGCGCCGGCAGCGTTTGCCCAGCGGAGTGCCTCCTCCAGAGGGGCACCCATTGAGAGGCGCGCGGCCAAAGCGCCGCAGAAAGCATCGCCGGCACCGGTTGGATCAACCTGCTGCACATTGAAAGCGCGCTGCCAGCGATGGAAAGGAGGAGCACCATTCTCGCCATAGGTGCACCAGGTAGCGCCCAGCGCACCCAAGGTGATAATCACATGCAAAGGGCCGCGCTCTAGCAAGCGCTCAGCGGCGGTCTTGGCTGTCATAGCAGTATCGACAGTCAGGCCGGCCAGAAAGCTGGCCTCGACTTCGTTGACCACGAGAATATCCACCAGCCTAAAAAGCTCCGCCGGCAGTGGCTCCTGAGGAATTGGCGCGGCGTTCAGGATCGTCACAAAGCCGGCCTCGCGTGCCTGGTGCAAGCCGGTAGCGATAGTATCAATGCGTGTCTCACACTGGGTCAGAAAAACGCCGGGAGCAGTCAGCTCCGAAGGCGGTGCTGAGTTAAGCAACTCCTCCATAGCTCGGCGCACCGTCTCCGCCGACAAGGTCAAGTTTGCACGTGGCAGCGCGATGATGGCATTCTGGCCAATCTCGGTCGCTACCGTCACGCAGCCCACGCCTGTGCCTGTCGTCGCATCGCGGCTGACATAGCTACAATCGACGCCCTCAGCGGCCAGCGCAGGAAAGAAGGCGTCGCCAAAGGAATCCTGACCTACATTGCCGATCAGACTCGTCTGGGCGCCGAGGCGGGCGGCGGTGACTGCCTGATTGAAGCCTTTGCCGCCGATGAAAATGGCAAACTCCTCGCCAATCAAGGATTCCCCGGGGAAAGGAAAGCGAGGCGCACGGGCTACCAGATCAGTCATCAGGCTACCAAGAACAATGACTCTACCCATAAGGGGACCCCCTCAATCCCTTTGGCCGCTTACCGGCCTACCTGCGTGTTGAAAGGTATCTCTATTATAGGGTACGGGCGCGAGAGATGTAAATGCTGTCTCTGCTGAGTTGATCGCAACGCTAGGCTTCGTCGGCATAGGTTGCAGCGAGAGGACGATCGTCCTCAATGCGCCCATCGCGCATAGTGATGAGGCGCTGCGCGCGGCGTGCAACCTCCAGGGCATGCGAAACCCAGACGAAGGTCAGCCCCTGCTCACGGTTCAGCGACAGCATCAGGTCAAGTATTTCCTGACTGGCCTCGCTATCCAGGGCCCCGGTCGGCTCATCGGCCCAGACGATGGCCGGGCGGGTGGCCAGAGCACGCGCGATAGCTACCCGTTGGCACTGTCCACCGCTCATTTCCGCTGGGCGGTGATGAGCCCAGCGGCTCAGACCAACCTGTTCAAGGCTGATAATGGCCCGCTGACGGGCTTCGCGGGCTGGCACTCCGCTCACCAGAAGCGGCAGCTCAATATTCTCCAGGGCTGTCAGAACAGGCAACAAATTGTAGTTTTGGAAGATAAAGCCCATCGAGCGAGCACGAAAGGTCGTTAACTCATTATCAGTCAATTCACGGATATCCTGACCGGCAATGCGGATCGTGCCAGAGGTGGCCCGGTCGAGGCCGCTGAGACAATTCAGCAGCGTAGTTTTTCCGCAGCCGCTAGGACCCATGATGGCTACCACCTCGCCGCGACGGATTTGAAGGCTGATGCCGCGCAGCGCCTGCACTTTAAGAGCCCCTTCGCCGTAGTCCTTGCGCACATCACAAGCCTCAACAATCAACTCCTGTTGTCCTGGTAAACTGGGGATTGCTCTGCTGGGCATGCTCCTTTCCCTTCTCACTTAAGGGCGATGCATGATCTTGCCTGTTGATCGAAGAGGACAATAGCTCCCTCTCAGTCAGTGTAGCCTGAGCTAGCGATAAGCGCAAGGGAGGCCTGGCATGAACGGCAAGGCTCTCATGTCTGGCTATCGATCGGAAAAAGCCGGTGCCTCGTTGTGAGAGCTTTCCTGTTTGAGCTATGGCTATTGAGGCTGGCGAGGCTCTTCCGTCGAGGGGCTGCGTCTGGTCTTCTCCTCTGGACCCGTGCTGCTGCTCTGCCAGGACCGGGCTGGCGGCGCGGGACGTAGGGCGCTTTCGGGTAAAGCTCCTAACGGTGGAGCGTCCGCTGCTGGGGCTGGCGAATCTCCAGTCGTAGCACTGGCGGGAATAGCATGCTCGGCACTGACGGGAGCCGTCGCTGTAATGGGGTCTGAAGTGAGAGCCGGCGGCGCTGCGCCCTCAGGGGCTGATGGTGGCATAACGACCGTGGTCCCATCAGAGACGGGGGCGGCGGCTGCGGCTGCTGCTGGCGGGATAGGGGCCGGCGAGGCATAAGCTACGTTGGGAGCGGGTCCCATTGGCGTGCCAAATGGCAGAGGATAAGCGCCCGCTCCAGCGCTGGAATAGACAGCTTGTGCCGCTGGCGCTGATGGAAGGTAGGGCGGGTAAGCCGCGGGAGAAGGTGTCGCCCCACTGGCAAGCGCCGGAGCAGCAGGCAGGGGACCCGACGCCACAAGCGGCGAAGCGCTAGCCTGGTCCTGTTCCTCGCTATGCTCACCATGCAGGCGATCTAGTTCTTGCTGGATTTCTTTAATGTGTTGCTCCAGCGTGGCCAGCTTCTCACATAACGGCAGCAGCTCGCTCTGTGTGAGTTGTCCGTTGAAATATAGCTCCATGACTTTGTTCGACAGTGTCCGGTGCTCCACACTTGCCTTATAGCTCAGATCATTCAGCACAAGCTGCAGATGCTGGATACGCGCCAGACGGGCAGCCTGCTGAGCCGCTTTTTCCAGGCCATGCTGAATGCTTTCAAGAATGCTCATCAATACACCCCTTCTGCTGCTTGCATACGATATCACCGTTCATGTCTGCCTATCCGGCCCTCATTATAAC
>NZ_JADGHT010000218.1 GCF_019683755.1 Thermogemmatispora sp. | reverse complement strand
GAGGGGGGGCGTCTCAAGGGGCTGCTTAACGAGCAATTCAGCCTCTTCCTGGGGGCCGTGGCTGCCGGCTTGGGTCTCCTGCAAGTGACCATCGAGCGCAGCATGCGCAATGCCCGTGGCAGACTAGAGCGTGCACGTGGCAATCTGGCCGAAGCCCGTGCGGCCTGGCAGCAGGAGCGCGAACGCCGGGCCCGGCGGCGGCGGCGTGCCCGCCTGCTCTTCCGCTTCGGCTTGCTAGTCGGTGTTATTCTCGCGCTGCTCTTTGCGCCTCGCCCTGGTCAGGAAACACGGCGTCGTCTGGGCGGCTATCTACGCAACGTCATTGCCTTCTTCCAGTCGCGGCCATTCGTGCGCTCAGAGCCAGAGACTGCCGAACACGTGCCGCTCAATGTCCATTAAGTAAAAGCATGTCATGAAGAAGCCAGAGGCGGGCAAGAGAGGCAAGCTGCTGCTGTAGTGAGAGGGCCTCTCTGCCCGCTATCTCTGTGGGCAACCTTAGCCTCTCTGCAGATGCTGGAGATGACAGATATCGTTCAGGGCAAAGAGGACGCGATGCGTGCCTGACACGCGCACCACAGTAATTGAAGTATTGGCCACCGGGAAGAAGAAATCACGCTCCAGTCCTAGAGCCTCAGCTACGTAGGCGTTAATCACTCCACCATGCGCGAAGGCGATGACGCGTCTTCCCAGATGGGCATTGGCAATGGCATCCAGCGCCTTGACCACCCGTGCGCGGAAGGCTTTGGACGGCTCGCTCCCCTCGATCACATCCCAGCTACCGGCGGCTCCCGCCAGACGAATAATATCCATCTGCCGCTCCTGCAACGTACGGGCCAGCAACTCCAAGTTATCCGCCTCGGCAGGCAGAGGGCGCACTGTGCCAAGGCGAATCTCTTGCAAATCAGCAACCACAATCGGAGTCAGGCCCAGGCGACCTGCCAGAGGAGCTGCCGTCTCACGACAGCGGCGCAATGGGCTGCTATAAATGGCAGCAAACTCCAAACCGGCCAGACGCTCGGCCAGGGCCTGCGCCTGCTCCTGGCCCTTACGAGACAGGGGCAAATCGTCGTAGAGGCCCCCAGGGATCAGCTCATCGGCAGGGGGAAGAGCATCGCCATGTCGAATCAGGAACAGCTCAGCGGCGTGAGCGCGCCGCAAGAGAAAAGGGTCATCCTGCAGCAACAAAGAAACCTCCTCACCGACGTTCACGATCAGTGGCCTGCGCTCGTGCTGCGCTGACAGACCTCCAGCGCCCGCCTGGCCAGGGCAGGAATGCCCGTTTCCAACTGCTCAAAGAACGGGTCATCAGTAGTACCGGCCCGGTAGCGGGCATAGCTGCCCTCCAGCAGAATAGCCAGTTTCCAGATTGCCAGCGCCTCATAGAAGTCCATATCGCGCACAGAGCGCCCACTGCGCTCAGCGTAGTACTCTTTCAGCTCAGCACGTGTCAGGAAGCCAGGCTGTTCCATAACCCGCCAGGTTTCGGTATCGAGGGCAGGCGGTGGGTCGCCTGGCTCGCGCCAGAAAGAGAGCAAATAGCCGAGATCGGCCAAAGGATCGCCGATCGTGGCCATTTCCCAGTCAAAGATCGCCACGACCCGTGGCCCATCTTCGGCATACATGACATTATCGAGGCGATAATCGCCGTGGACGATGGTCGACGGCCCTGAAACAGGCAAGTGGGCCTGAAGCCACTCGGTGACCATGTCTAACTCGGGCAAGGGGCGCTGGCGCGAGCGCTCCAACTGGCCAATCCAGCGGCGTAGCTGGCGCTCCAAATAGCCGGTCGGACGGCCAAAATCACCTAAGCCCACGGCCTGCCAATCGACTGCATGCAGCTCCACCAGTGCGTCAATCAGGGCACGGCTAATGGCCTTGCGGCCCGCCTCATCAGCCCCATAAGGGGGGAGCGTATCGCGGATAATATAGCCGTGGACGCGTTCCATCAGATAGAAAGGGGCTCCGATGATGCTCGTATCCTCGCATGCGAGCAGCACACGTGGCGTGGGCACAGGGCTATTGTTAAGCGCCTTCAAGACGCGATACTCGCGTAGCACATCGTGAGCCGTAGGCAGCAGCGGACCAAGCGGTGGCCGGCGCAATACCCATTGCTGGTCACCGCGCGTGATATAGAATGTCTCGTTAGAGTGTCCTCCGCGGACCCGTTCGACGACTAAGGGCAGATCCTCGCCCGGCAGCCGCTCAGCCAGATAACGGCGAAGTTTTTCCTCGTCTATGAGAGGGGGGAGAGTGGTCATACTTCCTCCTTTGTTGTCTGCGAGCCTGGGATTCCCTGGAGGGAGCTGCGTACGGCATATCGCTCTATTTATGATAACGCGCACCCTCGGGCTTTGACCAGATAGCGAGGATGGAGAGCCGGCTAGGCAGCGCTGGGAATAATCGAGCCTGAAACCTCTGTTCTAGATGGTGACAGGAGTGAGCGAAGAGAGAGAAGCAGCGAGGCGCAGTGAAGCGGGGGGATTGCCAGCCGGGTTGCGTGGCTGACTGACTAACTGCTCTTCTTGCACTCGGGCAAGGGCGTGAGGTGGGCGATAGTTGGGGGAAGAAGGCCGGGAATAAACTGGCTTGGCCTCGTGTTATTCAGGGTAGTTAGCAGTCAAGAGTGGCGAGTGCTAGACAGCAGTGAAAAACCTGTGCTATAATGCTGGCAATCACCCGCGCAGATTGCTAAAATTCCCGGGGAGGAGAGAGAGCGGGGCGCCGACCAGCGGAGCTGCCGCTCCCCCGGTTGTGTGAGGAGCCTGGAATGAAGTGTGAGCGATGTCATAAGAACAACGCCAGCATCACCGTGGATCTGCTCGTGGAAGGGCGCCATGAGCGGCATTATCTCTGCCAGCAGTGCGTTGATGAGCTCATGCGCTCATCGATGAATCAGGCTGGCAGCTTCTTCGGGCAGGGCTTCCCTGCGGCGGCCTTTGGCTTCTTCAATGGCCATGAGGCGACGAATGGGCGCGGGACCAAGACCGCCGAGCGTCAGGCTAACAGCAACAGTAAGACGCCGACGCTGGACCAGTACGGTCGGGATATCACGGCGGAAGCAGCGCAGGGGAAGCTTGATCCGGCGGTTGGGCGTGAGCGTGAGCTGCGCCGCTTGATCACTGTCCTGGGTCGCCGGCAGAAGAATAACCCGGTGCTGATTGGCGAGCCAGGGGTCGGTAAGACGGCCATTGTTGAGGATCTGGCGCGGCGTATCCATGCGGGTAATGTTCCCGCCCCGTTGCGCAACAAGCGCATCGTGGCCCTTAATATTGGTGGCATGATTGCCGGGGCCATGTTCCGCGGGCAGTTTGAGCAGCGCATGAAGGCTATCCTTGATGAGCTGCGCCAGGCGCCGGATGTTATCCTCTTCATCGATGAGCTACATACCGTTGTCGGAGCGGGTGCGGCGGAAGGTGCGGTAGGGGCGTCGGATATGCTCAAGCCGGCGCTGGCCCGCGGTGAGATCCGCTGTATCGGTGCGACGACACTGGATGAATATCGCAAGTACATTGAGAAAGATGCGGCTCTTGAACGCCGCTTCCAGCCGATCCTGGTCGATGAGCCGACAGTTGAGGAGGCTATTGCGATGCTACGCGCCGTGCGACCCAACTATGAGGCGCACCACGGCGTGACCATCCCCGATGAGGCGATCGAAGCTGCCGTTAAGCTTTCCGATCGCTACATCAATGATCGCTTCCTGCCCGACAAGGCAATCGACGTGATGGACGAGGCGGCCTCAGCCTTGCGCCTGGAGGCTCTGGAAAAAGGCATCGTTAGCCCGGCGATGATCACTGAGCTGGAGCAGCAGTTAGCCGATATCCAGGCTAAGAAGGAGGCGGCGGCCAACGCCGAGGACTATGAGCGTGCAGCTCTCTTGCGCCAGCAGGAGCTGCTGACCCTGCAGAAGCTGGAGAAGGCTCGCTCTGAGGTCAATGCCTCATTCCAGCTGATTGTGACGCCTGAGCAGATCGCTCAAGTAGTCGAGAGCTGGACAGGCGTACCAGTGACGCAGATGATGGAGAGTGAGCGCCAGAATCTGCGTGATCTGGAGGAGCGCCTGCGCAAGCATGTGATTGGTCAGGATGAGGCCATTAGCGCGGTGGCGCGCGCCATCCGCCGCTCACGGGCAGGATTGAAAGATCCGAAGAGGCCAATTGGTTCCTTCCTCTTCCTCGGCCCGACGGGTGTTGGCAAGACTGAGTTAGCTCGGGCCTTGGCGCGTGAGCTATTCGGCGGCGAAGAGAATATGATCCGCCTCGACATGTCCGAGTATATGGAGCCGCATACGGTCTCACGCCTCTTCGGTAGCCCGCCTGGCTATGTGGGCTACGAGGAAGGTGGCCAGTTGACTGAGCAGGTGCGGCGTCGCCCGTACAGCGTGATCCTGTTGGATGAGGTTGAAAAGGCTCATCCCGAGGTCTTCAATGCCCTGCTGCAGATCTTGGATGATGGCCGCCTGACCGATGGTCAGGGTCGCACCGTGGATTTCAAGAATACGGTGTTGATCATGACCAGCAACGCGGGCACCAATGAACTGCGGCGCGCAGCCCGCATCGGCTTCATGCCCGTCACCAGCGGAGACGAGCGCGCAGAGCAGTATGAGGCGATGCGCGAGAAGGCGCTGGAGGGCCTGAAGCAGATGTTCCGGCCCGAGTTCCTGAACCGTATCGACCAAATCGTGGTCTTCCATTCGCTGGGCAAGGACGAGCTGTATCGAATCGTTGATCTGCTGCTGAGTCAGGTGCGTGAGCGCCTGCGCGAGCAGAAGATCGAGCTGATTGTCAGCGACGAGGTACGTGAGTTCTTGCTGCGCGAAGGCTACGATGAGGAGTACGGTGCACGCCCTCTGCGCCGCGCTATCCAAACGCACGTTGATGATACACTGGCTGATGCTCTGCTGAACGGCGAAATTGCGCCAGGGCAGACCGTGCGTCTGGTGCTGCGTGATGGCCGTGTGGTGGCTGAGGCGGTGATCCCCGAGCCCGAGCCAGCCGCCTGAGAAACACCCTTTCCAGCCAGAGAGCAACGTCCATCGGTCCTGACAGAAGACCGATGGACGTTTTTTTTATGCCTGGGCTGTTGTCTGGTCCTGATGGGGAGGATAGTGAGGGCGTTGCAGCAGAAAATGCTGGTAGCCGTCGCCGGTGCGCTCTTCCAGGATGGCCAGGCTGGCGGCCTCGAGCCAAGCCCGCACCTGTTCCAGCGTAGGATAATAGTGATAGCCGCCGTGGTGAGCATACTCACCGGGAACGATGGGCAAGCCCTGGGCCTGACCGAGAAGAAAGGCTTGTTCGCGCTCCGCGGCTGCCAGCAGTTCGACGGTCAGATAAAGTAGCCCGCCGGGCTTAACAGCCCGCCGTAGATTGGCCAGCACAGGTGGCCAGTCCTCGGGGGGGAGCATTTCCAGAGCGTCGATGCAAAGCACAGCCTCAAAGGCCTCATTCTCGTTCAACTCCTGGAGTGCCTGCTGTCGAGTCGGCACAGAGGGAAATTTCTCATGGGCGCGCTGCAGCATGCCCACCGACTGGTCGATGCCGACTAGGGTGTAGCCACGTTCTAGAATGAGCCCCCAATACTTGCCGGTGCCGCAAGCCGCATCGAGCAAACGGCTGCCCGGTGGGCAAGCCATCAGCAAGCGGAGCAGCATGCTGCAATGAGTCTCATCCAGGGCCCCCCAGTCGCGATCATAGGACGGTGCCAATTGATTATAGCGCTCAACGATGAGCTGTCGACGTTGCAGCAGCCAGGCTGGACGTTCCTGAGTCATCGTTCTTTCTCCTTCCTGCCCTATGAGAGGGGCTACAGCAAATGAGACCAGGAGAAGCGCTGGAGCCGCTCGAGCTGGCGCAGGTGGTCGATGATGGCCGTACGTCGAGAAGGCTCCTCAATGGAAGCGGCAGCCAATTCATGGAAGCGCTCTGTAAGCTGTTCCTCACTCAGAGGATTCTCGGGGTCGCCAAGCGGGTAGCGCACACTGGCACTGAAGATGCGTCCATCGTCCATTTCCACGCTGGCCGTGGCACGCCACTCGGCAGGATAGTAGCGATCCAGCTCGGGGTCACTTTCGCAGTCGACACGCTGCATCAGACTGCAGACTGTTGGATGTTGTAACCAGGAGTCGCTGAAGACGCTCCGACCAGCCTGACCGCTGATAAGCGCCACAGCGGCGCCAAAGGGCATGCTGAACTGAGCATCGACGATGTTGTTGGGTCGACGCTTAGCCTCTATGGGATCAGCGACCAGGCCACGCCCGGCGCTCAACACACCGCAGCGCACACGGAGGATGCGCTGCGGATCAGGGGCATGCTGGCGGCGGATAGCCAGCAGGCAATCGATGGGACCGTGCATATAACGGCAGCAGGCATATGGTTTGAGCGAGACGCGCAGAATGGCCAAATCCTCCAGGCTGGCTGGCGGCTGCAACTCTTCAGGCTGGCTGGCGTCTGAGTAGGCGTGCAGGAAACCATAGCGTCCGCTTAAGATTTCCTGTGGTCCGCGGAAGCCAGCAGCAGCCAGGCGGGCGGCAGTAATGCCAGCGTGAGCACTCCAGCCGGGATGTAGACGTTTGGTCCAGGCACCATCATCAAGATAAGCCAGCGATCCAGCCGCCATGCTGCCGGCGATGCCCAGCGCCTGCGCCGTTTGCTCTGCCGAAAGGCCCAACAGGCGGGCGCTGGCGGCGGCGGCGCCAAAGGTACCGCAGAGAGCGGTGGGATGGAAGCCGCGGGCGTAGGCAGAGGCAGGATTAAGGGCGGCCCCAAGGCGCAGGGTCACTTCATAGCCGGCGACAACGGCGGCGTAGACATCGGCAATGGGGGAAGCCAGTTGCTCAGCCAGGGCCAGTACTGCGGGAAAGACCGCCACGCCCGGATGGAGCGACGAGCGGTTCTCGACGTCGTCCATCTCTAGACCGTGGGCGGCGACACCGTTGACCAGGGCGGCCCAAGCAGCTTCGGCGCGCTGACCCCATCCCAGCAGTGTTGCCCCCTGCCCGTTAGAGTGGGAGGCTGCGCCCAACGGCTGTAGCGCTCCCATCATGACCAGCAGTTGATAGGCGGCCTCCGTGGATGGGAGTCGGGCACCGCCTAGGGCGACAGCCACATGGTCCAGCAGCAGATCACGGGCCCTGGCGCGCACCCGCTCAGGAAGGGCCGTCCCTTCCAGTGTGGCGCAGAAGCTTGCCAGCGCTTGCGTTGCTCTCATAGAGCACCTCGTCTCTTTCTGTGGGAGGTTCCTCGTGTAATAGAAGAGGTGACTTTCACTCACTCACCTGTATTGCAGATTAACGCTCGATTCTGATGATATCCCATATGAAGTAGAGGTGTATAGATGTGTGCTCGTAAATCGGAGGGGGCGTCTGAAGAAGCATTAGAGGATCTGCCAGAGGACGTCGAAGCCTTCATTGATCACTTCCTTGGTACGATGTGCGATCCCAGCCGACGGCAAATCCTGGCTCTGCTGGCTGCGCCGGCGGTTGAACGTGAGAAGCCGGTCGAGATGCGCTCGGGAGAGATTGCGCGGGCCCTGGGGCTGGCTCATGCCACTGTCTCCGGCCATCTGCGCCAGCTTGCTCGCACGGGACTGCTCGGCTCGCGGCGCAGCGGCAACGAGGTTTACTACAGCGTACGCAATCACCTGCTTGTGCGCGCCTTTCACGATCTCGTCGAAGCTCTCCATAAAGAGCATCAGGAGCGCTTCAAAGGCAAACAAGGAGCCTCTGATAGTGATAAAAGTGCTTGATGATTTTTTAGTTGATAAAAGTATTGAAAACGCAGTGGCTGCTGCATGAACTTGATCTGTAGCTGTAACAAAAAATAAAAGGATCAGACGCTCGCCTTCTGACAGTGGTTCTGGGGAGGCGAGCGTCTCTGCTTTGCCTGGACTGTCGGGGAATGCTATAC
>NZ_JADGHT010000217.1 GCF_019683755.1 Thermogemmatispora sp. | reverse complement strand
CGCGCCAGAGGAGCAGCCTGCTCACCAGGATGTGTCGTGTTGGTGTTGGTCTTGGACGTGCCTGGCGGCGTGAGGCCGTCAGGGAGAGAAAGAAAGGAGGCCGCTCATGTGGGGTCTTCCCCAGCGTTCGCAGCCGGGCTGTGAGGAACCGGGCTGTGAGCGCAAGGCTGATCCACGGTATCGATGCTGGAAATGCGAGCGGAGGTTTTGCCGGACACATGCCTTGGAGTTGCTCGATGAACCCCCACCCAAGAAGATCCTCTGCCTGGGGGGGATAAGGAGCGTACTGAAGAAGGAGAAGCCAAGCCATGACCGTGCAAGAAGCGCTCTCTGTTGGGTCAGAGGCGCGCTATGAGGATCACTCGCGATGGTGGACGATCGCCGCGATTGTTCGCCGCCAGGCTGGGAGCTATACGGCCCGCATCAGCCGACAGGAACAGGATTGCCATAGTGAGAGCTTCGTCCAGGCGGCTTCACTGGCCGTACTGGAGCGGGTACTGAAGCAGACTGGAGTTGACCCCCATGTGGGGTGGAGGCCAGTCTCTGGGCAGTAGATGTGCTTTGATCCCTCAGTGCCATTCCTCGTCAGGAAGGAGCAATCACATGCCACCTTCTGCCTTTGACTACGAGCAGGGCTATGAGCTGGGGAAGCAGTACAGCGAGGCGTGGACGCAGTTGCCGACGGCCACGCTGCTCAAGCAGTTGGCCAGCCTGCTGGAGCAGGCGATGCCATCGGAGTCTGGGCAGCAGGCAGAATGGGGCAAGCGAGCCTGGATAGTGGGAGTGTTGGAAGGGATGGCGGACGGCCTGGCTGCTGATTGCAATGCCTGAGCTTGCAAGCCCGCTCAGGGCTTGCAAGGGGCGCTCCCATGCTCCCACACTCCTCATCGAAAGCCAAGCAAACCCGTGGGCTGATGGCGTCCGTTCCCGCCGCCATGCCGCTGCCGTGGGCGGAGACGCGGCAGCCAGGTCAGAAGGGATGACAGACAGACAGACTGACAGAAAGGAGGTGAACAGCCATGCTTGACCTGGTGCTCACGGTCGTTGTGGCGGGGGTTCTCGTGGGCTCTGTCGTGAGCGTGATTGGCATGGTGGTCACGCTGGTACGGTGTGATCGCCAGGTCTCGGCGAGCGAACGGGCGATGCTCTCTGCCAGGCAGGACAAGCTGACGGAGCTGGCGCGTGCTCGGGCACGCCTGCTGCAAAGCCACGAAGACTGAACTGGGCACGTGGTTTCACGGACGCTGGCAACGGGCTGGTTGCCGGCTGGCGGTGGTTTGGTTCACCCGGTCGCGGGCGGGATCACCGCCAGCAGGGAGCCAGCCGGTCTGGGTCGATGCAGCGGGCCGGGCCGGGCGTGCTCTCGACAGTTGGACTTGAGCAAGGAGGATGAAAGATGACTCAAACCAGTGCGCAGCGACGAATGGTCGCGCCGTCTCCCGAGGACATCGAGAAATTAACGCAGCTTCGGGAGATTGTTCGTCAGGAGGCAGCAACAGCTTCGCCCTTCATGGCCAGTCTCTGGGAGACGCTGCATGCTCATGTCTCTCGCGCGCATCTGCGCGCCCAGCGGGCGCTGGCGCGCGCAGAGCGCTCAGCTGTGCTGCAGGCAGCCAAGGCGGCGCGCACGCAGCACAGCGTAGCCAAGGGAGCACAGGGGCAGGGGGAGGAAACACAGGAGGAGAGCAATGGCTGAGGACCCCAAGACCAAGGCCGTGGGAGGCGAGACGCAGACTCGAGATCTCGTCGCTTTGGCGATGCGGGCACTCCAGCGATGGAGCCTTGGCCCGGGGCCATCGCCGGAGTCCGAGGGTGCGCTGGAAGAGCCGTCTGTGCCGGCGGCACCAGATCCAGCGCAGTCAACCGTCATCTCTGCACAGGGAGAGGAGCAGGGGCGTGCTCTGCCCCTGCCCTCGACCCTGGAAGCAGTGGGGGAAACTGACCCGATAGCGCGCTACCGCAAGCAAATCGAGGAGTTTGATGCAGACAGGGAGGCCCCCATAGGGAAAGGCATCCGGTTGCTGTTGTTGACCACCGGCTACGTGGCTCCGGTCTGCTGTGCTGCATTGTTGGGATGGGAGTTTGGAGAGCTGTTCGGGAAAGGTGATCTCTTTTTCAGCGCTGCGCTTCATGTCCTTTCCCTCTCTGCGGAGCTGATCATCGCAGGGCTGGCTCTGGCAACTGCCTGGAGTCTGAAGCGCTTGGGGTCGGACCGGCACATGCTGCCGCGAGCTGTCCTGTGCGGAGCGCTCTTCCTTGTGGCCTCGATTGGCTCTGCCACTGCCCTCTGGTGGGCGCTCTCCTCCTCCCCAATTCCCCCCATCGTGCTCGCCTTCCGGGTCATTGTTCCCGTGATCATTGAGGTGGGAGGAATGGCCATCGTAGCGACATTGGATTTCCAATCGCTGGAGGCATTTCTTGCTGCCTTACATCGGCGGGCAGAAGCAATCCAGCGGCTCAGCGAAGCGGAGCTCCGCCTGAAGGCGGCTGAGCAGGAGGCGGCCAATCGCCAACGGGAGTATGAGGAGTACAGGCAGATGCGTGCGCGGAATGAGGAAGTGCTTCTGAAAATGCTGGAGATCCAGAGCCGCGGAGCTTTGGCAGCCATGGAGCGGCAGGTGAGAGTGATTGAGAGCGAAGCGTTCCAGCAGCCGACGCTCCCACCGGCTCAGATGCAGCAGACCGAGACGGAGGAGGTACCGCCGGTGAAAGCAGCGCCGTCCTGGCACCTGCTTACGAACCAGCAGGCCTGGAGAAGTCCGCATGGGCACCAGGCCCGCACCTAGGAGGGAGGCGAGAGGATGCAGGAGCGCACTCTTCGACGGCTGCTGGAGGCCCAGGAGCCGCGGCTCCCGTATACGCTCCTGGGGCAAGAGGAAATCCTCACCCCTCAGTGGGGACGTCGTCTCCTGCTCTTTCTGGCCACCTCTACCGAGTACTGGACGCTTCGCGCACGTCCCAACCCTGCCAGCAGCCTGGTGGTCTGTTGGGAGCATAATTCCTGCCTTCCCTGCCCGACCCTCTCTTTGCAAGAGGGGTACTGCTACGATGCCTATGAGCTTCCGAAGTGGTTTTCTCTGGAAGGGAAACTGACGCGCAAGAGCGCGCCGGTCTTCCGCGGCGCGCTTCTCGCAGGTCTCCAAGAGGCCTATCAACGGTTATCCGCACTCCCTCGATCGACCCGCCGCCGCTATGAGCGTGAGGTACAGACCATGCTCAGAGGGCGGGGCAGACCGCGGCGCTGCCCCAAGATGTGGCCAGAAGAGAGCCAAAAGTGGGCAGAAGTGGAGAGCCGCGGGCAGAAGTGAGCCTGGCCGTTGCAGGTACGGCAGCGTTTTTGCCCCGTTTTCGCCCAAATCTGGGAGTTCTTTTTCATTGCGATGCGAACAGAGGTGAAACGGTGGCACTGCACACCTCGAGCCATGCCCCCATGCAGGGAGATCTCCAAGACCCCTCGAGCGCCCTCCCGCGGTACCGGTGGAACCAAGAGATCAGCATCAGCGGGAGCTGGTGCGTGGGCCTGTGGATGCTGGGGCTGCTCCTCAACGGGCTGGTGCTGACCAGGGGTCATTTCAATCCCTCAGCGGGCTGAGGCGGCGTTCCGACAGCCCCTCTCTAGCGGAGCATCAGGAGTGGCGTCCGTCAAGCCGTTTCGAGCATTCCCAAAAAGCGGTCACCGCTGCGCGCCATCTCGTAGCGTCGTCCCGCCGCGACGCTCACCCGGTTCTTCGTGTTCACACCCTCTCATCCACAGGAGGAAGACCCGTGACTCAGACGCAGACCATCACCCGCATCCAGGAGATCATCGCCCGGCTCCAGGAGGCGTTGCCACTCCTCATCGAGGAGCAGCAGGGACTGCCGCCAGGCCCGCTGACGATTGCGGAAGTAGAGGCGCGGCACCAGCGCAGAGAGCAGATACGTGGGCTCATCCAGGAGGCGTATACGCGGCTGCGCTCGCTCCCCGTAGGGGAGGGCTGGCCCTCCCTGCCGAAACCCGAGTGGATGGCCTGGGCGCAAGCCGTGCTGGCCCAGCCCGGCAGCCTGATCCTGGAGGTCGATACCTCCGGGCTGCAGGTGGGGGCCGAGGTGCTCCGCCTGCTGCTGCTGCGGCTAGAGGATGGGGCCGTGGTCTTTGACCAGTGCATCCGCCCGACGCAGCCCATCGCGCAGATGCAAGAGGCACTGGCCTACAATGGCCTGACGGCGGAGGAGCTGGCAGGAGCGCCCCCGCTGGAGGAGGTCTGGCCCGCCTTCTGGCAGCAGGCGCGAGGGAAGGTGCTGGTGAGCTTCAATTGGCCCTGGGATTATCAGCAGCTCACGGCTGCCTGTCGGCGACTGGGGCAGGGAGTCCCGGCGCTGCTGGGGATCGACTTGCAGGAGCCTGCCCGCGCCTTCTTTGAACTGAGCTTCGCCAGCCTGGGAGACCTCTGTGGTCGCCTGGGGGAGCCGCTCCCTCAGCCAGCGACAGCCGTGGAGCGCGCCCGGGGGCAGGTAGCCATCCTGCACGCGATGGCGGAAGGGCGCCTCGGTCCCCTCCACGAGCAGGAGGAAGCAGACGAGGGCGACCTGGATGCGCAGGACGACCTGGACGATACCCAGCCGTTCTAGTCCTGGCCAGGTGAGGGGATGCGAAGAGCATCCCCTCGCTCTGGGGCACACGACGATCCTCATCAGCAGGAAAGGAGCATCCCATGAACATGAATGAGGAGCTAGAGGCGCTGGCCCAACGTGCCAGCGAGGTCTACGAAGCAGAGCAGCGCTCCTTCCGCGCCAGGCAAGCCGCCCAGGCTGCTGAGGAAGAAGCGGAGCGCCGCCAGGCCGAGCGCCAGGCCCAGGAGCGCTTCGAGCAGGCGCTCACCCTCTTGGAATGCAGTGGGCTCCCGTCTGTGACGCGTCCCTGGATGCGCAGGCTTCCTACGTATCCAGACTCCCTGACCATCCAGCTGCGGCTGCCCGAGCCTTTTGGCTGCAGCCAGTGTGACTGGAAGATCACCCTGCGTGATGAAGGCTGGTATGGGATCGCTGGCTGCGAGCGGATCAATGCCGCCGCTGCCCGCTCCGGCTGGCTCCCCCCCGAGTCGTTCGTCCGCTGGCTGCTCTTTGGACTCGAAGCGTCGCGCCGGGAACATGTCCGGTGGCAGGCACTGAAGGCCGAAGATGAGGTGGCCCGTGCCGAACTGGCAGAGCGGCAGGCAGAGGTCCTGGCGCGCGCCTGTCCCTGGCCCAAGGAGGCAACAGTCACGCTCTACCAGGTCCACTATGTCCGGGGCATGGTGGCGACAGAGGAAGGGGAGCTGCGCTGGTTAGAAGAGACGGGCTGGAGCCGGAGCGATCAACCGGATGCGGAAGGGTATCTGACGCTAGAGCCGACAGCAGACGGCGCGGAGCGCCGAATACTCAAACTCGATCCGGAGCTCCACCGGCCCGTGTTCCAGAAGCGAGTGTTCTCGCTCACCACCCCCAACGACCTTCCCTGGGAGCTGACCGCCTGGCAGGAAGAGCAGATCAGCGGGTTCCGGTGGCAGCAGGCCCACGGACGGTCCTGGCTGGTTCGTGATCCGGCGGGGTCCATCTCCATTTCCTTCCGCGTCCCGTTGCCCTGGGTTTTCAATCCCACAACGGGCTGAGGCGGCGCTCGGACCCGGTTGAGCTACCAGAAGGAGGCCATCCACCGATGGGAATGGATCGTCAGCGGTATCCCCCGAACTGGGCAGAGATTTCCCGAGCGGCGCGGGAGCGGGCCGGCTGGCGGTGCCAGTGGTGCGGTGCCGCTCAGGGTGAAGAGCGGGTGAGCCTGGCGGGCAAGCGCGACAAGCAGGACTGCCGACCCGAGAACCTGGCAGCACTCTGTCAACGCTGCCATTTACGCTACGACATTGATGAGCATGTGGGGCATGCCCGGCAGACGCGCTGGCGGAAGCACCGGGAGGCGCAGCTGCAGGCTGGGCAATTGCTGCTGTTTGAGTGACGGAAGGATGATGACATGGCGCGAAGCCGCAGTATTCCGGTGGCACTCTTGAAAGAGCCAGATTTCTTTGAATTGTCTGCCGAGGCCCGCGTGGTGTTCATCGGCCTGATCCTGGAGGCCGATGACGAAGGGCGCGGGCGGGCCCACGCGGGCCTGCTGGCACGACTGTTTAATGTCAGCGAGGCCGCGGTGGAGGAAGCCCTCAGCCAGTTAGTCGAGCGGGGGCTGCTGCTGCACTACCAGGTGGGGCGCCAGCAGTACTATCAGTGGCTGCCCTGGAAGCAGTGGCAATCGCTGAGCAAGCCCACGCCCTCCCAGTTGCCGCCCCCTCCAGCATGGGGGGAGCAGGAGTCCGTGGCCGAGCCAGTTCTGGCAGAACGAGCTGGCTGTTCCGAGTCTGGGGTTTCCTGGGTTTTTCTGGAAAATCCTGGGAACCCCAGGAAACCCCAGTCAGAAGAAGAAGGGGAAGGGGAAGGGGAAAGAGAAAGAGAAGAGGAAACAGAAAGGGAACGAGAACAAGCATCACTGGTGACGAAGCAGGCGGCTGGCGCAGGATCGACCAGCGCCTCGCCGAAGGTAGTCCCCTTCCCTGGCCCAGCAGCCCCTCGCGTCGACAGCGGCGTCGACGCTGCTCTGTGTCAAGAGATTGCCGAGATCCTGGGCCTCCCGGCGTCGCGGCACCTCTGCCAGGTGTTGGAAGAATTTGCCGCGACGCTGGGCTGGTCAGCAGTGCGCGGAGAAGCTGTCGAATGTGCCGAATATATCCAGGACCCGCGGCGCAATCAGCGGCAGCAGCGGCTGACGCCAGGCTTTTTCCGCCGCTGGCTCAAACGCGTGCAGGCCGCGCAGGCTCAGGCGCCGGTGCCCTCCAGGCAGGAGGTTGCAGCCGGGTCGGAGGGGACAGGCTCGGCGAGCGCTGCCGGGCTGGAGAGCGGTCGCTGGCCCCCCAGGCGGGGCACGCGCTCGCATCTGCCCGTAGAACCGGCCTGGCAGTCTGATCCCATGGCCCAGTACCGTTCCTATGTCGAAGCGCAGCGACAGGCCTGGAAAGCAGCGTGCCAGGTTGAGCAGGTCGAGGCCGAGGAGCCAGGTGCCGCTGCAGGAGGGAGCTGAATGGGGTCCTTCACGCGACTGGGGGCCGCCCTGCGCGTGCCGGCGCGGCTGGCCAGCCGGTTCTCCCCGGAGCGGGTAGCGACCTCGCAGGCGGAGGCCCGCTGGACCTGTCCCACCTGTGGGACCGTTGTCGAGCCGCTCGCGCTGGACGATGGGCGCTGGCTCCGGTTGCGCTGCGGCTGCGAAGTGCACGCCAGCGCGGAGCAGTGGCGG
The DNA here is from genome assembly GCF_019683755.1 of Thermogemmatispora sp. GTDB lineage: Bacteria > Chloroflexota > Ktedonobacteria > Ktedonobacterales > Ktedonobacteraceae > Thermogemmatispora. The sequence continues at coordinate 634 of NZ_JADGHT010000217.1, read as the reverse complement.
GTGCAGCAGCGCGTCCTGCTGGAGGAACAGCGGAGCAAGCTGCTGGCAAGCCAGCTTTTTGGCTGGCTGGCGCCGGCGCAAGCAGCCCAGGGTCCTTCCGGGCAATTCGAAACGTTCCGGCTCGACATGCGCCCAGGCGATACGCCCCAGACCGTGCGGCAGCGCCAGCTCGCCTTGCAGGAAGCGCAGCGGTTTGCCCATGATCCCCAGGGCACGCTGCTGCTGGTCGGCCCCCCTGGGGTGGGCAAGACCCATCTGGCGGCGGCCATTGCACGCGCCCGGGTGGCCGCAGGACAGGCCTGCCTGTTCGCCAGCGCGGTGGCGCTCTTCGAGCAGATCCAGGTGCTGCTGCGCCAGGACGAGGACTACCTGCGCCTCCTTCAGAAAGCGATGCGGACGCCCTTGCTGGTGCTGGATGATCTGGATAAGCCCAAGCCGAGCGATTTCCGTGAAGAGGTGTACTATCGGCTGCTGGATCAGCGGCTTCAGAGCGGGAGAGCGACCGTGGTGACGGCCAACCATCGCCCGGATCAGCTCCTGGCCTGGCTGGGGGCCGCGGGCGTCTCGCGGCTCCTTGCTGAGGCGCGCGTGGTCGAGTTAGAAGGGCCAGACTACAGGTTATTCCCCAAGCGAG
>NZ_JADGHT010000216.1 GCF_019683755.1 Thermogemmatispora sp. | reverse complement strand
GCGCAACTCGTGTCCATAGACGGAGGGATAATTCGTGATGAGTATACTCTTAGTGAAATAGAGCCACTCAGCTCCGGTCAGCTCATTCAAGGTATTTTTCTGTGAGACGCTCTCGGTATCCACATCACCCTCCCGTTGCTATCGTCGTTGCCAGCCAAAGAAAGAGATTGTAGTAGACGAGCAAGTTACTGCTCTGATTTTGACTGGCTCTCGCGTTCTCCTATGGGAGGCGTTACCAATGACGCCGGTTTACCCCATTGGCCGGCGTTTCCCCCTGGCAACGTCTCCTTACTCTCCTGCTCCCTGTGTAATCCGTTATCCGCGCGTAGATGCTGACCCCTGGTCTGCCTTGTGGGTGAGAGGTCGGCCTCCTTAGCGTGCTGCTGGCCAGATCAGTAGATCATCTGGGCCTGGTATTGGCTCTGCTGACTCGCTGCCCTGTGCTGGCCCTTGGACAGGACGAGAGCCTCGCCATTCACAGCGTACTTGCCCCTCGCGTAGCAGTCGCTGAATAACAGCGTCATGCTCAGCCTGGGTGAACTGACCAAAAGTGCTGCTAATAAGCTGCTGCCGTAGGTCTGGCCAGCGCCGACTACGTAGAGCGCGTCCTGTCTGTAATGTACGCTGATAGAGCTGTTCGCGAGCAGCAGCCCGGCGCTCCTCTCGTCTTGCCTGGAACCAGGCGCTGCCGAGCAGATTGGCCTGACTTTGCTCCTCAAGCCGACGCCAATAGGTACAGACAGCGTCATTCATTGCAAGCAGGCTATCCTGGCGACGCGTGGCGAAGAGTAGGGTATAGGGCGCCGTCTCGATGTGGGCTGGACCGCTGGGGCGTGGCAGAGCGATACGCTGCACGAGAGGAAAATGACGTTGGATCTGGGATAACAGTAGGTCGAGTAGCTCGGCGAGTGCCTCGGCAGAGAGAGGCGCGGCCTCATCGTGAGGCACCAAGGCCCGCCAACGATCACTGCGCAGCAGGTTGAGCAAAGCGGCAGCCTGCTGCTCATGGCGACGAGCGGCGCGCAGGCGGCTCTCCAGTTGGCGATGCATGATCAGCAAGCAGAGTTCCGTAGGGGCAGCGCGCAACAAGAGCGGCTCCAGGTCCTCATAGCGGAAAATCACTGGCGCCAATGGGTTGAGGGCGAAAACCGCCGGTGCCTGGTCAAGGGCCTGCAGAATAGCTGTGGCGGCTTCCGGCCAGCTAGCAGCAATCGAGCCACTGTCTCTGGGAATCGCTAGCTGCGGCCTGTGACTGCTGAGGCTGGCATTAAGGCCTGAGGCGGGACGAGTCGCGCTGCGTCCGCCCCCTGAGCCTGTTAGCAGCAGTCCGTAGAGAGCAAATGAGCGACCCTCAGCAACCAAGCGGGTAGAGAGAGTGTGTAAGGCTTGCAGCCAGGGATGCTGTGGCTGGGGATGGGTACGTCGCCTGCCTGTGGAACGCTCACGCGAGCTAACGCCCTCCTCGAGACTCGCCTCACGCCTGGCGGCCTGTTCTACCCGCGGTGGCTCACCACCCAGGGCATCAATCCAATAGCAGCGCCGATAGAGAGGATTCTGCTGCAATGCCCTACAGTAGCCAGCAAGGTACTCCTCTTGCAGCCAAAAGCGCAAGGAGGTTAGGAGATCCCCCTGGCGGAGAGAGCGGGCACGCGTCTCCGCATGTGCTGCCACCTGAGAGTATTCTTGATCGACATCTGCCCACAGATCATGCATGGTGAACCTATTCTATCACAGGCAGAGGCAGATAAGTAAGCAGCGTCATGGCCAGGCAAAGGTAACCCTCAATCTGTTGAACCTGGCGCGCTGAGAGAGATCACTCAAGGTCTGGAAATGCTGCTGCGACGCTGTCGAGGCGAAGGCAGGCCCAGCGCCTGAATGCTCGGCGGCTGACGAGGGGCATGACGTCCCTTCCATTCTGCTCCCCGTCCGCTCAGGGCCAGGCGTACTGTATCGAGCATCAGCAGACCGAAAGCTACCCAGCCAAGTGGAGCGAGCAGTGACCAGGTCACGGGCTGCCCCTGTTCGCGCTCGAAACTACGGCGCGCAAGCACCTGCAGAATTAGCGTTAACAGAGCGGGAATCAGTGTCAGCGCCGAGCGGCCCCATTGCCGGCGGCGGAGCCATCGCAAGCCCGTCAATGCACTGAGTAATGGTAGCAGACCGTAGCTGATCAATCCCAGACCGGCGCCGAGGCAGAGCCAGGGAGCCGAGGCTGTGACCGAGTAGACACTTTTGCGCCAACCGCGCCAGGCGCTGCGCCAAGTTGTCCACTGCTCATTAAAGACGAGGCCACGCCCATCAACAAAGTCTTCGCGACAGCCGCGACGCTTCAGAAACTGTGCTAGACCCACATCGTCGCCAAAGCTAGCTCGTAGTTCAGAAGCGCTGTAGCCACCGCTCGCCGCGTAGGCCGTGCGACGTACCAGCAGATACTGACCGACAGCTAAAGCACGACCTGGCTGTCGGGGGTCGCGCATTTCTGCAGGGGTAGCGAAATGCGTCATTAAGACCGCCCCTGCCGGGGTCAGCAAGCGCGAGCCATATCCCACGAGGCGCGCGTCAGGCAACATCGAGAGGAAATCGAGGCGCCGAGAGAGCGCATGGGCCATCATCCTGCGCAGGGCTTGAGGGGCGTGGCGCGTATCGGCGTCAGTAAAGAGCAACCAGTCACCGCGTGCCAGGGTGGCGCCGGTATGGAGAGCATGGGCCTTGCCGGCCCAACCGGCGGGCAGCTCATCGATGCGATAGACGCGTAAGCGCGCAGCGCGCTGCTGCCAGATAGCCAGCAGGGCCGGTGTGGCATCGGTTGAGCCATCATCGATGGCCAGCACCTCGAAGTCAGGATAATCCTGGGCCAGCAGGGATGACAGGCAGGCATTGATATGCGGCGCCTCGTTGCGGATCGGCACCACAATCGAAACGCGAGGCGCCGGCTCTGGCAAGGGGACCTCACTGGGAGGGAGGGTCTCCTTGAGCGTACGTCGAACGCGCCAGAGCTGCCAACTGGCTCCCAGCGTGGTCAGGCCTAGATAGGCAATGTGTAGCCAGAAAAGAAGGTGAAAGCGTTTTCCCATTGCAAAGTCCGACAAGGTAGTGGGCAAAGCCGCTAGGCGTCCTGGCAGCACGTGGGCGCAGGCGCTGGAGCAAGTTGCCCATGAAAGCCAGCGGGTGAACAGAGCGATGCTGCGGCGGGGCCATGCGCCCTTTCCAGGTGGCCCCGCGTCCGCTCAGCACGAGCCGGGTGGTATCAAGCATCAGCAGCCCAAAGGTGGCCCACCCCAGCGGGGCCGTCAGCGACCAGGCGAAAGGTAGACGATACTCACGCTCAAAACGCCGCTTCGTATCGATCTGAAAGAAGAGGGTCAGCGCTGCCAGAGTGCTCGCCAGCAGGCCTGAATAGCCTTGCTGTGGTCGTTGTGACTGAAACTGACTCTGCCTGCGAGAGCGCCAGAGCCACAGCTGACGCACCAAGGTGAAAGGAGGCAGCAGGCCATAGATGATCAGGGCTAGACCTAGGAGGCCGCCCAAAAGCGGACTGCTTGCCACCAGACCATAGTTGCTTTTGCGCATGCCCTCCCAGGCGCTTTTCCAGGTCGTCCACTGATCATTGAAGACTAAGCCGCGCTCAGCTACGATATCTTCACGGCAGCCGCGGCGTTTGAGATACCAGGCCAGGGTAATATCATCCGAGAAGGTCGAGCGCAGCTCGGGGGCATTGTAGCCGCCACAGGCCAGATAAGCTGAGCGTCGCACAAGCAGGTATTGACCGATGGCCAGCACGCGCGTTGGCTGTCGCGGATCGCGCATCTCGCCGGGCGTCGCCAGCATAGCCAGCAATGTGGCACCAATGGCTGTCAGCAGGCGCGCGGCTGCACCGGGCAGACGAGTATCGGTGAAAAGAGTTAGCAGATCGAGATGATGAGCAATAGCATGAGCCACAGCGCGACGCAAGGTTTGCGGAGCGTGGCGCGTATCGGCGTCGGTAAAGAGCAGCCAGTCGCCGTGTGCCAGGGTGGCGCCGGTATGGAGAGCATGAGCCTTGCCGGCCCAGCCGGCAGGCAGCTCGTCGACGCGCTGGACACGCAGACGCGGATCGCGCTGCTGCCAGGCGGCCAGGCGCGCAGGCGTGGCATCGGTTGAGCCATCATCGATAACGATGACCTCGAAATCAGGGTAGTCCTGGGCCAGGAGAGAGGCCAGACAGGTATCGATGTTGGCCTCCTCATTCCGTACAGGGAGAATAACGGAAACGCGAGGCGCCGGCTCGGGCAGCGAGGCCTCTTTATCGAGGGTAATCAGCTCCTTGATTCCCTTCTTGATGCGCCGGCGCTGCCAGAAGGCGACTACCGTGATGAAAAGTAAGAAGATCAATTGTAGATGTAAGAAGAATTGCGAGAGCTTCATGCTAGACACCTCGCCGCTGCAAGGCGTGTCCTCGGAAGGAGCACAGTCACCGATACCTACCAGGAGCTTGGCAGTTGCTCTGCCGCATTGGATTGGGCTTGTGCAACTGGCCTATTGGACCTGTTGCTTTCCCTACTGTCTGCCTACAATAAAGGTAGCACATTGCTGCTTGTGAGGCGTGGAGCACGACGGCCCTTCCAGTCGGCCCCCTGGCCATTGAGAGCCAGGCGCATGGTATCGAGCAGCAGCATGCCGAAAGCAGTACTGGCCAGGGGCGCCAGCAAAGCCCAGCGTGCCGGTAGCCCAAAAGCCTGGCCAAAGCGTCGCTTACTATCGATCTGCAGGCCGAGAGCCAGCAACGCCAGCAAGGCTGACAGACGCTCCTGGCGCAAGCGCCCGGGCCGCAGCGCCTCGCGCAAGGTCAGGAGGGGGGCCAGGCCATAGTAGATCAAGAAGCATCCCCCTACCAGTCCCAGCAGAGGATAGGGAGCCAGTTTCCCATAGGCGCCCTTGCGCAGACCGCGCCAGGCGCTGCGCCAGGTGGTCCATTGCACATTTTTCACGAGACCACAGCCTCCAACGATGTCCTCACGCCAGCCCTGACGCTTAAAGACCTGGGCGATCCCCATATCCTCGGTGAAGGAGGCCCGCACCTCCGGTGCGGCAAAGCCCCCTGTAGCCTCATACGCCTCGCGTCGTACCAGGATGTACTGACCGAAGGCGAAGGCCTGACGTGGATGGGCTGCGCTGCGAATCTCACCGGGTGTGATCAATACCGTCAACAGCAGGCCGGTCATGGGGGTGAGCAGGCGTGCTGCCAAACCAATGATTTGCATCTCAGTGAACATCGAGAGCAGATCAAGACGGTGAGCGATGGCATGAGCAACCATGAGGCGCAGGGTCTGGGGCGCATGGCGCGTATCGGCATCGGTAAAGAGCAGCCAGTCGCCGTGTGCCAGGGTGGCGCCGGTATGGAGAGCATGAGCCTTGCCGGCCCAGCCGGCAGGCAGCTCGTCGACGCGCTGGACACGCAGGCGCGGATCGCGCTGCTGCCAGGCGGCCAGGCGCGCAGGCGTGGCATCGGTTGAGCCATCGTCAACAACAATAACCTCGAAATCAGGATAATCCTGACCTAACAGCGAGGCAAGACAGCCATCGATATTCTCCTGCTCGTTGCGCACGGGCAGAATAATGGAGACACGCGGGGCCGGCTGGGGCAGGCGCCGCGGGCGAGGTGAGGCTGTCTCACGAATGGCCTTCTGAATGCGATAGTCCTGCCACAGTCCCAGCAAGACGCTGGCACTGAGCAGGAACGTGCGTAGTGCGCTCAAAAGGCGCGTTACTTTCTGCATACCTCTATGATTCCGCCTTTACTGACTGAATAAGTAAGTAGCAAAGCAAACGGGCTATTTTCAAGCCCGAGTAAGGCCCCGGGGGCAGGGTCCCAGGCAGGGCAGTCTGGTGCGGCCTGAAACAGGCCGACGAGGGGTTCAGCCAGGGCTATGAAACTGAGAGAGGGCCATCTCTGCGTGGAGAAGGAGGTGGTGATGTCGCTCCAGAGAGAAGCTGCACCTGTTCCTCGACCACGCGTCGCATCTGCTCGGCAGAGGGAAAATCTCGGCGGTAGAGCGCTGGGCCGAAGCGCACGGTCACCCGCCAGCGCTGATGCCGTCCCTTCTCGCGGGCGTAGGCCAGGCCAGCCGGGACGACGGCCACTTGCGTACGGCCATCGCGTTCTGCCATTTCGACCAACTTAACGAAGCCGGGGCGGAATGGCAGAAATTGCTCCAGATTCGACTTGGGCGAGGGATGTGGGTCGATATTAGGATACGCTTCTGGGAAGATAACGAGGACCTCACCGGCTCGGAGCAGGCTGACAGCACGCGTGGCCATCTGGCGCAAGTAGCGCCGCACCTCGCGCTGACTGTAGGCGCGGGGCTTACTGTTGCTGTTAGTCTCCAGCTCGCGGAATTGCTCGCTGCGCAGCACGACGAGCCAGTCGACCAGCGAGCAGCCCAGTTCTATGGCGAAGCGCGAAGTTTTCGAGCGCAGCCAGTCGAGAGCGACGACCGTGTGCAAGCGGCGAGGAATGGCCCGTAGCAGGGCATAGCCGTCATAAAAGTAGTGGAAATGGCGTGCGGCGATCAAGACCGGACCTTTGCGTGGCACTTGCTCCAGTCCCTCGACCCGAATGCGCACCGCCCAATGGGAGATCGCGCGGGCACCAGCGCGCATCAGTAGCCAGGTCGACTGGCTCAGGGCACGGCGTCCTGGATGCTGAGGATGGGGGTGTCCTTCTTCGCGTGGAAAGACCACCAGCGACTCCGGCACCAGGACAAAGACCGCCGTCAAGAGCAGTGGCGACCAGAGGCCGCTGCCCAGATTGAGGGCCATCACAAAGCCTGTGTTGGCTGTATAGACAGCGAACGGCAGCCAGATGGCCAGGTGGTGCACATCGAGATCGGAGCGCCACAGCCAGCGGCTGATCGCCATCAGCAGCAGGCAATTAACAACCCACAAGAAGAGGTTCCCCACGGGCAGACCGTAGGCGCTGCTATAGCCACTCAGAAGACCGGTCGCTGTGGCGAGGTGTCCGCTCACAAGCACGGCGTTCAGTGCCAAATCCCAGACTGTCAGAAAGTAGGTACCAAGCACCAGCGACCAGAGCGTCTGTCGCTCCAATCCGAGCCGATCTGTTAGCTTGCTGGCCAGCAGATAGGATGTGAAACCCATATAGAACCATGAGAGCGGGAGCGAGTAGGGGACAATGCCAGCCAGCTTCGGACCCGGGAAGGCGGAGAAAGAAGCGGTGCTCAGCGGTATGCCCATCAGGCTGAGCAGGCTCACGGCAATCGAGACCAGGACCGAGGCGGCGAAAAAGACCAGCGTGCGCCGCGCATCGATGCACAGCAGGCCAAAGAGCAGCATGGTAGCTGCCCCAAAGAGGATATGCAGCGAGCCGGCCCAGTGCAGGGCAAACTGGAAGATACGCACTCCGATGGGATTGCTGTTCCACAGTTCAGGATGAGGCAGGATAATCAGGAGACCACCCAGGGCGAAGACTAGCGCCGCCAGGTGGCAGATGAAGAGCAATTTGACGATTCTCATTTGGCAAGGCTACCTCCACGAACACGGACAGTCGGGCGGCATCCAAGGCGAACCCCTCGTCTCAATCACCATTCTATAACCTCTGCACGCTTTCCGACCAGTCCCAGTGCTCGCTTGCCTTCCTGCACCTTGCCTGCTGCTGAGGGCTGGCTGGCCCGCAGCTCAAGGGAAATGCTGCCAGTTTTTTCTCACAGCTCTGACGTTTCCAAGGCCTGGGCTACTTCTCTGGCCAGGCTTTCGGAGGGAGATTCATGCCCTTTGACTCGTGAATGGAAAACGCAGGTCTGGCCACACTTGAACTGGACGCGAATCAGGCGGGCCACATAGCCATCGCGGCGTAGGGGCTGTTCCTCTTGCGATTGGATGGCTCCCAGGCCAAGGGCTGGGTGAATCAAGGTATTGCCGTCCTGGTATTCGCGCTGGAACATCTCGTGAAAAGCGACTTCCCAGGAGAGAATACTGAAGTAGAA
>NZ_JADGHT010000215.1 GCF_019683755.1 Thermogemmatispora sp. | reverse complement strand
CCCCACAGAGAAAGCTGCCCTGATTGCCCTGCGTACACAGCAGATCATCGCCCATGAGAGCGGCGTCACCAACACTGTTGACCCCCTCGGCGGCTCCTACTTTGTCGAGAAGCTAACCGATGAAACAGAACAAGCGGCATGGGAGTATATCAGGCGCATCGAGGAGCTAGGAGGAGTGCTAGCTTGTATCCAAAACGGCTTCTTCCAGCGAGAGATCGCCGAATCTGCCTATCGCTATCAGCAAGAGATAGAGCAGCGCAAGCGCATCATTGTTGGTGTGAATGAATATGTGATGGAAGAAGATATGAAGGTACCCACACTCTACATCGATCGTGAAGGGGAGCGTGTCCATCTGGAGCGTCTAAACCGTGTGAGGAGGGAACGCGATCAAGCGGCTGTGCGGAAGGCCCTCGACAACCTGCGCCGTGTAGCCGAAGGCACCGAGAACACCATGCCGGCCATCATTGAAGCCGTGAAGGCCTATGCCACCCTGGGCGAGATCATGGACGTCTTCCGCTCAGTCTTCGGAGAGTATACAGAGCCGGCAGTCTTTTAGCCGAGACAGCGCAAGTACGCTGCGCCATCTAGTGCGTGCAGGGGGAACAGAGCATCGACCAGCCCGGCCAGCTAAGCTCAAGATCAGGCCCCAGGGATGGGTACATGGACAAGTAAGGGATACCCAACTGCGTACTGCCTGCCTGATTGGCTGTCTGGTTGCCTATCTGTCTATCAACTGTTCCCCTGATCTTCCACGAGCAGGGGTAATGCGTTGCGTGCAGCCCCTGCTGATGGCATAATAGAATATCGCGCGACCCCGTGGGATGAGAGAGTGATAGGGCGTTACCTGATTAAGGTGAGGATTGAGATGCGATGCAGTGGATAGAATTAACGGTACAAGCGCACCCAGAGGCGGTTGAGTCCGTCAGCGAACTCCTCATGCGTTATACTCATGGCGGTGTGGCCATTGAGGAGCCAATTGAGCTGCTTGATGACGGACAGGAGTATCGCATTCTGCCTGGTCATCCTGTGAAGATTCATGCCTATCTCGCAGTCGATGGCAAGGAGGAAGAGGCCCGGCAGCGCATTGCCGAAGGACTGTGGCATCTGGCGAGCATTGGTACTGGGCTTGTGGGAGAACTAGAGACGCGCCTGATTCGCGAGGAAGATTGGGCTACGGCCTGGAAGGAGTCCTATCATGTAACGCACATAGGCCAGCGCCTCGTCATTTGTCCATCATGGCGTAAGTACACTCCGGCTGAAGGCGAGGTAGTGATGACGCTGGACCCGGGCATGGCCTTTGGTACCGGCCTGCACCCAACAACCAGGATGTGCTTGGAGGAGCTGGAAAAGCGCGTTCAGCCAGGTATGCGTGTACTTGACCTGGGAACAGGCTCGGGTATCCTGGCTTTAGCTGCGGCCTTGCTAGGAGCCGATGAGGTCGATGCCTATGATATCAGCGATGTGGCTGTGGCCAGTGCCCGTGAAAATGTAGAGCGCAATCATCTCGGCGGACGCATTCAGGTAATCCACGGTACCCTTGATGAAGAACGTAGCCAGGCCTTAGCCGGTCGCTACCATCTAATAGTAGTGAACATTCTGGCTGGAGTAATCTGCTCATTGGCACCCTTCATGGCCACTGTGCTGGCACCAGGTGGCCTGCTGCTTGCCTCTGGTGTGCTGCAGGAACACCGTGATAAGGTTGAGCAAGCTTTAACAGAAGCCGGATTGTGCCCCCTGGCTACGATACAGACCGATGACTGGTTGCTCTTTGTCATGCGCAAGGCGACCTGATAAGCGGCTATGCACCGTTTCTTTGTCTCACCTGAGTTGTTGGCGCAAACCCAGACCAGCCGGCCTGCAAAGCGCCGGGTCATGCTGCCCGCGGCGGTGGCCCATCAGGTTCGCGATGTTTTGCGGCTTACCCTTGATGAACATGTGCTCCTGCTCGATAATACTGGCGATGAGGTTGAGGCGCGGATCGTTCACGCTGGGCGCTCCGGCGTCGAAGTAGAGCTTCTCGAACGGCGTAAGGGCAGCGGCGAGGGCTGCCTCCGGCTGGTGCTCTATCAAGGACTGCTGAAATCGGCGCGCTTCGAGTGGGTACTAGAGAAAGGGACGGAGCTGGGTATCAGCGCATTTGTACCATTGCGCTGCCAGCGATCACAGGTGGGTCTGGAAGCCATTGGTGCTGCAAAAATCCAGCGCTGGAGACGTATTCTCCAAGAGGCAGCAGAACAGTGCGGCAGGGCACGTATCCCCGAATTGCTCCCTGTACGCAATCTCCGCCAGGCGTTAGCTGAGCTTCCTGCCAATGCCTTGATTGTGATGCCGTGGGAGCAAGAGAAACTGCTCAGTATGCGCGCAGCCTTGCGTACTCGCCAAGAGCAGGTGCAGGAAGCTTTGCTGAACGGCTCGTTAACGGTTGCCCTCTTTATCGGCCCCGAAGGCGGATTGGCTCCCGAGGAAGTGGCGCTAGCTCGTGAACGTGGCGCCCTCATTGTCTCACTTGGTCCCCGCGTTCTTCGCGCGGAAACCGCAGCTCTTGTGGCCGCCTCCAATGTGCTCTATGAATACGAGCATATGGAGAAACACTCTCGAGAAACTGCCTGATAGCTGACTCATTGGTACTTGGTCATGCCTGAGCAAACACCTGTTGTGCTCTCGTCTCTTGTGCTCCACAAGTGATGCACTAGCCTAGAGCTGCCCGGAAGAGGAAAGCTCGAGGAGAGGCAAACCTGAGGTTGTGTCAGCCGAAGATGATCGTTGCCTTGCTCGCAACGGCGGCCCGATGAGAACCAGTGTGAGGATGCCGCGATCCTCGCCGTGAAACTTAGCTAACCTGGGCGCGGGGAGGGAATGGCTACGATGGCCCTAGCCTACGCCGGAGTTTGGTCAGGGTGATTACGCTAGATAAGGCGTCTGGGGTTGGGCCTGTCAGAAGAACAGACGTGGCTCCGCCAAGGAGCCTTGCCGGAGCTGTCTCCTTTGCTCCATTGCCTCTCCCCATTGGAAGGCAAAGCAATTTCTGGAATTTGGGTCAGCACCCGTTGACAAATCGCCAGAGATGTGCTATCTTAAAGGCACAAGGTTAGAGAACTCCTCTCTAATCTGACATGCGGGAGTGGCTCAGTGGTAGAGCGCTTCCTTGCCAAGGAAGATGTCGCGGGTTCGAATCCCGTCTCCCGCTCCAGGTGTGGCGACGTGGCCAAGTGGTAAGGCAGGGCTCTGCAAAAGCCCGATCAGCGGTTCGAATCCGCTCGTCGCCTCCTCTTCTCAGGTGCGAAGACGTGACAGCAGATCACGTCTTTTTTATTGTTAAGGGCTCCAGCGCATGCGACAGCAGCGTAGCTACTCCACAAGAGCAATTGTCCTCAAGCGGATTAACCTTGGCGAGGCCGACCGCATTGTAACGCTCCTCACTCCTACTCATGGCAAGATCCAGGCGGTGGCTAAAGGTGTGCGTCGTCCGACAAGTAAGCTCGCTGGTCATCTAGAACTCCTCTGTCATAGTCAGCTACAACTAGCTGTTGGGCGCGATCTGGATATCGTAACGCAGGCAGAGAATCGCGAGTGTTTCCTTGATCTGAAGGCGAGCCAGTGGCATATGACCTGTGGCTTCTACCTGGCTGAGTTGGTTGACCGTTTCCTTGAAGAGCATACTCAGCACAGCCGGGTCTACTTTCTCATGCTGGAGATGCTGCGTGCGCTCGACGGTGACGCCGCTCTGTCGCAACAAAAGGAAGCGGTTGACGGGACGCGTGATCCCTTGCACACGGTGTCTCAGCTACTGCTGCGCTACTTTGAGATTCACCTCTTGAGCCAGGTAGGCTACGAACCGGCTTTCCGGGCCTGTGCCCATTGTGCTGCTGAGCTACGCCCAGAGCAAAATGGTTTCTCCGCCGCGTTAGGAGGAGCCATTTGCCCTCGTTGCTCACGCTTCTGGAGTCGTCCTCTCTCTGTCAAGGCCTTACATGTGCTGCGCGTGCTGCAGCGCAGCGAGTGGCAGGCTGTCCCCCGTTGGCACCTCGATGCCTCCCTCTTGTTGGAGATCGAGCGCGTAATGTATGATCTCCTCCGTTTTCATCTGGAGCGTGACTTGAAAACCTGGAGTTTTCTTGAAATGCTGCGCCTGGAGCGAAATCCTCATGGCTCCGCCCTTCCCTCGACTCAGAATCTGTGATAGAGTGTGCTCAGGTCAGTCCTTTTGGAGTTGTCGTTCGGCTTCTCTGCCTATCTCCTTGCGAGGAGGTTTTCTATGAATCCATCTGCTCCCTCCGTCAATGCCGACCTGGGAGCCTCCAGACGGCGCACCTCCAGCTATGCGACCTATGTCTTCATGATCATGTTTTCCATTAATTTCCTTAACTACATGGATCGCTACATCTTCATAGGTGCGTCCCCCATCATCGGCCAGGAACTGGGATTAGGCCTTGACCAGCTTGGCTATCTTAGCTCGGCCTTTCTTATCATCTACACACTAGGAACGTTGCCCTTTGGTATCTGGGCTGATCGCACACGGCGCAAGAACGTGGTGGCGCTCTGCGTGAGTGTTTGGAGCCTGGCTACTGCTTTTACTGCCCTGGCCAGCAATTTTGTCGCCCTCTTTCTTTCTCGAATGGTCTTGGGCATTGGTGAAGCCGGCTACTATCCCGCCGGTACAGCTTTACTGAGCGACTACTATAGCCGTAAGAAGCGGGCACAGATCATGAGTCGCTGGGGAGCTGGCTCGATGATTGGTCTGATGGTGGGTTACGTTCTTGGGGGCTTCCTGGCCAGCCTAGGAAAAGGAACCTGGCGGTTTGCCTTCCTGATCGCCGGTATTCCCGGCCTGGTACTTGCTCTATTGGCCTGGCGCCTGCGGGAGCCGAGGCGCAATGAAGCCGATGAGCGAGAGAAGATGGAGACGGAACAGGCTGGCGCACGGTCGACGGAGGAAGAGCAGAGAGCTTCCTCTCTCGTACAGATCCATAGAAAGTCAGTGCTCCAGGCCCTGATCTACCTGTTGGGAGGCTTTATCTTAGGTGGGGGGGCTAGCAGTCTAGTGCTGAAGAACTGGGGAATCGCTCTGGCCTTTGTGATCATCGGCGTGGTATTGGTACTAGTCATTGCTCTATTCGCTCTTGGTGGCTTGCTCTTCATACGGCGCTGGCAGCAGAACAGTATGCGCGCGCAGGCCAGCGATATGGAGCAGGCAATCGCCGCCTCACTCGCCGAGACAGCGGCAACGCCTCCCCCAGCGCCGGCGGAGATAGAAGAGCCTATCGCTATTTCGTGGCGTCTGCTTCGGCAAGACTTCGTTGCTCTATTCAGAATTCGTAGCTTAATCGTGCTGACTCTCGTCCAGGCCTTTGCCTTCTACGCCCAGGGGGCGAGTGTCACCTTTTTGCCAGTCTATCTACATCAACAGGATGCTCTAGGACTGACAGCCGCGCAGGCGGCGACGCTCTCAGGTGTAGTCGTGGTGATTGCTGGCATCGCAGGGCTGATCATCGGTGGCTACTTAGCGGATATCTTGAATCCCTTCCATCCGGGGGCTCGTATTCTTGTCTGTGGCATCGGCTTTTTGCTCTGCGCGCCTAGCTTTGCCCTAGCGGTGACGGCCCGTAGTACTACTGCTTTCATGGTCTTTTTCTTTATCACAGCCATGCTCATCTTGCTTTATAATGGACCGTGCACAGCGGCCATTCAAGACACTGTGCCCTCGGCCTTACGCGCCTCGGCGGTTGCCCTGTCGCTGCTGGTAGCCCACTTGCTCGGCGATGCTTTTGCGCCATCGCTTGTGGGCGTCCTGGCCCAACATTTTGATCCAACCCATGGTAGCCATTTCGCCCACAATATCGCTGGTCAGGATCTGCGTCAGGCGCTGTTGGTGACCTGTGTACCGATGCTAGCACTGGCTGGGCTGATCGGCATCTTCGGGGCACGCTGGATGAAGAGCGATGTCGCTGCCGCGCAACGCGCTGACGCGCTGGCCCAGGCGCGTGGCACGGGAGCTATGCTAGCATAGCTGAGTCCAGGCGAAATCACAGCAGGCGTGCGTGGTGAAGGGAAGCAAAAACAGCAATCTCTTTGTCGGAGTCTGGTAAGTAATGGTGCATTTTTATGAGCTGACGACAATGGATGCAGCCCAGCGTCGGCGTTTACTGCGCCGCGCTGAGCTGCGCATTGAGGAGATAACAGAGCGCGTACGCCCAATCATAGAGGACGTGCGTCTGCGTGGCGATGCCGCTCTATTGGAGTATACAACACGCTTTGACGGCGTTGTCTTGAGTGCAGAGCGCCTCCGCGTGAGCGCAGAGGAAATCGAGCTTGCTCATCGCCAACTAGATAGCCAGGTACGGGCAGCTCTGGAGCAGGCCATTAGAAACGTCAAAGCTTTTCATCAGCGGCAATTGCCCCATGAGCAATGGTATACCGAGGTCATGCCTGGAGTCATGGCCGGAGAGCGGGTAACACCGATCAGCAGTGTCGGTCTCTATGTACCGCGTGGCAAAGGGGCCTTTCCTTCAGTAATGTACATGCTGGCCGCGCCTGCCAGCATCGCTGGAGTACCGCGCATCGTTGTCTGCACACCTCCTGGTCCTGATGGCGGGATTGATGCGGCCTCCCTTGTGGCAGCCGACCTCTGTGGTGTGCATGAAATCTATCGGGTTGGTGGGGCGCAAGCCATTGCCGCTCTGGCCTATGGCACGGAAACCATTCCGCGTGTGCATAAGATCATGGGGCCGGGCAGCGGCTATGTCGCTGCCGCCAAGCGGCTGCTGTACGGAGTCGTCGATGTCGGGCTACCTGCGGGACCGAGCGAGGCCATTCTGCTGGCCGACGACAGCGCTGATCCCGAATTGGTCGCGCGTGATCTCTTGATCGAAGCCGAGCATGGGCCCGACTCCTCCAGCTTGCTCGTCACGCCTGATCGGACTCTAGCCGAGGCCGTCAAACAGCGCCTTCCAGCCAAGATTGCCGCTCTCCCTGAATGGCGACGCGCCTTCTGCCGAGCCGTCTTGGAAGAAGAGAAGGGGACGGGAGGGATCATCCTGACACGCGATATGGACGAGGCTATAGCTTTCGTCAACGAATATGCGCCCGAGCATCTGGAGGTCCAGGTACGTGACCCCTTTGCCCTGCTAACGCAACTGCGCAACGCAGGCGAGATTCTCATTGGGCCTGCTACTCCCATCTGCCTTGGCAATTACTGTATAGGCACCAATGCCATCCTGCCAACCGGTGGTTTTGCTCATACTTTCTCAGCCACCTCTGTCCATGATTTCCTGAAGCGTACCGGAGTAGCCTATGTCACGCCAGCCGGCTACCAGGCTCTGCAAGGGACAGCGCGGCTTCTGGCCGAATTCGAGGGTTTTCCTGCGCATGCAGCAGCCGTCTCTGAGCGTCCACTGCCACTGCGACGAGCAGCGGAGGAATGAACTACTGCCGTGGGCACGACAAGACTGGATTGGCTGGCCTTGCTGCAAGGCGGGCCAGCGATGTACCTGTCGGCCTATGCGAAGCCTGGACAAGCCAGGTTATGCCGGGTTCACATAGAGATAGTACAATAGCTTACTTCCTGTTCAGTGAAAATGTGCTATAATGCGCCCAGCACTACAAGCAACGAGCGAGCGTTTTTCATGGCAAACTAGGACAGCCGGAGCCGATAGGCCAAAGGAAGCAGTGACCATAGGAGGATAAGCCCACGGGCTAAGGTTGGGGGGACCAGGATAGATGGCATGTCTTTGCGAGGAAGGCGAGCAGGGCAAGGAGGGAGCAGGCCTATTGGTAGCATTGAGGGCTGCATCAAAAAGCGGTGTGAGGAGAGATGGCTAGCAATCACTCTGATCCCAGAGAAGTCGTGTCTGCCGCGAATGCGGCCACACCTTCAAGCGGGGGCGAGAGCGGGCCTCAGTTGCCCCCGCCGCCTGAGGCTCCGGCGGCAGTTGGGGCAAGTGGCGGGGGGCCCGCCACCGCCCCCCCCCCCCGGCCCCGGGGCGGCGGGCGGGGGCTAAGCC